>CAYGHR010000006.1:0-21492 GCA_964349715.1 uncultured Peptococcaceae bacterium
GAGGTAAGATCTTTCGTCAGGGGGGCATTGCGCTAGTGACAGAAAAATACACGCCGGAACAGCTCGAAGGAATCATCAGAGTATGCCAGAACACCATAGCGCGCGATGCCAAGAACGCCGCCGCACACCATGATTTAGGGGTCGCACTTATGCAAAAGGGTGCGGTTGATGAGGCCATAACGCACTTTTCACAGGCAGTGCGGTTTGCGCCCGGTCGACCCCTAAGCCTATACCTGTTGGGCATAGCCTATGCCGAGAAAGAGATGCTCCATGAGGCCATCGCCGCTTGGCAGCGCGTCATTCAGATAGACAAGAAGAACGCTAATGCACACTACTTTCTGGGGAAGGTATATGCTCTACAAGGAATGAGCGACGCAGCGCTCTTGCATTTGCGCAAAGCTAAGGCGCTGCAACCTAGCAATCCCTCGATTTACTATACCTTAGCGGAAGTCCATTTGCTGAGGAGCCAGCCACAGGAGGCAGAAGAGGAGTGGAAGGCAGTGCTAAAATTGCTGCCGGAAGACCCACGGGCCCTAGTTAACCTCTGTGCGCTGTGCCTTGACCAAGGAGACCGACACAAGTGCATAAACTATGGCCAAGACTTTCTCGCCTCCGGACGAGATGACAGTCGAGTGCGCTTCAACCTAGGGCTCGCCCACCTAAGCTTAGGTGACCTGACGGCGGCAGCCCTGCACTTAGAGCAGGCAGCGGCCTTAGCACCTAAGGATGTTGACGTCTTGTTGGCCTTAGGGGAAGTCTATGACAGGCAAGACAACAGCGAGCGCGCCTATGAGCTATGGCTCCAAGCAGCGGCGGAGAGCCCGAAGAACCCCCACCCCCATTTCAATCTAGGTCAGTCCGCTGCTCGGCGCGGACGTTACGACGAAGCGCAAGTGTTTTGGCAGCAGGCGCTGACCGTTGACCCCAAGTACCTGCCGGCACTAATGGCAAAGGTTGACATGTATGAACGTGAGGGCAGGCTTGACGAGGTCTTGGATGTATGGCGAGAGATACTGTCCATACATCCCGACAACGCCTTCGCTCGCGAGAACGAGGTCAGCGTGCTTAGACGCATGGGGAGGCACGTAGAGACCAAGGATGTTGCGACCGAGCCGACAAGCGGCGCTTCTACTCAGCAGGCAGGTTTCTTAGCCTCCTTGCTAAATAGGCTGCGTAGTTAGTCCCTAGAGAGAGGGCACAGCAGGTAGCGCGAAAGGAGAGACGCGTCAATGTGGGATGTGTTTTCGCAAGTTCTCGCAGAAGTGCGCGTGCTGGACATAGTCGATGTAGCAATCGTTTACTATGTGTTCTATCGCCTGATTGTTCTTATCCGCGATACCCGTGCCGTGCAGTTAATAAAAGGATTGGCGGTACTGCTGGGTGTGACGGTAATCAGCGACCGGCTAGGTCTATGGACACTTAACTGGCTGCTCTCGCGCACTATAGCAGCTGGTTTTGTTGCGGTGCCTATATTATTTTGGCCTGAGCTAAGGCGAGCGCTCGAGCACTTGGGACGAAGCCGCATCCTAAGCAAGCGTTTTCACTTGTCTTCGGAACTGCCGGAAAAGTCCCGTATGGCTTCCCTGGTGGCGGACGCGGCGGGCGCACTCAGCCAAACCCGCACCGGGGCACTGATAGTAATAGAGCGAGAGACAGGCCTCACGGAGTATACTGAGACGGGTGTGGCTATAGACGCAGTTGTCAGTATAGCGCTGTTGACCAACACTTTTGTGCCTAATACTCCTTTACATGACGGGGCGGTGGTTATCAGGCACGGTCGCTTAGCTGCTGCCGGGTGCTACCTACCGCTTAGCGCTAACCACAACTTAGACCAAGAACTAGGTACGCGCCACCGCGCGGCGCTAGGCATAACTGAAGAAACCGATGCTTTGGCGGTAGTTGTATCCGAGGAGACCGGCGGCATCTCGCTCGCTCTGGGCGGGAGACTGTTTCGCCATCTTGACGCGCGCTCCCTCGCCAAACGACTGGAGGAGTCGCTGCAACCTGAGCAAGTACCTTCCCTATTCCCGTGGGGGGTGAAGCCGTGAGAATTAACCGCACTGACATCGGTACCCATATCCTAGCCTTAGTTCTTGCCCTAGTATTATGGTTCTTTGTCATGTATACTCAAAGTCCTACGGGTGTGACAGTTGAGCTACAGACGCGGCGGCTTAGCGCCGTTACGCTAGAAGTGCGCAACCGTCCGGTCGGACTCACTTTAGTGCGTCAACCTCCTGCCACTGTGGTTCTGACTATACGCGGGCCGCGCCTCACTGTAGACGGGCTGAAGACGCAGGATGTGGTGGCGTTTCTGGACCTTACGGGTCTTAACGAGGGAACGCACCATCTGAGCGTTCGGGTAGTACTCCCTAGCGGAGTAGAGGCCGTAAGCAGCACTCCCGCCCGCATGGAAGTAGCACTGGACCAGATTATCTCGACTACCGTGCCCGTGCAATTGTCACTCGCAGGGGACATTGCCGCAGGCTTCTTTGCTCCTGCCGGTCAGGTCACGCCCGGCACAGTCGTGGCTACAGGCGGGCGCAGCGCTGTCGCTCGCTTGGCTCCCTTAGTCGTCCGCCTTGACGTCGGTGGTTTGTCTGCCTCTGTTGATGCCAGTGCTGAGCTGGTCCCCCTTGATGCGGCTGGCCACCGCCTGGCTGACGTATCCTTAAGTGTAAGCTCGGTTCGATATCGTCAACCTGTTTACCCGACGAAGCCGGTGCCGATTAGGCTGGAAGCGCGGGGGCAGGATGGAGACGACATCAAGGCAGTACGTCTGGAGATGGTGTATCCTCCGGGAAATCAAGACTTGCGGGCGACAATAGCCGCGCCTCCCGATATTTTGCAGGGCTTTACCGAACTCGTCATTCCTATCGATGTGACCGGTATTGCTGTCGGCACGACTGTTGAGGTAAAACCAGTCGCGCCTCTAGGTGCGTATCTGGTCTCACCGCCTGCAGTCAGTGTTCGCGTAATCGCCGGAACCTCAAGATGAAGTGAGAAGGTGAAATGAGTTGCGCATGTTTGGCACCGACGGTGTGCGCGGCAAGGCCAACACAGAACTAACCCCAGAAATGGCACTCGCCCTAGGCCGTGCCGCTGTTACCGCACTTGCCTCCTCTCATAACCCGGTGGTCTTTGTCGGTAGGGACACGCGTCGCTCAGGCGATCTGCTCGTTTCCGCCTTGGCCGCAGGCTGCATGTCCGCCGGCGCAGATGTCGTTGACCTAGGCGTAGTGCCCACCCCGGCACTCGCCTACCTGACACGTCACTACGGCGCGAACATAGGCGCAGTTGTTTCCGCTTCGCACAATCCCGCCATAGACAACGGCATCAAGTTCTTCTCGCAGGCGGGGTATAAGCTTCCCGATGAAGTGGAAGACGCCATCGAGGCGATAGTGCTAGGAGGCGGCGCCCGCTCTGTCTCAGGAGACCAGGTAGGCATACTCAGGCAGGACGGTGCACTCAAGGAAGACTATCTAGCGTACCTCAAGCGCGTGGTTCCCGTGGACTTAGAGGGGCAGAGGATTGTTGTGGACGCGGCTAACGGCGCCGCCTTTGCCCTAGCCCCGGCCCTTTTCACGGCACTTGGGGCTACGGTTATCCCGCTAAACGTCTCCCCGGACGGACTTAACATTAACGTCGACGCGGGTTCTACCTACCCGCAGCGCATGCAGGACAGAGTCAGGGCTGAACGCGCTCACCTAGGCCTGGCGTTTGACGGGGATGCAGATAGGCTTATCGCCTGCGACGGACATGGGCGACTCGCCGACGGGGACAACATCCTCCATGTTTGCGCATCCTTCCTGCAGGCCAGAAGATTACTTCCGCGGGATACAGTGGTGGGGACAGTGATGAGCAATTTAGGTCTTGACGCCGTACTGCGGCGTAAAGATATAAAGGTGCGACGGGCACAGGTAGGAGATCGTTACGTCTTGGCCGAAATGCAGAGCTCTGGCGCGGTTCTTGGCGGGGAGCAGTCCGGACACTGCATTTTCTTGGCATCAAGCACCACGGGGGATGGTCTGCTGACCGCCTTGATGCTGCTGAAGGCCATAGTTGAGCAGGGCAGGCCCCTAGATGCTTGGCTCGACGAGTTTAGGCGTTTCCCGCAGGTGCTCTTAAACGTCGCCGTACATAACAAACATGCCGCCATGAAACACACAGCGGTAAAGGAGGCGATAATGCAGGCCGAAGTCACTCTAGGCGAAACGGGACGTATCTTAGTGCGCCCATCCGGCACAGAGGCGTGCGTAAGGGTGATGGTGGAGGCGGAAGACGAAACGACAGCTAATCTCACGGCAGAGGCAGTAGCGGCGGCAGTACGAAGTGCAAGCGCCTGATCTGGTGAAGTAGCGCATTGTTACTTGGCATTCCAAGTAGTATTGCCCAGCCAGATGACGAGGTGGGGGTTTATCGAAGATTCGGCGGATGCCCCCGGGCCTAGGGCGGCCGAAGCCCCTAGCGAAAACCGCCAAGTGATTGGCGGAACAATGCTTTGGGCAGCTCTAATATAGCAGAGGAGGACACTCACTTAATGTGTGGTATAGTTGGCTATATCGGTAGTCCTAGGGCCATGGGCGTCATTATGGACGGCCTTGGACGTTTGGAGTACCGGGGATATGATTCAGCGGGTATCGTGTTGTTTGACGACGGGGGACTGGTGTTGGCCAAGAACGCCGGACGCTTAAACGTGCTGGCGGAACGCCTACAGCATAGTCCGCACACTTCTGCGCACCTAGGGATAGGGCACACCCGTTGGGCGACTCACGGCGCACCTACCGACCTTAATGCCCACCCCCATATGGGGTGCGATGGGAGTTTCGCTGTCGTGCACAACGGCATCATCGAGAACTACAATGAGTTGCGCCGCGAGCTTGTGTCCCGCGGACACAAGTTTCTGTCGGAAACAGACACGGAAGTCATACCGCATCTCTTAGAAGAGCTGTATGACGGAGATTTGCCCACGGCAGTGCAAGACGCAGTCGCGAAGTTGCGGGGGGCCTTCGCCATAGCTGTAGTTTCGGCGGACGACCCAAGCACGGTGGTAGCTTATCGGCAAGACAGCCCTCTTATCATTGGACTCGGGCAGGGCGAAAGCTTTTTGGCTTCCGACATCCCTGCGCTCTTACCTTACACGCGGCGCACGGTAGTGCTTGATGACGGCGACCTTGCCGTGCTTAAGACTGAGGGAGTGGAATTCTTCCGTCAAGGAAAAGCCGTGCAAAAAACTGTTATGTATGTAGAGTGGGACGAAGTCGCCGCTGAGAAAGCGGGCTTTCCGCACTTTATGCTCAAAGAAATTCACGAGCAGCCTAAAGCACTCAAGGATACACTCGTCGGTCGCGTGCAAGGCGGTGGCACTAATCTGGCCGCAGAGATCGATCTCACGCGTGAAACGGTTAGCAGCATAAAACGAATTGCAATCGTCGCCTGCGGCACCGCGTATCACGCCGGCCTCGTAGGGAAAGCGCTGATTGAAAAGCTGGCGCGCATACATGTGGAGGTCGATGTGGCCTCAGAGTTTCGCTACCGTCAGCCGGTGCTCTGCCCCGAGGACTTGGTCATTATCGTCAGCCAGTCCGGCGAGACCGCCGATACGTTGGCCGCCTTGCGCGAAGCTAAGCGGCAGGGTTGCCGTACCATCGCCATTACTAACGTTGTCGGGAGTTCCGTGTCGCGCGAAGGCGAGCATGTGCTGCATACTTTGGCAGGGCCGGAGATTGCGGTGGCGTCTACTAAGGCCTACACGACCCAGCTCGCCGCACTTACGCTAATCGCGATTGAGCTTGGCGTAGCCCGTGGCACGCTGACGCCGGAGCGCGCGCTTGAGTTGTTGCAGGGAATAAAGGCCCTTCCGCAGTATGTGAGCGAGATTCTTCTGCAAACCGATGCTGTGAAAGCGATAGCACAGCGCCTAGCGCAAAGCGAACACGCCTTTTTCATTGGCAGGGGGCTCGATTATGCCGTAGCGCTCGAGGGAGCGCTGAAGCTTAAGGAGATCTCCTATATCCACGCCGAGGCTTATGCCGCGGGCGAGCTAAAACACGGCACCCTTGCACTTATTACCGAGGGCACTCCGGTGGTGTGTCTCTTTACCCAGCCTGACATAGCCGAGAAAATGGTCAGCAATGTTGAGGTCGTGCGCGCACGGGGAGCTTTTACTGTGGCTGTTTCTAATTGCGATGAGGCCCTAACCGCCACAATCGCGCATGACGAAATCCGCCTTCCCAGCACGGACCCGCTATTAGCCCCCATTTTGGCTGTCATCCCTTTACAGCTTATCGCCTATTACGCCGCCGTAGCGCGCGGTGCAGACGTAGACAAACCCCGCAACCTTGCCAAGAGCGTTACCGTGGAGTAAGGGGAGGGAGTGTCGCAGAGGGACGGAGGAGTGCGACATCATGATGTCGCACTCCTCCGTCCCTCTGCGACACTCCCTCCCCTTACTCCACGGTAACGCTCTTGGCAAGGTTGCGGGGTTTGTCTACGTCTGCACCGCGCGCTACGGCGGCGTAATAGGCGATAAGCTGTAAAGGGATGACAGCCAAAATGGGGGCTAATAGCGGGTCCGTGCTGGGAAGGCGGATTTCGTCATGCGCGATTGTGGCGGTTAGGGCCTCATCGCAATTAGAAACAGCCACAGTAAAAGCTCCCCGTGCGCGCACGACCTCAACATTGCTGACCATTTTCTCGGCTATGTCAGGCTGGGTAAAGAGACACACCACCGGAGTGCCCTCGGTAATAAGTGCAAGGGTGCCGTGTTTTAGCTCGCCCGCGGCATAAGCCTCGGCGTGGATATAGGAGATCTCCTTAAGCTTCAGCGCTCCCTCGAGCGCTACGGCATAATCGAGCCCCCTGCCAATGAAAAAGGCGTGTTCGCTTTGCGCTAGGCGCTGTGCTATCGCTTTCACAGCATCGGTTTGCAGAAGAATCTCGCTCACATACTGCGGAAGGGCCTTTATTCCCTGCAACAACTCAAGCGCGCGCTCCGGCGTCAGCGTGCCACGGGCTACGCCAAGCTCAATCGCGATTAGCGTAAGTGCGGCGAGCTGGGTCGTGTAGGCCTTAGTAGACGCCACCGCAATCTCCGGCCCTGCCAAAGTATGCAGCACATGCTCGCCTTCGCGCGACACGGAACTCCCGACAACGTTAGTAATGGCGATGGTACGGCAACCCTGCCGCTTAGCTTCGCGCAAGGCGGCCAACGTATCGGCGGTCTCGCCGGACTGGCTGACGATAATGACCAAGTCCTCGGGGCAGAGCACCGGCTGACGGTAGCGAAACTCTGAGGCCACATCGACCTCCACATGTATGCGCGCCAGCTTTTCAATCAGCGCTTTCCCTACGAGGCCGGCGTGATACGCGGTGCCGCAGGCGACGATTGCAATTCGTTTTATGCTGCTAACCGTTTCACGCGTGAGATCGATCTCTGCGGCCAGATTAGTGCCACCGCCTTGCACGCGACCGACGAGTGTATCCTTGAGTGCTTTAGGCTGCTCGTGAATTTCTTTGAGCATAAAGTGCGGAAAGCCCGCTTTCTCAGCGGCGACTTCGTCCCACTCTACATACATAACAGTTTTTTGCACGGCTTTTCCTTGACGGAAGAATTCCACTCCCTCAGTCTTAAGCACGGCAAGGTCGCCGTCATCAAGCACTACCGTGCGCCGCGTGTAAGGTAAGAGCGCAGGGATGTCGGAAGCCAAAAAGCTTTCGCCCTGCCCGAGTCCAATGATAAGAGGGCTGTCTTGCCGATAAGCTACCACCGTGCTTGGGTCGTCCGCCGAAACTACAGCTATGGCGAAGGCCCCCCGCAACTTCGCGACTGCGTCTTGCACTGCCGTGGGCAAATCTCCGTCATACAGCTCTTCTAAGAGATGCGGTATGACTTCCGTGTCTGTTTCCGACAGAAACTTGTGTCCGCGGGACACAAGCTCGCGGCGCAACTCATTGTAGTTCTCGATGATGCCGTTGTGCACGACAGCGAAACTCCCATCGCACCCCATATGGGGGTGGGCATTAAGGTCGGTAGGTGCGCCGTGAGTCGCCCAACGGGTGTGCCCTATCCCTAGGTGCGCAGAAGTGTGCGGACTATGCTGTAGGCGTTCCGCCAGCACGTTTAAGCGTCCGGCGTTCTTGGCCAACACCAGTCCCCCGTCGTCAAACAACACGATACCCGCTGAATCATATCCCCGGTACTCCAAACGTCCAAGGCCGTCCATAATGACGCCCATGGCCCTAGGACTACCGATATAGCCAACTATACCACACATTAAGTGAGTGTCCTCCTCTGCTATATTAGAGCTGCCCAAAGCATTGTTCCGCCAATCACTTGGCGGTTTTCGCTAGGGGCTTCGGCCGCCCTAGGCCCGGGGGCATCCGCCGAATCTTCGATAAACCCCCACCTCGTCATCTGGCTGGGCAATACTACTTGGAATGCCAAGTAACAATGCGCTACTTCACCAGATCAGGCGCTTGCACTTCGTACTGCCGCCGCTACTGCCTCTGCCGTGAGATTAGCTGTCGTTTCGTCTTCCGCCTCCACCATCACCCTTACGCACGCCTCTGTGCCGGATGGGCGCACTAAGATACGTCCCGTTTCGCCTAGAGTGACTTCGGCCTGCATTATCGCCTCCTTTACCGCTGTGTGTTTCATGGCGGCATGTTTGTTATGTACGGCGACGTTTAAGAGCACCTGCGGGAAACGCCTAAACTCGTCGAGCCAAGCATCTAGGGGCCTGCCCTGCTCAACTATGGCCTTCAGCAGCATCAAGGCGGTCAGCAGACCATCCCCCGTGGTGCTTGATGCCAAGAAAATGCAGTGTCCGGACTGCTCCCCGCCAAGAACCGCGCCAGAGCTCTGCATTTCGGCCAAGACGTAACGATCTCCTACCTGTGCCCGTCGCACCTTTATATCTTTACGCCGCAGTACGGCGTCAAGACCTAAATTGCTCATCACTGTCCCCACCACTGTATCCCGCGGAAGTAATCTTCTGGCCTGCAGGAAGGATGCGCAAACATGGAGGATGTTGTCCCCGTCGGCGAGTCGCCCATGTCCGTCGCAGGCGATAAGCCTATCTGCATCCCCGTCAAACGCCAGGCCTAGGTGAGCGCGTTCAGCCCTGACTCTGTCCTGCATGCGCTGCGGGTAGGTAGAACCCGCGTCGACGTTAATGTTAAGTCCGTCCGGGGAGACGTTTAGCGGGATAACCGTAGCCCCAAGTGCCGTGAAAAGGGCCGGGGCTAGGGCAAAGGCGGCGCCGTTAGCCGCGTCCACAACAATCCTCTGCCCCTCTAAGTCCACGGGAACCACGCGCTTGAGGTACGCTAGATAGTCTTCCTTGAGTGCACCGTCCTGCCTGAGTATGCCTACCTGGTCTCCTGAGACAGAGCGGGCGCCGCCTCCTAGCACTATCGCCTCGATGGCGTCTTCCACTTCATCGGGAAGCTTATACCCCGCCTGCGAGAAGAACTTGATGCCGTTGTCTATGGCGGGATTGTGCGAAGCGGAAACAACTGCGCCTATGTTCGCGCCGTAGTGACGTGTCAGGTAGGCGAGTGCCGGGGTGGGCACTACGCCTAGGTCAACGACATCTGCGCCGGCGGACATGCAGCCTGCGGCCAAGGCGGAAACGAGCAGATCGCCTGAGCGACGCGTGTCCCTACCGACAAAGACCACCGGGTTATGAGAGGAGGCAAGTGCGGTAACAGCGGCACGGCCTAGGGCGAGTGCCATTTCTGGGGTTAGTTCTGTGTTGGCCTTGCCGCGCACACCGTCGGTGCCAAACATGCGCAACTCATTTCACCTTCTCACTTCATCTTGAGGTTCCGGCGATTACGCGAACACTGACTGCAGGCGGTGAGACCAGATACGCACCTAGAGGCGCGACTGGTTTTACCTCAACAGTCGTGCCGACAGCAATACCGGTCACATCGATAGGAATGACGAGTTCGGTAAAGCCCTGCAAAATATCGGGAGGCGCGGCTATTGTCGCCCGCAAGTCTTGATTTCCCGGAGGATACACCATCTCCAGACGTACTGCCTTGATGTCGTCTCCATCCTGCCCCCGCGCTTCCAGCCTAATCGGCACCGGCTTCGTCGGGTAAACAGGTTGACGATATCGAACCGAGCTTACACTTAAGGATACGTCAGCCAGGCGGTGGCCAGCCGCATCAAGGGGGACCAGCTCAGCACTGGCATCAACAGAGGCAGACAAACCACCGACGTCAAGGCGGACGACTAAGGGAGCCAAGCGAGCGACAGCGCTGCGCCCGCCTGTAGCCACGACTGTGCCGGGCGTGACCTGACCGGCAGGAGCAAAGAAGCCTGCGGCAATGTCCCCTGCGAGTGACAATTGCACGGGCACGGTAGTCGAGATAATCTGGTCCAGTGCTACTTCCATGCGGGCGGGAGTGCTGCTTACGGCCTCTACTCCGCTAGGGAGTACTACCCGAACGCTCAGATGGTGCGTTCCCTCGTTAAGACCCGTAAGGTCCAGAAACGCCACCACATCCTGCGTCTTCAGCCCGTCTACAGTGAGGCGCGGCCCGCGTATAGTCAGAACCACAGTGGCAGGAGGTTGACGCACTAAAGTGAGTCCGACCGGACGGTTGCGCACTTCTAGCGTAACGGCGCTAAGCCGCCGCGTCTGTAGCTCAACTGTCACACCCGTAGGACTTTGAGTATACATGACAAAGAACCATAATACTAGGGCAAGAACTAAGGCTAGGATATGGGTACCGATGTCAGTGCGGTTAATTCTCACGGCTTCACCCCCCACGGGAATAGGGAAGGTACTTGCTCAGGTTGCAGCGACTCCTCCAGTCGTTTGGCGAGGGAGCGCGCGTCAAGATGGCGAAACAGTCTCCCGCCCAGAGCGAGCGAGATGCCGCCGGTCTCCTCGGATACAACTACCGCCAAAGCATCGGTTTCTTCAGTTATGCCTAGCGCCGCGCGGTGGCGCGTACCTAGTTCTTGGTCTAAGTTGTGGTTAGCGCTAAGCGGTAGGTAGCACCCGGCAGCAGCTAAGCGACCGTGCCTGATAACCACCGCCCCGTCATGTAAAGGAGTATTAGGCACAAAAGTGTTGGTCAACAGCGCTATACTGACAACTGCGTCTATAGCCACACCCGTCTCAGTATACTCCGTGAGGCCTGTCTCTCGCTCTATTACTATCAGTGCCCCGGTGCGGGTTTGGCTGAGTGCGCCCGCCGCGTCCGCCACCAGGGAAGCCATACGGGACTTTTCCGGCAGTTCCGAAGACAAGTGAAAACGCTTGCTTAGGATGCGGCTTCGTCCCAAGTGCTCGAGCGCTCGCCTTAGCTCAGGCCAAAATAATATAGGCACCGCAACAAAACCAGCTGCTATAGTGCGCGAGAGCAGCCAGTTAAGTGTCCATAGACCTAGCCGGTCGCTGATTACCGTCACACCCAGCAGTACCGCCAATCCTTTTATTAACTGCACGGCACGGGTATCGCGGATAAGAACAATCAGGCGATAGAACACATAGTAAACGATTGCTACATCGACTATGTCCAGCACGCGCACTTCTGCGAGAACTTGCGAAAACACATCCCACATTGACGCGTCTCTCCTTTCGCGCTACCTGCTGTGCCCTCTCTCTAGGGACTAACTACGCAGCCTATTTAGCAAGGAGGCTAAGAAACCTGCCTGCTGAGTAGAAGCGCCGCTTGTCGGCTCGGTCGCAACATCCTTGGTCTCTACGTGCCTCCCCATGCGTCTAAGCACGCTGACCTCGTTCTCGCGAGCGAAGGCGTTGTCGGGATGTATGGACAGTATCTCTCGCCATACATCCAAGACCTCGTCAAGCCTGCCCTCACGTTCATACATGTCAACCTTTGCCATTAGTGCCGGCAGGTACTTGGGGTCAACGGTCAGCGCCTGCTGCCAAAACACTTGCGCTTCGTCGTAACGTCCGCGCCGAGCAGCGGACTGACCTAGATTGAAATGGGGGTGGGGGTTCTTCGGGCTCTCCGCCGCTGCTTGGAGCCATAGCTCATAGGCGCGCTCGCTGTTGTCTTGCCTGTCATAGACTTCCCCTAAGGCCAACAAGACGTCAACATCCTTAGGTGCTAAGGCCGCTGCCTGCTCTAAGTGCAGGGCTGCCGCCGTCAGGTCACCTAAGCTTAGGTGGGCGAGCCCTAGGTTGAAGCGCACTCGACTGTCATCTCGTCCGGAGGCGAGAAAGTCTTGGCCATAGTTTATGCACTTGTGTCGGTCTCCTTGGTCAAGGCACAGCGCACAGAGGTTAACTAGGGCCCGTGGGTCTTCCGGCAGCAATTTTAGCACTGCCTTCCACTCCTCTTCTGCCTCCTGTGGCTGGCTCCTCAGCAAATGGACTTCCGCTAAGGTATAGTAAATCGAGGGATTGCTAGGTTGCAGCGCCTTAGCTTTGCGCAAATGCAAGAGCGCTGCGTCGCTCATTCCTTGTAGAGCATATACCTTCCCCAGAAAGTAGTGTGCATTAGCGTTCTTCTTGTCTATCTGAATGACGCGCTGCCAAGCGGCGATGGCCTCATGGAGCATCTCTTTCTCGGCATAGGCTATGCCCAACAGGTATAGGCTTAGGGGTCGACCGGGCGCAAACCGCACTGCCTGTGAAAAGTGCGTTATGGCCTCATCAACCGCACCCTTTTGCATAAGTGCGACCCCTAAATCATGGTGTGCGGCGGCGTTCTTGGCATCGCGCGCTATGGTGTTCTGGCATACTCTGATGATTCCTTCGAGCTGTTCCGGCGTGTATTTTTCTGTCACTAGCGCAATGCCCCCCTGACGAAAGATCTTACCTCAAGGCCCATTTCTACAAGGCCAAAACGCAGCCGCATGAGCCAAGACTGGGGCAGAACCCGCACTTCGCCCACTACTTCGCCCGGAGGGTCTATGCTTAGAGTACTCGCGGCAAGGTAAACCGCGCCCTCAATGCGGCCCTGTACGCGGAGCTCTGCGTTGTAGACCCTGAGGTCTCCCCGCAGTACTTCCCCTGCTCTCAGCGTAACCGTCCTGCCTTCTAGCTCGATTCCTGCCTGTGGGTCGGTGCTCTCAACCATGGGCCTAGCGCCTGCGGTAAGGATATAAAGCGGCGAGCCTAGGAGCAACATCAACGCCGCAGCAGCACCGAACGTACGCCACCTCTGAAAACGAGTTTGGCGCGCCGACCCTCGCGGCAGACGACTGAGAAGCGCGGCGGTGAACCCTGCGGGAGCAGGAACATCTGGCAGGGAGCTTAGCCCTTCTTCCAGTAGTTCGTGTTTTAAGCTGCAGTAATGGTTACTGCTCACTGTGCGACCCTCCTTGGGAGTCATTAGTATCCTCGTTTAACTAAGGCTTGACGCAAGCTCTCACGCGCGCGATGCAACCTAGTCTTGATGGTGGTTATGGGCAGCTCGGTGACCTTGGCGATATCTTCATAGGACATATCGTGGGCAAAACGCAACAGCAGTACCATGCGGTACATGGGTGCCAGCTCATGGAGTGCGGCTTCTAGCGCCGTCTGGAAATCGTGAAACAGAGCTACATCTTCTGGCCTCGGCGTTTGACTTTCTAACTGCCAGCTCATGTCATTATCTTGCCCCGTTTGGTCGTCGAGATAGACGGTCTTCTTTTGCTTACGTAAGAAGTCGATGGCTAAGTTCTGGGCAATGCGGTAAAGCCACGGCGAGAAGCGCATCTCTAAATCAAAGGTATGGAGATTGCTGTAGACGCGGAGAAAGACCTCTTGGGCCAGGTCATTGGCGTCCTCCCGATTCCCCGTCATGCGGTAGAGGAAGGCGTAAATCTTGTCTTTGTAGGTGTCGACGAGCTCAGCGAAGGCGCCTACTTCGCCGCGCTTAGCTCGTTTTATGAGACTCGCTACAACCAGATCCACAGCAGAACCTACCTTCTCCCTTGATAGTAATACGTGTCTTTATTCACGGTGTTTCATTGGATTCCTGCCAGTTGGAGCTAGGAGCCCCCCTCCCCCCGTGTTCTACTAAGTGCAAGTGCTAAGTGCGAATCTGATATAATCACCCTAAAGGAGTGTGAACTATGAAAAGAATAGCATGGATCGGGACCGGTGTCATGGGTAACCACATGGTTTCACATCTGATCAAGGCAGGGTATCTCGTTACCGTTTTTACGCGCACAAAGTCAAAAGCCGAAAACCTTAGAGACCGCTGCCGGGTATGCGAAACAATCGCCGAGGCGGTCGCCGATGCTGATGTCGTCATGAGCATGGTGGGCTATCCGAGCGATGTGGAGCAAGTGTACGCCGGAGCCGGGGGGGTGTTTGCGGGGGCGAAGAAAGGAACGCTTTGCATAGACATGACTACGTCAAGCCCGACGCTAGCAGAACAGCTTTATCGAGCGGCCCAGTCAAGAGGGCTGCGGATGCTAGATGCTCCGGTCTCCGGCGGCGATATAGGTGCCGCCAATGCCACGCTGTCCATTATGGTGGGCGGCGATGAGCCCGACTTCGCCGAGGCCAAGGAGCTCTTTGCGTTGATGGGTAAGACCATCACTTACGTCGGAAAGCCGGGGGCGGGGCAACACTGTAAGCTAGCTAATCAAATCGCCGTGGCAGGAAACATAGCCGCGATTACGGAGAGCATGCATTACGCGCGGAGCAAAGGCATGAACCCGCATGTAGTCCTAAGTGCCATAGCGAGCGGGGCGGCAGGCTCTTGGCAAGTGACCAACAACGGCCCCAAAATCTTAGCGGAGGATTTCTCGCCCGGCTTCTTTATCCACCACTTCGTCAAAGACTTAGGTCTAGTGGAAGAGGAGGCCGAGCAGTCCGACATCGCCCTGCCGATTGTCCATCAAGTGCTGGCGATGTATCGCCAACTGCTCGAGGAGGGCCATGGCCAACTGGGGACGCAGGCGCTGTGTAAAGCTTACGCCCCCCCTCGTCGCTAAGAAAAACAAAAGAAAAACAAAAGGGACGGTTCTTCCTGTTTAGGCGAAACTATTGTGGCTGTGGCGCGTATGTAATATAGGCACTTTGTTAGCGGAAAGAGGGGGTCTAGGGTGAGAAGCCGCAAAGCTTTGATACTAGCTATTGCCGTTGCCGCGCTGTTAATCTGGACGGGAGTTCCAATAGTGCGCAACCGCATAGATCTGAACCGCTTTAACCTTAGCGTAATCCACCCAGGTTCACTTCCTTACTGGGAGTGGTCTGACCGCGACAAAAGGTACTTGTATGAACACCAGTTGTCCCGCAGCACCTTGCTCAGTGAACTGCATGCCCTAGAAGAGCACTCGCGCCGCAGGCTCGAGGAAGTGCAGGTCATCAACAACTTCACTTTCTTTCCCTCCTATGTTACTGCTACCGTACATGCCTTGGACCGCGCTAAGGATGCGCGCATCAACCTGTTGCGCGCAGGGGGCTCCCCCAACTACGCTCCCCTGGGCGGTCTTGGGCTACAGAGCTGGATGCCCAACGTCGAACACACGGACCCGCGCATTCTGCGCGACAAGCGCAAGTCAGACCGCATCATTGCCGATGAGCTGCGTAACCTGCCGTTTGATACTACTTCCTTTCGCGGCACCCTTGTCAAGAAGATGCCCATTCACATGGGGTATGTCGGGCTCGCGGAACGCGGTGAACCCGCGGGCGTAGCTGGATTCGCCGATGACAGACAAGGACTCAGAGTTGTAATTGGCACTGCTTCTCGACAAGTTGCAGAAGTGCTGTACCATGAACTTGGGCACATATGGGCCTCTATACATTTAAAGGGCTACAGGGAATACCTCGCGCACAGGGACCCCAAGGGCACTTTCGTCCCCGGCCGGCAATGGGCGCATCGGATCGAGGAAAACTTCGCCGAAGACTTTAAGGTGGTTATGGGCGAAAAAGCTGGGCACGACTTTAAATACTTAGCCGCAGCCTTCGGTCGTCCTGCGCCTCTGCAAGCAGATGCGCTTAGTGCCTGGATGCAGCAAGTGATGGCTGAGGGCAAGCGTCCCCGTAGCCATCTCTGGGTGAATGGGCGCGCTTCTCTCGGTAACATAATCGTCACCCAAGACCCCTATCTCCGCTTACAAGGCGCAATCTCCATTGAACAAACTATTACCGTAACAGGACCTAACTTCGCAGTTAGCTCTTTCCCCTTGGCTGAAGCTGAATCGGCCGAGCTCAACATCCCACTGCCGCATTTTGGTCTCTATCATTTGGAAACGCCTAATCGGGCGATGCGGGTCCTTCGGCTCAATGAAGATTCTGATATCCCCTCTGAAGACTTTGGTGAAGCTAATTCCACCTTTTTAGACTGGGGAACTTCGGGGTGGATTAGGTCGATGCGACCCTTCGGGGGCCTCTGGTTGCGTCCCACGGGGGATGCGCTTTACGTACTGATAAACGACGGGGCTGTAAACCCGTGGGGGGAAGGCTTACTTTGGACGGGCCGCAAAATCGACTTAGCGCGAATTGAGTATCGCGACGAGCGGACGATCATTCACATCGTAGAAGGCGACCGCCCATTCTTAGTCCTGCGCCTGCCTTTGGACAGACAGGCCAAGCCGATAGAACTATCGCGGGGTGAATAGCATCAGCGTAAAACAAAAGGGACGGTTCTTCGTCCCTTTTGTTCTTTTGTTCTTTTGTTCTAGAGTTTCGCCAGGACGTCGTGGAGCGTCGGCTTGCCGATTTCCTGCAGCTCGTAGCGTACGCGCGTGGTGTTTTTGTCGATTTTGAGCACGCGGCGCAAGTCAATCGGCGTGGCGATAAGCACGGTGTCGCAAGGCGTGGCTGCAATGGTGCGCTCTAGTTCGGATATTTGTTTGCCGCCGTAACCCATAGCGGGGAGCAAAGCTCCCATGTGAGTGTATTTCTCGAATGTGGCCTTAATCGTACCCACCGCATAGGGCCTTGGGTCGACAAGCTCCGACGCGCCAAACTTCTTAGCGGCGACTACGCCGGCACCATAGGCCATTTCGCCGTGTGTTAAGGTAGGACCGTCTTCAATGACCAACACGCGCTTGCCGCGCAACAGGTTCATGTCCTCCACAAAGATGGGGGACGCGCCGTCAATGACTATCGCAGCGGGGTTAATCCGCGCTACGCTCTCGCGCACGATGGAAACCGAGTCGGGGTTCGCGGTCTCGATCTTGTTAATAACGATGACATCGGCCATGCGCAAGTTGCTCTCACCGGGGTGATACAGCAACTCGTGTCCGGGGCGATGCGGGTCGACGAGCGTGATGTGGACGTCTGGCTTAAAGAACGGCGTATCGTTGTTGCCGCCGTCCCACACGATGACATCGGCCTCCTGCTCGGCGGCCCTGAGAATGCGCTCGTAGTCGATACCCGCATAAACGATTACGCCGCGGTCAATGTGGGGCTCGTATTCTTCACGTTCCTCGATTGTGCACTTGTGAAGGTCGAGGTCTGCGTAACTGGCAAAGCGCTGGCACACCTGTGCGGTGAGGTCCCCGTAAGGCATGGGATGGCGTACCGCGACGACTTTCTTGCCCATGGCTTTGAGTGTGTCGCAGACTTTGCGGGTGGTCTGGCTCTTGCCGACACCGGTGCGCACGGCACAAACCGACACGACCGGTTTATGTGACTTGATCATGGTTTGGGCGGCGCCAAGCAGGCTAAAGGTCGCACCCGCGGCGATAACCTGCGAGGCCTTGTGCATGACGTAAGTATGTGGTACGTCGCTGTAGGAGAAGACCACTTCGTCAACGCGTAGCGACTTGATCAGGTTTGACAGCTCTTCCTCGGCGTGAATGGGGATGCCGGTGGGATACAGCGGCCCTGCTAACTCCGCTGGATAAACGCGCCCTTCAATGTCTGGGATTTGGGTTGCGGTGAAGGCTACTACCTCGACTTGGCTATTCTGGCGGTAGCGGACGTTAAAATTGTGAAAATCGCGGCCTGCTGCGCCCATAATGAGTACGCGGGTTCTTTGCATGGGTCTTCCTCCGTTCGTTCTCTGGATTGGGTGACATATTGCACTTCGCACTTGGCACTTGGCATTGCGCACTTGGCACTTGGCATTGCGCACTTGGCACTTTGCACTTCGCACTTTGGGGAGGCTACTAGCAGCTAGGAGCCAGCGTCCCCACGCCTCCACGAAGTGCTAAGTGCGAAGTGCGTTCTCCTCTACCAGGAGCCAGGAGCCCTCCGATTGACTCTAGAGTGTCGCTACCATGACCGCTTTAATGGTGTGCATCCGGTTTTCAGCTTCGTCAAAAACTACAGAATTTCTGCTGCGGAAGACTTCGTCCGTGACTTCGCGAATGTCGAGGCCGCGCGTCATGGCCTCCTGCGCCACTCCGGTGTCGAAGTCGTGATACGCCGGCAGGCAATGCATGAAAATGACGTCAGGGTTCGCGGTGGCCCTAAGCATTCCCATCGTCACGCGGTAGGAAGAGAGGAGCTTCACGCGCAGCTCCATTTGGTCTTCTTCGCCCATGGACACCCACACGTCGGTGTAGATTACATCCGCGCCTTTGACGCACTCCGCCTTATCCGAAATCTCGATGGTTGCACCTGAAGCTGCTGCCACCTCACGTATTTTCACCAGAGTATTTTCCGCCGGCCACAACTCCTTTGGGCCAAGGGCCACAAAATGCATGCCCATTTTGGCGGCGCCGTACATCCAGGCGTAACACATGTTGTTGCGCGTATCCCCGACATAGACTACTTTGACTTTGTGCAGGGGCTTGGCCACATGCTCCTCAATCGTCATGAGATCGGCGAGAATTTGCGTGGGGTGATCGACGTCGGTTAGGCCATTCCATACGGGAACTCCGGCAAAACGAGCCAGTTCTTCTACTACTCTTTGCTCGTAACCGCGGTACTCAATGCCGTCGTAATAGCGCCCGAGCACCTTAGCGGTGTCCTCTAGCGACTCTTTTTTACCCATTTGCGAGCTCTTGGAGTCAAGGAACGTGACGTGACCGCCCTCGTCGAGAGCCGCTACTTCAAAGGCACATCTTGTCCTGGTAGAGGTCTTCTCAAAGAGCAGCACTATGCTCTTGCCTTTTAGCCTCTCCTCGCTGATGCCGGCGCGCTTCTTGGCTTTAAGGTCCTTCGAGAGCTCAAGCAGATAGCGGATTTCTTCTTTGGAGAAATCCATGAGCGTAAGTAGGCTGCGACCCTTAAGGTTTACTGGCACGGATAACCCTCCCCTGTTGGCGTAATTATGGTTCCGGCTAAGCCATGCACGGCCTTGCCTGCCATATCTAAAGAAGTGATGATGGAGCGCTTCCCTCCGCCTTCAACGAATCGGATGGCGGCAAGCACCTTAGGCCCCATACTGCCGGGTTTAAAATGACCCTCTCCATAGTATCGCTTGGCCTCACTAAGCGCAAGAGAGCGTAAATTGACTTGGTCAGGGGTGTTGAAGTTGATGGCGACTTCCGGCACATCGGTTAGAATCATCAGTGTGTCGGCCTCGACGTCGCAGGCTAGACGTTCACCTGCTAAGTCCTTGTCAATCACGGCCTCCACCCCTTGCAGTCTCCCCGCACGTTCTACGACGGGGATGCCGCCGCCGCCTGAAGAAACCACCAGCGCCTGCGAATCAAGGAGTGAGCGAATGGCAGAGCGTTCTACAATGCGTATGGGGTCCGGAGAGGGCACTACCCTGCGCCAGCCGCCGCGGGCCTTGTCCTCGCGCATGACCCAACCCTTTTCTGCGCTAAAGCGCGCAGCCTCCTCCGCTGTGTAAAAGGCGCCAATGGGCTTCGTTGGATACTTGAACGCCGCGTCATTCTCGTCTACCAGAACTTGCGTAACGAGGCTGACGACGGGGCGGGACATGCCGCGCTGCGCGAGAATGTTAGTCAGCGACTGCTGAATCATGTAGCCGATCTGCCCCTGCGTGGCTGCGCCGCACATATCAAGCGGCATGGCCGGCACTTGCTCCTTCGCAATCTCGTTCTGCAAAAGCACTGCGCCTACCTGGGGGCCGTTCCCGTGCGTGACTATAACTTGATGCCCTGCCTCTACGAGGTCAGCTACAGCCATACAGGCAGTGTGTACATTAGCCCGCTGTTCCTCCGCGGTTCCTTGCTGCTTGGCCTGTAAAATAGCGTTGCCGCCAAAAGCGATAACAATACGTTTAAACATATGAGGCCTCCTTTTGTGGATGAGAATAACCGTGAATCATAGACTGCGAGTCGCTAGGGGAGCGAGTCGCTAGTCCCTAGGGGAGCGAATCATGAATCTGGAATCAGGAATCATGACCTTTTGGGGCCGCCAGCCTCTAGGAGCTAGGAGCCAGGAGCTAGGGACGCTCCGTCCTCTACAAAGTGCAAAGTGCGAAGTGCGAAGTGCGAATCACCACACCGTTACCTAATCCCCTACAACCACCTTCCTCACATACGGCGAGGTGGCCGCAGCTAATAGGGCGCCATAGCCAAGGATAAAGCTCACCCCGTCGCCAACCTTGATGTCGGGAGCGGCGGTAACATCCAAAATTAGGTGATCGCTACTCGCGCCTACTACCTCCGCGCCGGCGAGCAGCGGTGTCAACCCTTCGGGGACTGTATCCTGCCTGCCAAGGCTTAGAATAGCGCGTTGGCGGAGTCCTCGGTCGGTGAAAACCGGCACGCCTCCAAAAGCGTCTTGCCCAATCGTACCAACGGGCACAGAAGGCTTGGTCTTAAGCTCGATAACCTCTGCGGTCAACACACAGGCGTCAAGGTGTGCTCCCGGTAGCGGTTGGCGGTCAACCGTCTCCCGTCCCAACACAATCCCTTCGCCGATGCGCAGATTGTTTATGCCGTGTGGGAACTCGCCCGAGAACAGGAGCGCTAAGCTGCTGGAATTGCCGCCGGAGACAACTAGCTTGCGGCCGAGACGCTGCTCTGCCATTTCCGCCAAATGACGTAGTAAGGCCATGTTGTTTTCATCGGGTATAACTCCCCCGTAGCAGGCAAGATTGGTCCCGAGCCCCATGACCTCAATATGCCGGAGGCGCAGGCATTCGCCTAGCAAGCGGGGGAAGTCTTCCGGCCAGACGCCTTCGCGCAAATCGCCGACATCGACCATAAGGATGACTCTATGCACTACTCCAAGGGCTCCTGCAGCGCGCTCTAGCGCGTGCAGCGTCGATAGCTCCGAATTAAGAGAGATATCTGCGATGCCAACCACTTCTGCCGCCCTACTGATAGCGGGCAAGCGCAGCAGCACAAACGGGCCTGGCACGCCTGCCTTGCGCATTGCTGCGATGTTCTCTAAGCGCGAATCCGCGATAGCGCTCACCCCTGCCCGCTGAAAGGCAAAGGCCACATCAGGCAGCCCGCAGAGGACTTTTGTCACGCCATAAACGCTTACACCTGCGCTCGCTGCCTTTTCACAGATCAGCCTTGCATTTTGTTCCAGTTTAGTGAGATCAATAGATAAGACGGCCACACTACACCTCCACACCTAGCTCTTACGCATTCGCGGGGGGAGGTGTCGCACTCCTCCGTCCCTCTGCGACATTCGCGGGGGGAGGTGTCGCACTCCTCCGTCCCTCTGCGACACTCCTCCGTCC
>CAYGHR010000006.1:21592-28604 GCA_964349715.1 uncultured Peptococcaceae bacterium
CATTCGCGGGGGGAGGTGTCGCACTCCTCCGTCCCTCTGCGACACTCCTCCGTCCCTCTGCGACGCCGAGGCTCCTCTGCATTAGCAGCAGGGCTTCACGCTTGTATTCTTGACTCAATACGCCGAGCACTCCTAAGTTGTAGTCGCGGTCAATGAGCACCTCGAAGTTCCGCGGGTACATTTCCTGCTTGGCACTCACGCGCATAGCCGACCGCAGCATCCCTGCGGCTTCGGCAAGCTTGGTAAGGGGACCTCCCGTGCCGATTACCCACCGCACCTCAGTCAGATCCTTCCCTTGGGCGATGGTGCTGCGACCAAAGGGGCCATAGAGATGCTTGACGCGACCGACATGACGCTCTAGTGCTGTCTCTACCGCTTTGCGTGTCAACAGATTCAGAGCCCTAAGCTGTTCGGGAGTCGTCGGTATGGGGGGCCACCCCTGCAGGGCACAAGCGAGGTCGACGCCTTCCTTCTCTGCCTCGTGCGGTTTGACCAAAGCGGCGACATGGCCGACATTCACATAAACTCCGAGATCTCCTTCGACAGTCCGTTTAGCTACTGGCTCCGGATTGATGAGCAAGCGAGCTAGTTCTTCGCTGCCCTCTGTCACAGAGTGCACGTCTGTCGTAGCTCCCCCCACATCCACTACCAGAAGATCTCCGAGCGTTGCGTAGAGGGCTTCAGCCGCCTTCATCACCGCACCCGGCGTAGGCAGGATGCTCCCTTGCACCATCTCCCGCACGCGCTCCATCCCCGGGGCATGCACAATATGCTCTTCGAACACTGCTTGAATGGCCGCACGCGTAGGCTCTATGCAAAGCTCGTCAATGCGGGGATAGACATTGTCGACTGCGAGGAGGCGCTTACCGGAAGCCGCAATTATCTTCGCCACTTCTTGTCGGCAGGCGATGTTCCCGGCATAAATGACGGGGACCGACAGCGGCAGAGCGGCAATCTTCTCGGCATTAGCTACAGCAGTGGCGCGCTCGCCGTGGTCTACTCCCCCCGCCAGCAAGATGATGTTGGGCGCGGTGTCTATAATCTCCCGCAGATTTTGTTCGGTCAGTTCCCCACTGGTCACTAGTTTGACGATGGCTCCCGCACCTAAGGCTGCTTCCCTGGCTGCCCTAGCGGTCATATCGTAGGCTAGGCCATGCACAGTCATACGCAAGCCGCCGGCAGCGCTGCTGGTCGCGAGCATACGTTGCCACTTTACTTCTGCTCCTAGTGTGCGACAGAGGTCCTGTATGGCCTGTAGAAGCCCCACGGTGACGTCCCCGGACAAGACTGTCGTAGGGGCAACCCCTTGCCCCAGAAAACGAGGAGCCTCCTCGGCAAACCCGGCAAAGGCGTTAACAACGGTGGTAGTGCTGCCGATTTCTGCTACTAGGACATCGGCAACGAGCGCGCGTCTCAACTGAGGCCACGCTCGCGGCGGTTCTTTACCATAAAGCTCGCGACATGAATCCCCTTGGTCCCGCGGCCAAAACCGGCGTCAAGGCTGCATTCCACCGCCAGCTCGTGTGTTACTTGGGTTCCCCCGCCGACAAGGATTAGGCGACTGCGCACGCCCTTCTCGACGCACAAATCGTGTAGTCTGCGCATGTTTATGCGGTGGATGTCGGCGTGGGTGATGATGGTGCTGATAAGAATTGCGCGCGCATCAAGTTCTATGGCGGCGTCAACAATCTTCTCTATCGACACTGAGGTGCCCAAGTAGTGACACTCCACACCATAGCCCTCTAACCCGCCGTGCTTAATGTCGATAACCTCGCGCAAGCCGACAGAGTGCTCATCGTGGCCTACAGTAGCGGCAACTACGCGTAAAGGTAAGTCATGTACGGCCTTGCGCACTTCGTCGGCACTTAAGACCACTTCTTCTTCCGGCATCTTAAGGGTCTTGGCATCGATGACAGCATCAAGAATACCTTTGACCTCGACATAAGTGCCTTCGGCGTGTTGCATAACCTGCTTGTGAATAACCTGCGGGTCGCGCAAGTTCATCTGTTTGGCGAGCTCGAGCGCGCTAAAGTGCGCAGTTCTCGGCTCGGTCGGGACAAACATCTGCACCGCCACTACGCCGTCGCCCGCCCACTCCACCTCGGGTTTGATCAAGTTTTGCTCCCGCAAGTCGCGGGTCGCAGCCATGCGTTCTGTCGCGTTGTCGACCGCGTCAAGTTCGTCAATATAGGCTATTTTCTCGCTGTCACAGAGTGTGCACCCGCCGATAGGCTCACAGATGCTTGCCGTCAAGTGCTTAGGAACGCGGTTGTACCCGTAATGGTGGCAAACAGGCGCATAGTAGTCGGCGTCGCGTTCGACGATAGTATCCACACCGATGCCGCCGTTAACTTTGCGCACAATGCCGTCGCCGTTGCGCTCGGGGTAGTGGCCGCTGTCCACGAAAAAGCCGGCCTCCACGGCCTTGAAGTACCCGCCTACGGCAAGCATCTCTTCCATGAACAACACTGCGCGCTCTTTTAGTTCCCTGACCTTATCCCCAAGTATACCGTTGCGCTTGATTTCCACCATGTCCAGCATCCCGTCCATGGCCAAGAGTGCCTGTTTGGCGGTGCTGACGGCGTTAATGTTGTAGTAGTGCCACGGGACGTTGCGGCCCTCATCCGGAGTGATGGTGCTTTGAATATCAGCGCTAGTGAGGCGCGAGATTAGGAGGTTAAGGGTGTGAGATACCGTAGCCTCGCGCGTGTCCGACTCAATGTACTTAGTGTTCATTTGCGCGCGCATGCGATACTCGCGGAAGAGCTCCCGTAAGGCCACAGCGTAGGGCAGGTCAAAGCTTAGCGCAGGTACGGGCGCGGCACTCGGTGGGACGGTAGAGAGGCAAATGTTCTCCGGCTTCATGCCGACTAGGCGGCTGTAAGCGCTGTTAATGCCATGCTGCACCAAGAGCTCGGGCATCACCTTCCAACCTTCGCGCGCGGTGGCGTTAGCGTTGTGCGCGCCGTCAATCTGTGCCATATCCGCGTAAGTCATAAGCGTCTTGGCGACTGCCGCGTCCACAAAGCTGCGGTGCATATTGACGTTGCGATACAATACGTTGTACTGCGGGTCTTGGTGGGCGCCGTTCACCCCTTCTTCGGCAAACAGCACGGCAATTTCCGGTCCCGCTACGCCGCTGACATAGGAATGAAAATTAATGGGGCGACCGACTTCGTCTTCGATAAGGTCGAGTGCCTTGCGCGAAGCGCGCACTTGCTTGCGCGTAATGGGTACGCCGCCTACCCCCTCCGGCGTGCCCTCAATTAGGCCGTCGTAGTGGCTTTGCCCGGCGGTGCGGATAACCATGATGTGGTCAGCTCCGTGCCAAGCGGCCATACGCATGCGGCGCAGGTCGTCCTCAAAACGGCCGGAGGCAATCTCGGTAGTAATTACGCAGTCGGGTTGCGGGTCTATATGCCCAAAGTGCTTGGCTGCCGGGAGCGGTATGCTTTGCTCTAGCCCCTCTGAGGTTTGGCTGTAGGTAAGTCCATGAATGACTTGGGGTGATACCTGTTTCCGCCACGTCCACCCTTTGCGGCGTGGGCGGTAATGCTCTAGTCCCGTGAGGATTTCTTGGACGTTGAGTTTCTCGTGCTTCACTAACTTGTCCACTAGCGCACACCTCCCGCAAAGACCTGCTTTAACTGCTCGGCGCCTGCCTCTGTCTGCAGGTGAGCAGCCGCCTGTTTAAGGTCAAAACTGTTAAGCTCGGCCAAGCGGAGCACTACGTGGCCCGCACCCTTTCCGAGTAGCCCGAGCTCCGTCACCCGTTTGACAATCGCTTGCGCTTCTAGGCTCGAAAATCCCATGCGCAGGATAACTGACCTCTCAATCGAGGGTGAGGTGTGTTTGGCGGCCATATCTACTAGGGGCTGCGTAATTTTGTAGGCTAAATCCCAGAAGCGCTGTTCAAGTTCACTTTCACTAAGTGCTGCAAGGTGCATGCGGCGAGTTTGAAAATCATCTGTTCTTTGCATGGGGGACCTCCTTTGGTGTTTGGGTTAATCATGAATCGTGAATCTGGAATCAGGACCTTTTGGGGCGTCACCCGTCAACCGTCAACCGTCAACCTTCGCCCGTCAACCGTCAACCGTCAACTGTCAACCGTCATCTATCCCCCAGCCGCCCCCTCGACGACCGCAAGCACCATCTCACGCGGAGCGCGGCAGTCTTCCGCGAGAAAATCTATCTCTTGCGGGTCGAGCGGGGCCTGGCCTTTGCGCTCGAGGGCGTTGCGCAGATAAGACAGGCGCAAGTCGTCTAGTTGGATGTCCTTAACTGTCATTTGGCGCGGGTGCTCGGGGATGACAATGCTTTGACCGGGAATACTGTCGCGAGGGTCGCCTAGGCTTACCCTGATCCCCTGCTCGCGAGCAAAAGTAAGCTGGGCGTTAGGATGCTTGCCGGCGCCGGTGTACTCTGTCTCCTGCACTACGATTGTCTGATCAGCATGCATGTGTTGCGCCAGCACGAAAGCCGCAGCTAACGCGGTGTTTCCTGCCGGACCGCGCTCAAGTCCCTCTAGTTGGGCGAGCATCTCTGTCGCGTAAAACGCCTCGCCTTGACTTACGGTGACATAACGATCTAAGTACCGCAGGGCGCGCGCGGCATTTCTCGGCACATCGGCGCGGTCGGGCCACGTCGCAAAGGGCACGCCAAAGCCGGTATGCCCTGTTGTAAACGACTTGCGGTTAAAATCGTGGTCGCTCGCCATATGCAACCCGCTTAAGTCCACGCTCGCGCCTACGATTTGCGTCTTGTCCGCGCCTGCCCGGCGTAAGCCGCGTGCCGTGCCCGTGACATTGCCGCCGCCGGCGTGGGTCACTACCACTACGTCCGGCGGACGCCCGGTACGCTGCCTAAGATCTTCGGCCAGTTCTACACCTAGCGTCTCAATCCCGGCAATGCCAAAGGGAGTGTAGAGTGAGGCGTTAAAGAATCCTGTCTCATCAAGCACCTGTAGGAAAACTGCGAACAGCTCGGGTCCGACCGTAAGCCGAATTACCTCCGCGCCGTATGCTTCGCAGGCGCGACCCTTCTCCAAAATCTCCGGTTGCCCGAGCCCACGGCTGTCATAGGTTTCTTGCACAATGACGGCCTTTAAACCGCGTATAGCGGCTTGAGCAGCCACAGCGGCGCCATAGTTGCCGGATGTCGCCGCCACCACGCCCTTAAACCCCAGTTTAGCCGCATGGTAAACTGAGACCGCTGCGCGGCGCGCTTTGAAGCTACCGCTGATATTGCAGGCTTCATCTTTTACAAAGATACGCGCCCCATGGCCCGGAGGGGACAGCTTGCGCGCTAGCTGCGTGACGCGCTTGAGCTCAAGGAGCGGGGTACCTCCCACGCCCACATCGCGTTGCAGGCGCGCTATTTCCGTTAAGGTGTAACCGGTATTCTCCATCATTCGCTCGTAATCAAAGGCTAGCCCGCCGAGCTCAAACTGCTCGTAGTTAAAGCCGGTAGCTTTGGCGGTGATTTCTTTGCGCCGCGCGATAAGCTCGCTGTACTTGCTCATCCCTCTAACTCCCGGCGCAGTTCGCTCCCTATTCGCAGCAACTCCGGTTGTGGCTCACCAAACCCGTGGCTGTGGCGCGGGGCGACGCTGGTGAGCCTGCCCCTTATCCTGCGTCCGGCAAGCGTTAACACCTCTATTTCCTGCCCCATCTCGCCTCGTTCTAGGGCGATCCCTTTGACGCGCGCCACTAGGGGGAGTTGACGCGTGCTCTCCGGGATATTTGCTGCACGCTCGCTTGCTTCAATCGCTATCCAGCTAATCTCGACAAATTGACCGACGTGACTGCCCACAATGCTACCTCTTAATCAAAGCGCTGATATCCCCGAGCAGCGCGCGAGGTATGGGAAGGTCAGCCATGGTCACAAGACCAGGAGCGGCGTTAATCACGGCGGGAATCATGTTCACCGTCATGGCAATGGTGCCGATGCCGCCCGGAATCTCAGGCGTAATGGCCATGTTAATGTTGGGCACGCCCGTGATGTAAATGTAGTCCCCGGTATGTACGCTCTCCGCTTCGGGCCTAATCTGCTGTGGGTGCTCTAAAGTAAGTACTAGCTTGTCCCCGCAATACCCGTAGGCAATGTGCTTGCAGCCCGCGACCATACCGGGAGCCACCTTGACATGAGGGGTCTCGCGATGGGTGTTGGAGATGATAGGTTCTTTGACCTGCTCAATGCGATCGAGCTTAAACCCCAGAGCGGCGGCGATAAGACTCATCGATTCGGGGAAGCCGACGTGGCCGACGATGCCCCCTGAAGCTATGCCCGCATGAAACTCCGCAGGTGTCGTGCCCACCCCTTGCGTGCGCATCACTGTGGGGCCGAAGGGCGATAGGTCATTGACGCGCACAGCTTTGATGCTCTCCACGTGCGTACACACACCGCTAAGCGCGATAATGAGCGAATCGAGCACAAAGCCGGGGTTGATGCCGGTGCCAAGCAACGTGACGCCTGCCTCCGCAAACATGGTGTGCAGCGACTGCGCTAGAGCAGGCTCTTGCGCCTCTGGATAAGCCATTTCCTCGGCGATAGTAATGCAGTTGATCCCCGCCTTGGCCACCAGTTCAAGTTGAGGATACACCTCGCGCGTAAATGAACCGGTACACACTAATACTACATCGGCCGCACCGGGCTTAATAACCTCTTTGCACTCACTTTGCACTGTCACATCGGGTGCCGTAACGCCAAGCACCTGCGACAGCTTTCTGTGCGCCTTCTCCTTGTGCGTATCGATAGCCCCCACGATTTCAATGCCCTGCTTAGCGACAATCATGCGGGCCATGCCGCTGCCCATCGCTCCTAGACCCCAGATAATCACGCGTACGTTTGACATTTTGAACTCCTCCTCGTCTTGTAGTTCGCACTTTGCCTTTTGTAGTTCGCACTTGGCACTTCGCACTTTGCACTTCGTGGCATTG
Organism: uncultured Peptococcaceae bacterium; assembly: GCA_964349715.1. Lineage (GTDB taxonomy): Bacteria > Bacillota > UBA994 > UBA994 > UBA994 > UBA994. Next base: position 28,531 of record CAYGHR010000006.1, read on the forward strand.
GGAGGACGGGACGCTCTTAGTGCTTCGTGCTCCGTATTCCGCAGGTCATGATTCCAGATTCATGATTCATGATT
>CAYGHR010000006.1:28704-31446 GCA_964349715.1 uncultured Peptococcaceae bacterium
GTGCTTCGTGCTCCGTATTCCGCAGGTCATGATTCCAGATTCATGATTCATGATTCCCTTCCCCCCTAGCGCCTATATTCTACCCAACCCACGGCGAAAACCTCGATTTCCTTAATCGTATGCTCTTTTATGCTTCTATGCAACAAAAAAACGCCGATAATTCGGCGTAGCGCGACGGTTATTGGGCAGCGAACAGCAGTCATGATGATCCTTACGCTTGCCTTTCACCTCGGCGGAGTCTGGTGGTTAGCAAATCGTGCCATGGCTACTAAGTCGAAAGAATAGAGAGCAGACTACCGCGCCATAAACCTCACTACCCCCCTGTAGATGGCCAGCGCCACCCGTGCTTGATAGTGCTCGCTTTGCAGAAGTCTGGCTTCTTCGGGGTTTGAGATAAACCCGGCCTCGACTATCACTGCCGGGCACGTAGTTTTCTCTAGGATATAGTAGTCGCCCGCTGCCGCTACGCGGTTGGTGTTCTGCAAGGTTTCTCGCAAAGACTCCTGTAGGATAACTGCCAGACGCGTGGACTCACTGGATTCCGGCGTAAAAAACACTTGCGCGCCGTACCACCGCCGCGCTGCCATGCTGTTTAGGTGAACAGACACAAGCAGGGCGGCCCGGCTGGCGTTAATCAGCGCTACACGGCGAGAAAGGTCTTGCCGTTTGCGGCGTGAGTACTGATGCCCTAGATTTGCGTCACTCAGGTCTGTGTCTATCTCACGTGTCATAATGACGGTCGCGCCGCATGACTCTAACAGCTCGCGTAGCTTTAGTGCAATGGCGAGCACGATGTCCTTTTCGTGTACTCCCTGCGGCCCGAGGGCACCTGGGTCCACGCCGCCATGCCCTGGGTCTAGGGCGATGGTTAGTCCCGCCAGCGGCCGTGCTGAAGTCACACGCACTTCGAGTTGTCGCACGAGTGCGAGCGGGCCTACCAAGACAAGCAGTGCCACCAACAGTATTACAGGCTTTCGCGACATGTCCCCCTCCTCGCTCCTGCTTATAGAAGTCTATTAGCCGGAGGGCTAAGTGAGAACCACCGCTGTCTCGTAGACGGTGGCAATCCTGAACAACGCGAGATGCTCAATGGGTTGCCGAGGGATGCTCCGCACCAAACACAAAACCCGAGGGTGTCCTCGGGTTTTGACTTATCGTTATTCCACGCTTCCGCTTTGCCTCATGATCTTTATCTCTTGAGGCGACTTCGTCTTCGCACCACGAGCTGCAACTCTCTGGCGTAAGGATTCCAGCGACTCAATAGCGGGCGGCGGATAGGAGCTTAAGAGGAAACTGCCGGTTACACTGCCGTTGTTCTTCACCCCAAAAGCCGCGCCCAGTGGCACTAGGAGCGCCTGCTCAGCCCCAACAGTGATCTTCTCTCTTCCGCAGGTGATTTCAAGCTCGCCCTCAAGCATAAAGAGCGCCATCTCGTTTCCTTCGTCGTCAGCATGCCCATGCGCCGGCATTTCGCCGCCAGGCGGAACATGTGCCACGAAGGTAAAGAGATTCTTGCCAAAAAGCAATGGCCGATACCAGTATAGATCTTTCCCGTGCTGAAATCCTTCTACTTGGTCGAGGTGTACTACTTGAATGCCCTTCATCCTTTATCCTCCCCTTATTGCAAAGTGTAAAAGAGCCCTTGCGGGCTCATTTTGCTTAACGCTTGGAGAACTGCGGCGCGCGACGTGCCTTTTTCAAGCCGTATTTCTTGCGTTCCACCATGCGTGGGTCACGCGTGAGCAAACCAGCCTTCTTTAGCACGGGGCGAGACTCTGCGTCCTGCAAAGTCAGGGCGCGGGCAATGCCATGTCGGATGGCGCCGGCTTGACCGGACACGCCGCCGCCATGCACTGTCGCCACGACATCGTAGTTGCCGACGGTATTGGTTAGGACGAGGGGCTGACGGACGATGAGCTTAAGTGTTTCCAGCCCAAAGTACGCGTCAATAGGCTTCTTGTTGATGACAATACTGCCGGAGCCGGGGAGCAAACGCACCCGCGCAACCGCAGTTTTTCTGCGACCTGTTCCGCGAAATTGAATAGTAGCCATGCCTTATCCTCCTCTCCTAGCCTCTAAGGGTCCACACCGCGGGCTGTTGTGCGGCATGCGGGTGTTCGGGCCCACTATAGACCTTCACCTTTTTGCCTTGCGTACGACCTAGGGTGTTATGGGGCAACATGCCTTTAATGGCCTTCTCAATTACAAACTCAGGCTTGGTGCGCATCAGTTCCCCGTAAGGTGTGGCACGAAAGCCACCGGGGTAACCGGAATGCCGATAATACTTTTTGTCGGCAAGCTTATTGCCTGTCAGCTTGACCTTCTCCGCGTTGACAACAATAACAAAATCGCCAGTGTCAAGGTGCGGGGTAAACTCGGGCTTTGTTTTGCCGCGCAAAATAGCGGCGACCTCGCTAGCGAGGCGTCCGAGCGACTGGTCGGTAGCATCTACTACCCACCATTTACGTTCTACCTCTCCCGGCTTGGCGATATATGTGCTGCGCATGGGTTCCCTCCTACAAGGTTGCATATTAGACAACGCACTCGGGCGGTTCGGGGCTCAATCGAACCAACAAATATTCTATACGGATAAGTCGAGCTTGTCAATGGCCACAAACTGGCCAACCAGCCGCGCCCCTCCGCCAACGGACGAAAAACAAAAAGAACCGTCCCCTTTGTTCACTAACTAGGGATTGCTGATTAAGCCTAAATTACTGCAAGAAGCCCTTTTTGGCGGGAAAC
>CAYGHR010000007.1:0-4067 GCA_964349715.1 uncultured Peptococcaceae bacterium
TATGTAAGCGACTTAGTGTTCTGCCACAGCTTATGCACAGGCAACTACCCGCCCTCTATTTCCCGGCGACAGCTAACGACCCAATATACAGCGAAGGCGCGCCAATAGCTCCTACGCCGAAGTCAAGGTCGTCGCCGACCGCTCTCACGTCAGAAAGCATCGCAAAGAAATTGCCCGCAATCGTGATTTGGTTTACCGGACGGACTACCTGGCCTCCTTTAACGAGATAGCCGTAGGCCGAGAGCGAGAAGTCGCCCGAGACCGGGTTAGCCCCGGCATGCGTACCTTGGATGTTGGCAATCACCAATCCCTCACCCATTTGTGCAAGCAGCCCCCGATAGCTCTGCTGCCCCGGTGTAATGTAGAAGTTGCTCGGCGCGACGCCTACCGGAGCGTTGTAGGCCGCCTTATGGGCGTTGCCGGTGGACTCTACGCCGTCCTTCTTGGCGGTTTTCCGGTTGTGGAGCAAAGTCTTAAGCACGCCGCCTTCTACTACGGCTTTCTTCCGCGTCGGGTAACCCTCGGCATCAAAGGGAGCCGCATTGGGGCGCTCTGCTAGATGTGGTTCGTCCATGATGGTGACCACCCCACTCATGATGCGCTCACCCACCTTGCCCTTTAGCAGCGACATCCCCTTTTGCGCCGCGTCGGCCGAGAAGGACCCTGCAAAAGTCGACAAGAAGGCCAATGCCACGTCTCTGCGCAGCACCACGGGGTAACTGCCGGAAGGTAGGGACTCGGCACCCAAGAGCGACAATGCTTCTTCCACAGCTTCCCCCGCCAACTTGGCCGCGTCAAAACGCGAGAAGTCGCGCGCCGCCATAAAGGCGTAGGATTGCTTGGTGTCTTCACCTGCTTTAACTACGGCCGAGATATAGCCGGCGGCGAAGTTGTCTTTGTGGGACAAAGCGAGGCCGTGTGAGTTCAGAATCTGCGTTACTCCTGCATTGTCGCCGACGCTTACCTGCGCGGTGAAGACCCGGTTGTCGAGCGCGTAGGCCTGTCCTTCCACCGCCTTAACCCAAGCTATCTTCTCGCCGGCCGTAACTTCCGGCAAAGCGTCGTTAAAGGCATCCACGTGTGTGTAGGCATCCGGCGCGGCACCGGCAAAAATCTCCTCGCCCTCGTCACTGTCCATAATCGCGGCATTCTCCACCGCATCCTGAAGCAGTGTCTCGACGCCCTCGGCAGCGAAGTTCTCAGTGAAAGAGTACCCCATTTTGCCGTTAATCAAGCCGCGAAACATTAGCCCCCGAGACTGTGCAAGGGTATAGCTGTCAATCTCTGTCTTAAACACCCCGACGCGAAACTGATTGCGTGCAGAAGCGTACACCTCCATGTCCCCAAAGCCTAGAGCGCGGCCGCGCGTAAAGAGCTCGTTAGCGAAGCTTTTCACATCCACTTACTTGTCCCCCTTTCGTCCGCCGACCGTCATCTCTGACACTCGCAGGGTAGGCTGCCCTACGTCTGTCGGCACGCTGCCGCTGAGTGAGCCGCACATGCCCTGCCCACAAGCGAGGTTGTCGGCCACCATATCAATGCGCATTAGTACTTCCGACCCCTTGCCAATCAGGCTAGCCCCACGCACCGGTTCCATTATCTTCCCGTTTCTCACTATGTAAGCTTCATTGACAGCAAAATTAAACTCCCCCGTCGCAGGGTTGACTGAGCCGCCGCCCATGTAGCGGGCAAACAGCCCATACTCTGTGTTGGCGATGATTTCTTCCTTGGTGTAAGGGCCCGGCAAGATAAATGTGTTGGTCATACGTGAGGTAGGAGCGAATTTGTAGGACTGACGGCGCGAATTGCCGGTAGCCTTGGCCTGCATACGCCGCCCGTTCAGCATATCAACGAGGTAGCCCCGGAGGATGCCGTTCTCTATCAGAAGATGGCGCTGTGTGGGATGACCTTCGTCATCGACGTTCAGGCTGCCCCAGGCGTTTGGGATGGTGCCGTCATCTACAGCACTCACGACCGCCGAGGCAATCTTCTCGCCTACTTTGTCGGCAAACACAGATGTTTTCTTGGCTACCGAAGTGGCCTCGAGGCTGTGTCCGCACGCCTCGTGGAAGATCACCCCGCCAAATTCATTGTCGATAATCACCGGCATACGACCGCTGGGCGCGTAGTCGGCGTTAATCATAGTGCAGGCAATGCGCGCCGCCTCGCGGGCATAGGTCGCGATGTCTATCCCTTCGTAGAACTCAAACCCCATGTGGGCCCCGGGAGCATAGGTGCCGGACTGCTTTTCGGAGCCTTTTGAGGCAATAGCCGTAATACCGGTACGCGTGCGCACGCGTCTATCCTCTACTAAGAGGCCGGTGGAGTTAGCGATCTGCACGTGTTGGTCTTCGTCAAAGTAGCGCACGGAGACCTGCGAAATAACAGGGTCGTAGTCTTTGGCTACGTGATAGGCGCGCGCCATTAAGGCTACCTTGCGCTGTTTATCAATAGTGTGCGGTAGGGTGCGGATAAGATTAACCCGGGGCAGGTCTACCTTTGTCAGGTTCAGGCAGAGCGTCCCGCTCGCGCCGGGCAGCGCCTCCGCCGCCTCTTTGGCCACCTGCAAGAGCTTCTCGCGGCCGGCATCGTTGGTGTAGGCGTAGACGCAGTTCGTACCCTGAATAATACGTATGCCTATGCCGTATTCTCGTCCGGATACGCTGCTGTCCACTTTCCCTCCCACCATCGACAGGGTGTTACTGAAGCGGTCCTCAACAAAGACCTCCGCAAAGTCGCCCCCGGTGCCGAGGGCCGCCGTAATGCAGTCTTCCAGCAGGGTTTTTGCCAGCACAGTGCCATTCCTCCTCTTAGAATCAGTGTTTCAGAAAAGTGGCGATTCGCTCTAAGCCTAGAGCGAGGCGTGTGTCCGGTGTAGTCAGGGAGATGCGCCAGTAGCCCTCGCCGAAGCGCCCAAAACCGATGCCGGGTGAGACGATAACGCCTTGCTCGGCTAGGAGGCGCATGGCAAATTCTTGGGATGAAGCGAAGCCGGGCGGGATACGCAGCCACACGTACAAGGAGGCCCGAGGCACAGCGCAAGGCAGCCCCAGTTTGCACAGCGCGTCTATTACTACGGCCCGCCGCGCTTCGTAAATGTTGCGCATGCGTGCGATGGTCCCCGTTGGATTCGCCAAGCCTTCCATGGCCGCAAACTGAATGGCGGTAAACTGCCCGCTATCGGTTGCGGTCTTCACTTTGCGCAACGCAGCAATGAGCCGCTCATTCCCGTAGGCAAACGCCACGCGCCAACCCGTCATGTTAAACGGTTTTGACAGCGAGTTTAGCTCAATGCAGCAATCCATGGCACCCGGCACTTCCAAGATGCTCGGTGCCACGAACCCGTCGAACGTAATCTCCGAGTAGGCGTTGTCGTGGCAGATCACAATGTTGTGTTGCCGCGCAAACTCGACCGCCCGAGCAAAAAAAGGTAGCTCGGCAATTGCTGCGGTGGGGTTATTGGGGTAATTGAGATACATAAGGGTAGCGCGCCGCAATACATCCGCAGGGATAGCGGAGAAATCCGGGAGAAAATCGTTCTCCGGGAGCAAAGGCATGTGATAGGGCTCGGCGTTAGCCAAGATGGCGGACATCTCGTATACGGGATAGGCGGGATTAGGCACCAGTACCACATCGCCCGGGTTCGCTACCGCTAAGGCAAAGTGAGCGATGCCCTCCTTAGAGCCGATCAGTGCCACCAACTCACGATCAGAATGCACGTTTACGCCAAACCGCTGCTGTAGCCAAGTGGCGGCGCTACGGCGGAAGGCGGGGTCACCGTCGTACTCGGGATACTGATGCGTGGCCGTTTTGTGGCGCACGATGTCCACAAAGGCCTCTACAATAAAGTCGGGCGTCGGCACGTCGGGGTCGCCAACACCTAAGTTAATCAGGTCCACGCCGCGTGCCCGCGCCTCCCATTTCAGGCGGTCAATCTCGGCAAACAGATACTGCGGCATGTTGTGAATGCGGTCTGCTATGTGCATGTGTTTCCTCCTTTAGTGCTACCAGCCGCCAGCCGCCAGCCGCCAGCGGTGAGTTTTGAGCTTTGAGCTGTGGAGAGGTGG
>CAYGHR010000007.1:4167-6152 GCA_964349715.1 uncultured Peptococcaceae bacterium
GCCTCGCAGAGGCTCTTAAGCAGTGCCTGCTCTTCTCCCGCAGTAGGCAGGAGATTCTCATTTTGTAGTACTGATAACGCGGCAATGAGCGCATAGGCTCCCCAGTTGCTGACTCCCGCACAGACTATGGCCTGAGCGTCGCTAGCGGCCGCGATGGACACGCCATCCACGCTGGTAGCGACGCGGCGTCCGGCGCTCCCGCAGCCAAGTTCATTGCCGCCGTCACCTATGGCGATGGTAAAAACGCCTTGCTCCTCCGCCGCGGCCAGAGCCTCGTCAAGCATCGGCACATGGGGCGAAATATCCACGCCGCGCATATTGCGACACTTGCCGTCGCTGCCGCGGCCCGGGTACTCTAGGGCCACAAACACCTGGCAGGGATGGCGTCGCCAGAGGTCTGTCGACACGGTTCCGGGCTGTAGAGCCACAATTCGGTAGCGCAAGCCTAGGTCTCTTTGGCCTACTTCCATAGCCTTACGTGCGCTCTCCGCACAGAGGATAACAACAGCCTTGCCTAGTTGCTCTAAGGCGCGTGCCAGAAAAGCCGCTCCCGGAGGCCCGTCGCTTTCAACGGCTTGCGCGGACGGGATGTAGAACCCGGTGGCGATAACGACCGTGTCGGCCGCTAACAGCCGCTCTGCCGCTACGGCTAAGGTTCCCGGGTTATGTTCTCGCGCTAGTCCTCTTAGCCCCGGGTCCTGCCGCAGATACAATTCAAGTGCTGCGAAATGCGCCATAGTTACCTCCTAAACATCCAGAGAACTGCGGCCAGTAGCGGCGATGTGCCTATGCACTTCGACAGTGTTGCGATCTTCAACAGGAAACACCGCCCCTCCTCGCTTAAATTCGCGAATTAAGGCGGTGTTCCTGCGTAACACCTGCTATTCGGACCTATACTCGTCAAAGAGCGCCTCAAATTCCTCGATGGGGTCGACTACACGATAGACGTGCTCTTCCCCGGGGAACGCACCCGACTTAACGTCGGCGATGTAGGCTTTGAAGGCATTCGTCTCGATCTCTGCGACATTGGCGTACTTCTTGACAAATTTTGGCGTAAAGGCCTCGAACTTGCCCAGTAAGTCCGCGCTGATTAAGAGCTGCCCGTCACAGCGCCCGGCCCCAATAGAGTAGACAGGGATGCTAAGCGTCTGCGCCAAAAACGCAGTTACTTCGGGTGGCACAGCCTCGACCAAGATAGAGAGCGCGCCCGCGGCCTCCACGGCTAAGGCGTCTTCAATCACAGCTCGCGCGCCTTTAATATCGCGCCCCTGCGCCTTGTGCCCGCCTAGTTGGCCCGAACTTTGCGGCGTCAGCCCAATGTGCCCCATCACTACTATGCCGGCATCGTTTATGGCTTTAATACGGCTGGCTACGCGCACGCCGCCCTCAAGCTTGATGCAGTCCACCTCGGCCTCTTTAAGAAAGCGCCCCGCATTTCTTACCGCGTCTTCATCCGAGACTTGGTAGGACATAAACGGCATGTCGCCAATGACGAAGGTGTTAGGCGCGCCCCGGCGCACTGCTTGGCAATGGCGTATGCAGTCATCCATGGTCACGGGTACGGTGCTATGTAAGCCAAGCACCACCATGCCCAGCGAATCGCCCACGAGGACCATGTCCATTCCCGCCTTCTCGGCAAAGGAAGCAGTGGGAAAATCGTAAGCCGTTACCCAAGCGACTTGTTCGCCGCTCTTCTTCATCTTGTGCAAATCGAGAATGGTTTTCTTCTTAGGCATTTAGCTCACCTCCTGGCTCTAGATACGGTGCAGAGTTCGCGCGGCAATGAAAGATAGCCCCTTCTCCGTTAAGGCACGCGCGGTGTTGTTGACGGCAGCGTGTTTGTCGAGGTAGTTCTGCTCAAGTTTGGCCATATCGCCCGACGCCTCGACCTCCGCCTTGTTGCGGAAGTAATCTAAGATGTCCGAAGCGTGCTCACGGGTGAGTTCTACCTCTGGGTCGCCGCCCTCGTGCTTAGCGGCTACATT
>CAYGHR010000007.1:6252-14092 GCA_964349715.1 uncultured Peptococcaceae bacterium
GCCATAAGCAGGGTCCACAGGACGGAATAGGGGTTATCGTTCCCCATAAACACCGAAATCTTAAAGGTAATATTAATGCCCATCTTGTAGAGCATATAGCCAAGGAAAACGGTGCCGGGGTTGATGTTCAGCACTTGACTGATCCCATAGTTGGTGTAATAGTAAAGGCATTCATCTATCCACTTAAGAGCGTAATCGTTGGGCTGTCCAATACCACCAAAGTAACCGGTAATTGTAGCCGGGCCGCCAAGATGCACATTGGAGCCGTCTGTGCCTTTAGTGTCCAGCGTCTCAACATAGCTCGCGCCGACAATCTGCATCGCGGCTGCCATGGCCAGGGTATCCCCTTGGTCAGCTTCCTGCTCTTTCATTTTGCGAACGCGTATGTAGCGCCCCGGCATAATCTCTTGCCGCTCAATGGCTTGCTTAGCCTCGGTAATCAGCCAGGGGAAGTACTGGAGAGCGCTGATTTCCAGCGTCACGGCGCGGCCCTCGTCAAAGTACATGCGGTCGGCTTTCTCTCCGAGTATTTGGCGGCGGTATGTAGAGAGCGGCACAAACGCACCTTTGTCGCGCTCCCGCATCAGCCACTCTAAGTCCGCACGGTAGGGAGAGCTGATGTTTTCGAGTCTCTTCAGCAGGTTAGGCAAGAGCTTCGATTGCTCGGCGCGGGCGTTAATCTCCTGTGGCGTACCGTACTTGTGCACCACGCGTGTGAGGGCGTTAATCAGCTTGTTATCAGGTCTGGCAAGGAAATCGGACACTTCGGCCAAGGCTTGCTTGTTGATGCGAAAGATGTCGTTGTTCAATGGTGTTCCTCCTTACGTTGTCACTTGTCGCTGGTCGCTTGGGCGGCACGCCTACGCGCCTACCGCGTGTCCGGTGTCGTCCCCTGCGCAGTAGACCCTGTCCTTGCCCGCCTGCTTGGCGCGGTACATAGCGGCATCCGCGGCGCGCAATAGCCCCTCGGCATTAACCGCATCCCGGGGATAGGAAGCTATCCCGGCACTTGCCGTGGTTTGAATCGTCGCTACCCCGACACGGTACTCCAGTTGTCGTATCGCCTGCAAGACACGCAAGGCAATCGCACGTGCTTCTTCCGGCTCCGTGTTCGGCAGGAGCACGGCAAACTCGTCTCCCCCGTAGCGCGCTACGATGTCCCCGGCGCGCACGCTATCGCGAAGGGTCTCCCCCAGGCGACAGATGTGCTCGTCACCGGCCACATGACCGAAGCGGTCATTGATGTGCTTTAAGCTGTCGGAATCGATCATCAAGAGAGAAATCGAGGTCGCTTGCTCAGCCGCCTGCGCCACCAACCGCGCAATGGACTCGTGCAACGACCGCGCGTTCGCGAGCCCGGTCATGCTGTCGGTCATGGCCAGTTGTAGCGTACGCTCATAAAGCTGAGCATTATCCAAAGCAATAGCCGCTTGATTGGCAATGGTAGACAAGAGCTGCACGTGCTCGTCAGTAAAAGCCTCCACTTGGTAACTTTGGGCAGAAATAGCGCCAATGACTTGGTCCTGCAATGTAATCGGCACCACTAACACGCTCTGCACCGCGCGCTCCAGATTGCCGTACATTTGTACCCCGGGGATAGTGCGGCTGTCGCTGTTATAGAGCACGGGAGCCTTGTTTATTATGGCGCGGGAAGTAGGGCCATCATTAAGCGTAAAGGTCACGGGCGGATATCTTCCCCCGTCATCGTAGAGATAACGCAGTTCTACCTCCCGGCGCTCTTCATGATACAAAGCGACAAAAAACGCACCGGCGTCCATAACGCGGTTTGTTTCGGCATACATGGCGTCAAACAAATCCTCCAGCGACAGGTTCCCCGCAAAGCGACGCCCAAGGTCGTTAAGCATCTTGAGGTAGCTCGTTTGTGTGCGCTGCACGTCTAGTGCGCGACTCTTGACGAGTGCCGTGGAAACGCTCGCGGCTATGTACTCAAGGGTACGGAAAGCAGCGCGGTAACGGCGCCGCGGGCCGCGCACGGCGATTGCCAGGGCTCCACAGCCGGCGTCATCGGTGCAAAAGGAAACCGCTAGGATGTTAAACGGTGCGCTGTAGAACGCAGATGTCGGTGTTTGCGGGCTGACTTCACGCAAGTAACCCATAAACTGCATAGGCCAGTTCCCCGCCGTGCCGTACTCCCCTTTGTTGCCATCCATGGCCCACACCGCACCGACTGCGGACGGCAACTTCATGAGCTGATGCAGCGCGGAGTCTAGTACTTCATGGCTAGTCCCCACAACCGCAGCTATGCCCGTACTAGATTCCATCACGCGCCGCAGGCTCTTTAACTCACGGCGCAAAACAAGCTGCCGCCCGCGGGACATGCGCAGCTGCCGCCAGATGTGAAGCGTAAGCGACTGCACGATATAGGCCCCCGCAGTCATGGCGGTGACCTTAGCTGCCAGGGCACCCCACTCGGGCAGCGGCGCCGCCGCGACCATAAGCAAGACAGCTGACGGCAGGGCGAAAATGGCAAGCACAGCCGCCGTCCCCTTTAGGCCGTAGAATCCTGCGGCTACGACCGCGCTAATAGCGACCACCGTCTCAAGACTCAGTGACGGCGCGTCAAGCACCCAGACGGCCAGCAAGGCCCCCGCTAGAATGGTTATGGCTCCTAAGGGAACATGGCGAAAAAACCCCTCGCGCTTAGTTCGCATTACCACTCACCACCCCGCTTATTGGGAATACTCCTGAAGGGGTCTATATCCGTTCTACCCGCGCCCCCAGCTTGACAAGCTTAAGGTCTAATCTCTCGTACCCACGGTCCATGTGGTCAATGCCGTGTACTAATGTCTCTCCCTCCGCCACCATGCCTGCCAGGACCAAGGACGCGCTCGCCCTTAGGTCACCGCCTCTTACTTGTGCGCTTGTTAGGCAATCGACACCCTCGATTATGGCGCTGCGGCCCTCAATGCGCACTCGCGCTCCCATCTTTGTGAGTTCTTCTAAATGCTTAAAGCGCTCGTCCCAAATTGTCTCGGTGACGATGCTTGTCCCTTCTGCCACGGTGAGTAGCGTACTCATCGGGGCCTGAAAATCGGTGAAGAACCCCGGATACGGCAAGGTCTTGACGTTAACGGCGCTAGGACGCCCCGGCCCAATGACGCGCACCGTATCCTCCCCCGCCACGACCACGGCACCTGTCTCCCGCAGCTTGGCAATCACAGCGTCAAGGTGCATGGGGATGACATTGTCGAGCCGTACGTCGCCACCTGTCAGGGCGGCAGCAATCATGATCGTCGCCGCTTCACTCTGGTCGGGTATAATGCTGTGCCGACAGCCATGCAGCCGCTTTACTCCCTGTATGCGTATAGTCTCGGTGCCGGGGCCGAAAACCCGCGCGCCCATAGCGTTAAGCATATTCGATAGGTCAATGATCCAAGGAGCTTGATAGGCATTGACGATGGTTGTTTGCCCTTCTGTTAACACCGCACTCAGCATAATATTGATTGTTGCGCCTACGCTCGCTACATCCATGTACACCGAATTGCCGGTTAGCTTGGTGGCGGCGAGCTTGATGGAACCGTGCTCAATGTGCGCGTCAGCCCCTAACGCGCGGAATCCTTTGAGATGCTGATCAATCGGGCGCGGGCCGATGTCGTCTCCGCCCGGCAGAGCTCCCTCGGCACGGCCAAAGCGCGCGAGCATTACGCCCAGCAAATAGTAGGAGGCTCGCAGCTTGCGCATAAGTTCGGCTTTGGGCACGGCATAAGACAAGCCGCGGGGGTCGATGGTCACAACTCCGTCAGCAAAGGTAGCCTGTACACCAAGGCCGCGCAAAATATCGCAGTAGACCCGCACGTCACTTAAGTCGGGCACGTTTTCAATCGTCACCGGTTCATCGGCTAAGAGCGCGGCCGGAATCGCCGCCAAAGCCACGTACTTGGAGCCGTTCACGGTTACTTCTCCGCATAACCGTGTTTTTCCTCTGACTAACACACTCGCCATTGCATCGCCCTCGTCTTCTTCTATGCCCTTTATTATCCTAGAGCAGGCGTCCAATGTCAACCGCGATGAGCGAAAGGTGAATGGGGACTGTGAATCAGGAATCTGGAATCTGGAATCAAGACCTGCAAAGAACGGAGCAGTCCTTGTCCTCCCAAAGCCACGAAGTGCAAAGTGCGAAGTGCAAAGTGCAATCTCCCTTGCCCCGCATCGCCGTCCGTGTTACCATGGAGCTGACCATGAGGGGAGTAGCTTATTTGCGTCAGTCGTCATCACGTGCCTAGCTTGGGCACCGGCTGCGCACAAGGATTGCCTTGAAGCAAGACCTCTGTTCGCACCGGCGGGCAGAGGTCTTTCTCTACGGTCAAACTGCGTGGGGGTGTCAGTAAATTGAGCGATCAGGTCTTGGCCGTCTTAGTCTTTGGCGTCACTTTCCTCCTGTTCGTTTTCAACCGTGATCGAGCTTTGCTTTACGTGTGGGGAGGCAGTCTGGTGCTCCTGGCGTTAGGGGTGATCACGGTGCGTGACGCTTGGCAGGCCCTCAATTGGAATGTGCTAGGCATCTTCTTTGGCACTATGATTTTGGCGGAGCTGTTTGTGCTCTCACAAGCCCCGGCCTTTCTGGCCACCAAGATGGTGAACGGAGCGGGCAGCGCTGCGGTCGCTCTCTTGGCCATAGTTGCCTTTGCCGGCGCTCTCTCTGCCTTTATTGAAAACGTTGCCGCGGTGTTTATTGCCGCACCACTCGCCTTTGAAACCGCCAAACGGGTAAAGGTATCGCCTGTGCCGGTCTTGATCGCCGTCGCGACTGCCTCAAACCTGCAGGGCGTCGCTACCATGATTGGCGACTCACCCAGTATGATGCTCGCTACGGCCGCGAACATGACATTTGCAGACTTCTTTTGGATGCAGGGCAGGCCGGGCATCTTCTTCGCCGTACAACTCGGGGCAGTTGCGGCGGGAGCCATCATGTACTCGTTCTTTCGCGGCGCACAGGGTAAAGCGGGAATGAAAGCGCCGCCTAAAGTCACCTCATGGACACCGGCACTGTTTATTGTACTGCTCGTGTTTGCGCTCGCCGCCTCTTCGTTTATCCCCGACCGCCCAGACGCTCTGCCGGGATTGATAACGGCCTCCTTTGGAGTCCTAGCTTTACTCTGGAACTCCCGTCGGGAGCTGTTTGCGATGGAACTCACCAAGTTAGACTGGCAGACCTTCTTTTTACTGGCCGGCTTGTTTGTCTTAATTAGCGGACTCAGCGTGTCAGGGGTAGTTGCCACTGTGGCCGATTACATGAGTGCCTTTGCCGGTGAATCGGTACTTATCGCTCTGGTAATGATTGTGCTGGTCTCAGTTGCCGTCTCCGCCTTTGTCGACAACATCCCCTACACCATCGCCATGCTTCCGGTTACACAACTGTTGGCGGAGCGCATGGGTGTCAATCCGCTCCCCCTCTTGTTCGCCCTAGTGCTCAGCACAAGTCTAGGCGGCAATATAACGCCCATTGGGGCGTCGGCTAACGTTGTAGCTGTCGGCATGCTTAAACGCCACGGCTACAAAGTGTCGTTCCTGGAGTTCTTTAGAATCGGGTTCCCCGTCACCGTGGCAGCCGTAACCCTAGGCGTGCTGTTTATCTGGTTTGTCTGGATGTAGCCTGCCTCACTCCCTTCTCACGGCAAAGAGTCTAACCAACATGCTGGTATCGAGCAAGGTAGCCTTAGTCTCTACACTTATGGTCATCTGTCTGTAAAGCTCGCTCCAGCGCGGCTCCAAGTGGTTCCAAACCTTTGGTTGTCGGCGGTAAACCGTGTTGCCGACACCTAGGCTATCTACGCCTAACTGCTGCATGAGCGCGAACAGCTCTGTCACCTGTTCCGTAAGATATTCTTCCAGTACCTTAACTATCGGCTGCGGGCCGTGTTGTCGCAAGTCGTACCCACCCCGCGTCTCAGTGAGACTCGCGCCGGTCTTAATTGTCACCTGCAGCGCTACCTGGCCCAGAGGAGAAACCTGTGGTATAACACGCGGCTGAAAACGAAGCAGCCTCACAGCCATGGCTCCTCCCGGTGCCGTAGGATGGGCAATCGACAGAACGGCCTGAGCCATATCGCCTTTTAGCAGTACCAGTATCTGTGTCTGAAACACATCCAGCTCGTGCACCCACCTGTCGCGCATAAACAGCGCCGTGCGCCCTATAGTTACCTCCATTAGCTGCTGACCTTGTTGACCCGTGCCGTCTGCGGGTTGATGGTCCGCAGCTTCTAGGCGTAAGGGAGTCAGGTCAAGGACAGGCAATGTTAGCTCCCCGCCGAGCCCGGTAAGCGTGTTGACTACCTCGTAGAATGTTACCACCCGTCCTAGCGGTGCACGCCGTAAGTTTGAGAGCAGGTCCAGGATATCCTGCCCCGGCGACCTGCCTACACCCGAGCGGGCGTTGAGCACCTCTTCCGCGCTACCCGTGGACACCAGTACAGGCACGGAGCCGCGAACCGTAAGGCTCCCGTGTAACCCCCCCACGATCCCTCCGATACCTGCTCGTGCCAGCTCCTCCCCAAACACAATGAAACCTAAGTGCATAAGAAAGGGTTCTCGCCGAATGTGTCCCAGCAACATAGACACCGCCTCTGTGACCGTAACTGCTTCCACGGTAAGAACACGCAGGCTCTGTGCTCCTCCCGCGCCCGTGTTGGCCCCTGCCGCCTGGGGAGGGATGATTTGCGCCGACAGCTTGATGGTCCCCGGCCGCGTGCCCACGTCAAAACCGAGGCCGGTTACAGGTGCTAACTCGGTGATTTCATGTAGGTCCCAGCAACCGGTTAGCGTAAGACAGGCTAGGCTAATCAGGGCTAGTACTATCGGTAGACGCACTAAGCTGCCGCTCCTTCCTGCCGCGCAAGTGCGCGATTAGCCACATCAAGGGAAGCAAACCGTACATCAGCATAAAAAAGGTGTTGTCCACGCGGCTTATGGAAGCTACAAGCTCAGCAAAACTCCTAGGCAGGACTGATATTACTAGGAACAACACCCCCAAGCTCAAGGCGCGGTATGGCTGACGCAGGCCCGCGTGAATGCCACGGAGACTCTCCGAGACTATGACAAAGGCAGCCGTCACTTTGATATACGAGAAAATCGCCCACATAGGATAGAGGAGCCCTTCCAGCCCTTGGAGAAAGAACCCGATGTGTATGACCTGCGTGAGCTCCACCGTCGGATAGATGAAGCTTTCCGTGACCGAGCGACCCAGAACCCCTAAGGTCAGAACTACAGTCAGGGCCAGTAAGAGGCCGGCGAGCGAGATGGCACCGGCGGCTACCCAGTGAATGTGCCGGCGAGTGTTGACGTACACGCCGGCGAAAAGCGCAAAGAGAATCCCCTCCATGACCCACGGCAAGGCGAGCAATGCGGCGTGGGCAATAAGTATGGGCGGCTCCGCGAAAAGAGGCTGAAGATTATCCGTCCTCACAACACTGACGGCAATAAGCACGTAGCTAGCGACAATCGGTATGCCAATGAGCATCAGGAGCTCTAGGGTGCGCATAAAAGCCTCTACTCCCCTGAGGTCGGTAAACACAACTAGAAACAACAGCGCTATATTAAGAACCATTTGGGGAGTGTCTGGCAGGGCGACTGCCTGCGTCACCATACCGCTCTGAGCAAGCAGAAGCCCACCCAGCCAGGCCCAGATAAAGCTCAAGTAGAGCAGAAACAGACCGCCTAGCCACGGGCCCAGCCAAACGCGCACAGCCCACCCAAAGTCACCCACCGGGACGCGGGAAACTAACGACATGGCAATGAACACCCACGGTAAGCCTAAGACAAACGCCAGAATCACAGACACCCAGCCTGCGGCCCCGGCCAGAGGCACGACCACACCCGCAGC
>CAYGHR010000007.1:14192-26505 GCA_964349715.1 uncultured Peptococcaceae bacterium
GAATCACAGACACCCAGCCTGCGGCCCCGGCCAGAGGCACGACCACACCCGCAGCTGGGAAGAAAACCGTCCCAATGGTTACCGCTAGGATGGCGAACGCTGCGTGAAAGCGGTTGATGCGTGCGTCAAACTTCACCGCCGCCCCTCCTTTTTGGCGTATTCTTAGTTACACCCATGCGTCGCACATTTTCGGTTTGCAGAGACGGGCGGAGTGCCTGCAGGTACATCGGCACGCGCATAAACACATCCAGCGCACCCCGCCAGGCGAAGGGCGAGAGAGGATACATGAAGGGATAGCCAAACGAGCGGAAGGAGGAGGCCTGTACGGCCAGCAGTATAATGCACCACGTGACACCGAAAAGGCCTAAGGTGCTGGAAAACACTAGGACTATGTACTTTAGTACGCGCAGCGGGCCAAGAAGCGAGGGTGCCGGCTGCGTAAATGTAGCCAAGCCGGTCAGGGAGACAATAATCACTTTGCTCGGACTGACAAACCCCGCCTGTACAGCCGCCTGTCCGAGAATAATGCCCCCCACTATGCCTAGCGCCTGTCCCACGCGCATCGGCATACGCGTGCTCGCTTCTACGATAATGTCAAAGGCAATAAGCAACACGAACATCTCCACTACTGTCGGGAGCGGCACCTCTTCCCGCGCCGCATGAATGGAGCGAAACAGCGCCGGCGGCAAGATGCCGTGGTGAATTCCCACCGCAGCCACCCAGACACCCGGCAAAAAGACGGCAATCAATGCCCCCAAGAGGCGCACGCCGCGCAGAAAGGTAGCTACCGCCGGACGCTCGTAGTAGTCCTCCGCCGACTGCAGCATTTCGGGGGCGAAGGATGGGATAATTAACGCCCCCGGGTCGCCGTCCACCATAACAATGACTCGCCCTTCCAGGAGAGCCGCCACTGCCCTAGGCGGGCGTTCCGTCTGGCGCAAGAGAGGCAGGATGGCTAAGGGGGCGTCACAGATAAAGTCGGTGAGTGAACGAGCGTACAGATGGTCGATGTCTACGCGCCCGATACGCTGCAGGACTTCCTGCACAAGTTTCTCGTTGACAATCCCGGCTACATACAGCACCGCGACGCCTGTGGAAGACACTCTGCCGACTTTCTGCAGGTGATGTTTTAGGTTCGGGCTAGAGAGTCTGTTGCGGAGCAGTGCCAGATTCGTGCTGAGAGACTCCGAAAAACTGTCGTGCGGACCAATCAGCACGTCCTCGGATTGCGCGCGCTCAATGTTGCGCTCGGCAACTTGTGTTGCGTCAAGGATTAGCCCTTCACGGTAACCGTCGCACACTAGGACCACCTGCCCGCCCGCAATGGCTCCCGCAAGCTCTAACGCGACTTGCGTCGTTTTGTAGCCCGGAATCTCTATTACCGCCCGGGCCACCGTTTCCGGCTCTAGCGAGTGCTCGTACCGCTGTATGGGGCGAATGACGCTTTGACTAAGGAGTGCGAGGTCTACCATACCCGCAAAGTAGAAAAGCGCAGCGCTGTGATGGCCGCGGGAGTAGAGCATGCGCCACTCTAGGTCGCCATCCGTTCCTATAAGGCACCTAAGTGCCTCGCAGTCTAGGGCTAGATTTCCCGTCAACTCGCCCTCGCGTGGCTTACGCGTGTGATACCCAAGCGGGCGCGGCTTCTTGGGCAGATTGCGCTCCCTCCTAGCCATCGCCCATCACCTCCCCCTCAGGCCTTATTCTGTCATGACAATGGGAAGGCTATCCACGCCGTGCGGAGAGCGCTTCCTGGCTCCTGGCTCCTGACACCCTCAAAGCTCACAGCGTACAGCGTAGCATTCGGCGGTAAGCGGTAAGCCCACTCCCCAAGCGACAAGCCACAAGCGACAAGCCACAAGCGACAAGCGACAAGCGACAATCTCTTGGCGACTGGCGACTTGTGAAATACTTCTCATGCCATGTGCAATAAATAACTAGGAAGAGCACAGTAGTTTGTCGTGTCCTTAATAAAGTCGTAATCTTAAGATTATATTTTGCTGACTTGTTGTGATATTATTATCATTAGAGGGGGTGCATCAGTGTCATACTTTCATTCGGTACGCCTCGACGCGGAGCGCTGCAAGGGCTGCACTAATTGCATTAAGCTGTGCCCCACAGAGGCTATTCGCGTGCGCGACGGTAAGGCCGTAATCAAGGAAGAGCGGTGCATCGACTGCGGCGAGTGCATCCGCGTCTGCCCGAACAACGCCAAAAGCGCGTACACCGACGGATTGCACACACTTAAGAACTTTGAGTACCGCATCGCTTTGCCCGCACCGTCGCTGTACGGCCAGTTTAGACCCGATGTTACCCCGAGGCAGCTGCAGGGTGCTTTCCGTCTCCTGGGTTTTGACGACGTGTTTGAAGTTGGACAGGCGGCAGACTACATCACTTGCGCCATGCGCAACTTCTTAGGGGAAAACCCCGGAACGACTTGGATATCTTCGAGCTGCCCGGCCATAGTGCGCCTCATCCAAGTGAGGTTCCCTGAGCTTCTGCCTCAACTGATGCCACTCGACACCCCCATGGAACTAGCCGCGCAACTTGCCAAACAACGTGCCTACGAGCGGTGGGGGCCAGGTGCACAAGTAGGGGCGTTCTTTATTACGCCCTGTCCGGCTAAGACCACTGCCGTGCATCAGCCGGAGGGACACCCCTCCCATGTAGACGGCACTATTTCCATCAGCGAAGCCTACGGCGCTTTGCTTAAGGTGTTGCCCGCAACCGACGAGGCCTTGCCTACCCACATGAGCCGACACGGCTCCGGATGGGCGCTGCCGGGCGGCGAGATTACTGCCCTTGGCAAGGCTCGCTCCCTAGCCGCAAACGGCGTACGCGAGGTGTCACTTTTGCTCGAGGAACTAGAGCTTGGGCACCTCGAAGGTGTCGACTTCATCGAAGCGCAGGCTTGCCCAGGTGGGTGCCTAGGGGGGCCGCTGACAGTCACCAATTGCTTTGTGTCTAGAGTACGCCTAGAACGGCTCCTGCCGGAACTCCCGCTCTTAGCAACAGAGGACTGCGCGCACATTACTCCGCTTATCTCCTTTACAGAGCCACTGCGCCCCCGCCCCATCCTTCCTCTAGATAGCGACGTGTCTGTTGCTATCCGTTTGTTAGAGCACCTAGAGGAATTGCTACACGGACTCCCCCAACTCGACTGCGGGGCATGTGGCGCCCCCAGCTGCCGCGCTCTCGCCGAAGACGTAGTGCGAGGTCTCGCCAGTGAAACAGACTGCGTGATTAAGCTGCGGGAGAAAGTCAAGCGCCTGGCCCTAGAAATGGTGGACCTAGCCACCAAACTACCGCCCGCCATGGGCAGAGAGGAATAGTTTATGCCTGATCTAGCCACAATTATCGACGCCCTAGAGCTCACCGTGCTGACGCCCCCCAAATCGCCGCCCATCCTGGTGGAGTACGCCTGCGCGTCCGACCTATTAAGCAACGTCATGGCTACCTGCCCCGGACACTGCCTGTGGATCACGGTGCAGTGCCACCTCAATGTCATAGGCGTGGCCTCCTTGCTCGACGTACAGGCGGTGGTGCTCGTGGGCGGGGCCCTGCCCGACCAATCGGTGCTGAAGAAAGCGCGCGAGGTGGGAGTGACATTGCTCGCCACCGGCGATTCGGCATTCAATCTATGCGGCAGGCTCTACAATCTCGGCATTCGCGGCGTACGCAGGCACGAAATACCCAACAAATCCGGAGGTGTGTTATGAAGTCTCTACAGGAACTCAAAGCCATGCGCGAGCGTATGGGCGAAGGGAAAGGTGTCGGCCCGAATACAGGTGCGACCAAAATTACCGTGGCCATGGGCACATGCGGTATCGCCGCCGGAGCCCGCAGTGTGCTTCTCGCGATTATGGGCGAACTCGCGGAGACCGGCCTGCGCGACACAACGGTCGCACAAACCGGCTGCCTAGGCATGTGTGAACGCGAACCCCTCGTAGAGGTCGTCCACCAGGGGCACACGACTCTGTACGCCTACGTCAACGCAGACCGCGCGCGCCAAATCGTCCGCGACCTGTCAGGTGTGACAGAGAAAGAGGCAAAGTAAATGACGGCAGAGCAAGCTAACACCAGTCGGAGACAGAAGATTATGCCCCTTGTGCAGCAGCCGGGGGGGCTCCTGAAAGCACTACATGCCCTACAGAACGCCTCTCCCGAGCACTTCCTCGCGCCAAGTGACCTTAAACTGGTGGCCGAAGTTTTTGGCGTGCCCGAAGCTAAGGTATGGGGCACAGCTACGTTCTACTCGCTCTTCTCTACGACGCCGCGCGGGCGCTACATCATCCGCGTTTGCGAAAGCGCGCCCTGCTACGTGGTTGGCGCCATGGACATTCTTAAGACATTAGAAGAAACGCTAAACGTCAAGCCCGGGGAGACCACCGGCGACGGACGCTTCACGCTTGAGGTCGCGAGCTGTCTGGGGGTGTGTGGCGTCGCACCGGCACTCATGATTGATATGCACGTCCACGGCAACCTTACAAGAGATAAACTTAGCGCCATCTTAGCGGAATATGCCTAGGGGGTAACGATGTGAAGTATTATCGCGCTCATGTCCTCATCTGTAGCGGTTCTAACTGTGCGATTAAAGGCTGCCGCAGCGTCAAGGGGGCCTGCGAACAAGAGATAGTTCGCCACGGCCTGCAGGACGAAGTTAAGGTTGTGGATACGGGGTGTCTTGGGCTATGCGAGCAGGGCCCCGCGCTGGTAGTGTATCCTGAGGGCGTCATGTATGGCCGATTAACGCCTGGGGACGTCCGTCTAATTGTATCCGAACACCTCCTAAAGGGACGCTTAGTGCACCGCTTGATGCAGCAGCCCACCGGGCCCGCGGGCGAAGTCTCGCCCTTAAGCCAGACCCCGTTCTTCCAGAAACAAAAGCGCGTGGTGCTTAAGAACTGCGGGCTCATTGACCCCGAACAAATCGAAGATTACGTGCGGGCGGGCGGATACACCGCTTTAGCCACCGTACTGGATACCATGACGCCACAGCGTGTCATTGCCGAAATAAAGGCATCCGGGCTGCGAGGCAGAGGGGGCGCGGGCTTCCCTACAGGGAAAAAATGGGAATACACGCGCTTAGCGGACGGACATCAGAAATACATTATCTGCAATGCCGATGAGGGAGAACCAGGCACATTCAAAGACCGCCTCATCCTCGAGGGCGACCCACACCTCGTCATTGAGGGCATGGCGATAGCCGGCTACGCTATTGGCGCGACGAGCGGCATAGTCTACATCCGCGGCGAGTATGAGCTTTCCATCCACCGCATGGAGCAAGCGATCCGACAAGCGCGGGAAAACGGGCTGTTAGGTAGGGACGTCCTTGGCTCCGGGTTCGCGTTTGACTTAGAAGTATGCGCGGGCGCGGGCGCATACGTGTGCGGTGAGGAAACCGCGCTGATTGAATCAATTGAGGGCAAGCGCGGGGAGCCTCGCTTTAAGCCGCCCTACCCGGCGGAGAAAGGACTATGGGGACAACCTACGTCCGTCAACAACGTAGAGACCCTAGCCGGTGTGCCAGCGATTATGGAGCAGGGGGCACTATGGTATCGCTCACTGGGTACGCCAAATTCTCCGGGCACCAAAGTCTTCACCCTTACCGGCAACATTGTCAACAGCGGCCTCATTGAAGTGCCAATGGGCATCACGTTGCGCGAAGTCATCTATGAAATTGGCGGCGGGATTCCCGACGGCAAGAAGTTTAAGATGGCCCAAACCGGAGGGACTTCAGGCGGTTGCCTCGCCGCGGCCCACCTCGATATCCCTATGGACTACGACTCCCTGCAAAGTCATGGCTCGAGCCTTGGCAGCGGTGCCCTCCTGATTATGGACGACAGCCATTGCATCGTCGACCTTACCCGCTGTTTCCTGAAGTTCTTTGTCCATGAGTCCTGCGGGCAGTGCACCCCTTGCCGCGAGGGCACCCCCGCGCTGTACCACCTGCTCACTAAAATCAGCACAGGTGAAGCAAGCGACGCGGAAATAGAGCTACTCCACAGGTTATCGCGCACTCTGCAGAGCAGCAGTCTGTGCGCGCTAGGCCAAACAGCTCCGGTGCCGGTGCTATCGGCTCTGAAACACTTCTGGCCGGAAGTAGAGGCGCACCTCGGTGGGCGATGCCCAGCCAATAAATGCGTGATGGGAAAGGCGGCGGGTAAAATTGCTGACTAATGTGACGATAAACGGCAGAACTATTGCCGTAAGCCCCGGCTCGACCATTCTTTCGGCGTGTCAGCAGGCTGACGTAAGGATTCCTACCCTGTGCCATCATCCGGACCAAGCCGTCAAGGCAGCCTGTCGCATCTGCGTGGTAGAGGTGGCGGGACATAGGGTGCTTCAGCCGGCCTGCTCCTACCCCGTCAGTGAGGGCATGGTTATAAGCACCGCCACTCCCGCAGTACGCGAGGCCCGCCGCACCATCCTTGAACTTATGTTAGCCAATCACCCCGCGGACTGCCTGCAGTGTCCACGCAGCTTCACCTGTGAACTGCAGCGGTTAGCGAGTGAGCTAAACGTACGCGAGACACCTTTCCCGAGTGGAGTCAGACAGCACAGGACAGACCAAAGCACGGTCTCGCTTAGGCGCGTTCCGGATAAATGCATCAACTGCAGGCGCTGTGTGCATGCTTGCCTCACCACCCAAGGAATCGGCCTCCTCTACACAGCGGGCAGGGGCCGGGCCACCGTGGTACAGACAAGCGGCGATGCGCCGCTGAGAGATATCGCCTGTGTGCTGTGCGGGCAATGCCTGCAAGCCTGCCCTGTGGGAGCCATTGCAGAGGTCGACGAGACGGACAGGGTGTGGGATGCGCTAGCCGACCCTGCCAAACACGTGGTAGTACAAGTCGCCCCGGCTATACGCGTAGCTCTAGGTGAGGAATTCGGCGGCGAAGCGGGTAGCGTCGTCACCGGCAAACTGGTGGGTGCCCTGCGGCGCTTAGGCTTCGACCGCGTCTTTGACACCGACTTTACGGCCGACTTAACGATCATTGAAGAGGGCCACGAATTCCTGCACCGCCTCTCTCACGGCGGAACCCTCCCCATGATTACCTCGTGCAGCCCCGGCTGGGTAAAGTTCGCTGAGCACAACTATCCGGAGCAACTCGCGCATCTCTCAACGTGCAAGTCCCCGCAACAAATGTTTGGCGCACTGGCTAAGACGTACTACGCAGAGCAGACTAACCTTGCTCCAAGCAATGTTTTTGTCGTCTCGGTAATGCCCTGCACAGCCAAAAAGTACGAAGCTGCCCGTCCCGAGATGGCGAGCAGCGGACACCGCGATGTAGATGTAGTGCTGACGACGCGCGAACTCGCCCGTATGCTTAAGCAAGCCGGCGTTGACTGGGCGGGGGTGCCGGAAGGCGAATTTGACGTGCCGCTTGGCATCTCCACAGGGGCGGGAGCTATATTTGGCGCAACGGGCGGCGTAATGGAGGCTGCGCTGCGCACCGTCTACGAAGTTGTGACCGGCAAGGAGCTCGGCAGCCTGAACTTCACCGACGTCAGGGGCATGGCGGGCGTAAAACAAGCCGCCATCCCTGTTGGCGACCTCGTTGTAAAGGTAGGAGTGGCCCACGGCTTGGCCAATGCGCGTCAGCTGATGGAACAGGTGGCTCAGGGCACATCGCCCTACCACTTTATTGAGATCATGTGCTGTCCCGGGGGCTGCATTGGCGGCGGGGGACAGCCTATACCTACCACCAATGCCGTGCGCGAACAACGCATTAAGGCGCTCTACAGCATAGACGAATCCATGACGCTGCGCAAGTCACACCGAAACCCGGCCGTAACCAAGCTCTATGCAGACTACCTCAAGCGCCCGCTCGGCCACAAGTCGCATATGCTGTTGCATACGGAGTATGTGGAAAGGCGGTAGGCTGCACTTAGCACTTCGCACTTAGCACTTCGTGAAGGCCACCCCCGTCCCCTGCAAAGTGCGAAGTACGAAGTGCGAAGTGCGCCCTCTTCTACTAGCAGCTAAGGGCGCTCCGCTCTCCCGTATGTCAACCTTGACACGTAGGAATGATGGACGCAGAGAAACTCTGCGACTGTCGTCACAGGGTAATGGTGTTCTGTCACAGCCGTAGCGATGAGCATGCGTCTCGCCGCTACGGCTTGCGCACTTCTCCCCTTCCCTTGCATGACGCGCAGGCTCACTCCCGTCGTTTGGGTGACGGCGGAGGCGATTTCGTCCAGGGTTGGTGGGGGCGCTGTTGTCATGGGCTTCTCTGGGATTACCGCCACAAAGCCCTGTGCTAACTCTATCGCGCTCACGGCGGTCGAGGACAGCACCTGATATTGCCGACGGGCTTCCGCGCGGTCGTTCGCAACAAGCGCCAGGATTTCGTCAGAGTCGACAAAGCTGTGACGCGTGTCACCGAGATACGCGGTGTGGCTTGTGAAGCGGGCAAGGTTAGGGTGATGCGTGTGACCAAACGTCACGGGCAGATAGTGCACGTGACGGATAACTTGGAGCAGTCGACGGTCGGCGTAGCACAAGCGCTCCGCATAGCAGTCCAACAATACATTGCCGTCACGCCCGTTGCGCTTACTATAGTGCGCGGCATACGTCTCGCGCAGGACTTGGAGTTGATGCTTTAAGCCCCTAAAAGGTGCGGATACCACCAGATGCGCCTGCGACTCTAACAGAGCGAAGGCATAGACTTTCATCGGCAGTCGACGCTTAGTTTCTGCTAGGGCCTTCAAGAAATCTTGTTTGTCGTGGTCGGACAAGAACACCGTGACACGCGGTCGGCCCTGTAGCACGCAGTAGTAGACTTCCTGCACCTAGGTTCCACCCCTCTGCACTTGTGTAGACACGTGAGATTACTCTACAGAAAGGCGAACTCCTGCTAGTGGCGGCAAGATATTTCTTAGCCTATCTTCCAGGTCAAATAATCCTCAGTGCGTGGGTCTTTCGGCGCCAGGAAAAGCTCAGCCGTTAGGCCCACTTCCACGAGCTCGCCATTTAACATGAAGGCGGTCTGATCAGAAATGCGGCTGGCTTGGTGCATATTGTGCGTGACGATAATCACGGTGTAGTCATGCTTCAGCTCGCCAATCAGCTCCTCGATGCGCATCGTTCCGACCGGGTCTAAGGAAGCGCAAGGCTCATCCATGAGAAAGACTTCCGGTTCAACTGCCAATGCGCGCGCAATGCATAACCGCTGCTGCTGCCCGCCCGAAAGAAGCCCCCCCGGCCGTCGCAAATCGTCCTTCACTTCTTCCCATAGGGCTGCCTTGCGCAGACACGCCTCCACACGTTCGGCAATCCCACGCCCGTGCACCAAGCCGTGCAGGCGCAGACCGGCAGCTACATTTTCGAACACCGACAGGTAAGGGAAGGGGCTAGGCTTCTGAAAAATCATCCCCACGCGTCGGCGCAGGTCAACGGGGTCAACGGCGGGCGAAAGGATGTCTGCGTCACCTACGGCAATGCGTCCCTGCGCGCGCGTCTTCGGTTGCAACTCGTGCATGCGATTGATGCTGCGCAGCAAGGTGGTCTTGCCGCAACCGGACGGGCCGATTAGAGCCGTTACCTGCCGCGCCGGTGCGGACAGCGAGACATTTCTAACGACTTGATTGCGCCCATACCAAAAAGAGAAATCCTCTATGCGTACTCCTTGCGCCATACTAACGCCTCCTACTGCTTAAGCCCAAAAATAGCTGTGCTGTTACGTTGAGCACAAGAATTGCGGCGACAAGCACTAAAGCCGCGCCCCAAGCCTGCGCCTGCCAATCTGCAAAAGGTGATGTAGCATAGTGATAGATAAGCACCGGTAACGAGGCCGTCGGCTGCTGCAAAGACCCAAGCCAGAATCGGCTGGTCAGCGCGGTGAGTAGCACCGGTGCCGTCTGCCCCGCCGCTAGAGCTATCGCCAACATCACCCCTACAATTAGGCCGCCCGCCGCCCCGGGGAGTACAAGGCGAAAATCCGTCTGCTGCTTGGTAGCCCCGAGCGCCATGGAGGCCTCGCGTTGGCTGCTTGGCACTAAGCGCAACATTTCTTCAGCGGAAAGGGTTATGACCGGGGCCATAACTATACTTAAGGCCATCCCCCCCGCCAAGGCCGAATAATTGCCGGTACGCAAGACTAACTGGCCAAAGACAAATAGCCCTATCACCATGGAGGGAACGCCAGAAAGCACGCGGGTCGCAAACCGGGCAGCGGAGGCTATTTTGCTCGCGGGATTTTGGTCAAGGAAAACCGCTGCGGCTATACAGACAGGAACGGCGATGAGTGCTCCTAATCCCACCATGAGCAGACTGCCGATAAGTGCATTGCCTATGCCGCCCCCCGCTACACCGACCGGTGCCGGGAGGTTAGTGAGAAAGGTGAGGTCAATAACCGCTATGCCGCGGCGAAACACGTAGTATAAGATCAGCGATAAAGCCAGTATGGCCAAACCCGCGGCCAGCACGCACAGCGCTTCAAACACTGCGCCGAGGATTCTGCGCTTACGTCTGTTCGTCATCATCTAGCCCCCCTTTCGCAGTAGCTTTGCCCACACGGAAACTTTGGCGGCGGACGTGGCGCTATGGCTCGGGCGATAGGAAATCCACGCCGCAATCAAGTTGATAATGAGCGTTATAACAAAGAGTAGGGTTGCCAGCAACAACAATGCCGACAAGTGCAGGTCAAAGGCCTCGGGAAACTCATTAACAATCAATGAAGCCATTGTTTGTGCCGGGGCTAAGAGCGAGACAGGAATTAAGTTGGCGTTCCCAATCACCATCGTCACGGCGATTGCCTCGCCAATCGCACGACCGAGGCCGAGGAGGAGTGCACCAAGAATGCCGGACTTACTGCTTGGCAGTATAACCTTGGTCACGACCTCCCAGCGTGTAGCCCCTAAAGCAAACATTGCTTCGCGCAGCTCGACTGGCACCGCCCGCATCACTTCGCCGGAGATGGCCGTAATTGTGGGCAGGACCATAATCGCCAGCACCAAGGAGGCTGTGAGCACGCCAATCCCAAGCGACGGCCCGGCAAAAATCGGCAAGAAGCCTAGGTGTTCTGCCAGAAACTGCCCAAGCCCCGTCCTGAGCCATGGCGCGAGCACAAACAGCCCCCACAAGCCGTAAACCACACTCGGCACAGCAGCCAAAAGCTCCACCATAAAGGCAAGCGGCCTGCGCAGTCCCTGCGGAACAATCTCACTCAAAAAGACAGCCGTCCCAATACTCAGTGGCGTCGCCACAGCCAAAGCTAAAATTGCGGTCATCACGGTCCCAAGTAAGGCAGGCACTACGCCAAACTGATTGGCCAAGGGGTCCCAAATGGATGTCGTAAGGAAGGAGAGCCCGAAGGCGCGCCAAGCCGGCGCAGATTGCAGAGTGACCAAAAGAAAAATGCTGATGACAAGGGCCACCAAGCCTACTGCAGCCAAGAGAGTAACGTAGTGGAATAGGCCTTCTCGTGTTCCGGAACTGGAAGCACGGCGAATTTTCTGCATAAACAGTCCCCTCAACTTTAGTAAAGTGGGGGCTGCACGCCAAGTGAGCGGCGTGAGCCCCGTTAGGAGTGCACTCGTCTACAGGGAACGTATTACCGCCAGACCGGCTGCCCGTTAAAAGTAATGCTCTGCAGGAGTCTACGCACGCGATTAATGCCGGTTTCGGGCAAAGGCGCGTAGTGCAGTTCTGTGGCGAAAGGCTCTAGATTGCGTTCGACAACCGCCCAGCGCAAGAAGTCAACGGTCGCGCGCGCTTTAGCTTCGTTGTCCTGATCGCGATAGACCAAAATCCATGTTATGCCCACAATGGGGTAAGCCCTGTGCGCGAGCGAATCCGTGGGGTGAGTCATAAATGATGTGTCTTCCATGATGACCGCGGCAGCAGACGCTGCTTCCACAGTGGGAGCGATAAAGTTGCCTGCTCTGTTTTGCATATGCGCCATGCTCAGCCGGCTCTGCACCGCAGTCGACAGCTCTACATAACCGATGGCGCCCGGTATTTGGCTGACCTGTGCCGCCACACCGGCATTACCGGCACCGCCAATCGTAGTCCCCGGCCACCTAACCGTCGTTCCCTCGCCCACCTCGCTGCGCCACTGCGAGCTTACTTTAGACAAGTAGTTCGTAAAGATAAAGGTCGTGCCGCTAGAATCTGACCTCCTCACCAAGGTGATGCGTTGGTCAGGCAGAGCGAGTGTGGGGTTTAGCGCTCGGATAGAAGGGTCATTCCAGTTGGTGACGCGTCCTAAGTAAATATCGGCTAAGGCGCCCGGCGTCAACCGCAAGCCGCTGCCGATACCGCCTAAATTGTAAACCACGGTGACAGCGCCCATCACGGTTGGAATGT
>CAYGHR010000007.1:26605-29836 GCA_964349715.1 uncultured Peptococcaceae bacterium
CCGATACCGCCTAAATTGTAAACCACGGTGACAGCGCCCATCACGGTTGGAATGTGGAGCACTTCGTTAGGCCTAGCCTGGGCCTGCTGCTCGGCTGTCATTGGCGCGTCTGAGCCGGCAAAGTCGAAGGTTCTAGCCAACAGGCCCCGAATTCCGGCACCCGAACCTACAGAAGCATACTCAATTTGCACGCGCGGATTCGTTACCGCGGCGTATTCCGTAATCAGTCGAGTGTACAGCGGGAAGGGGAAGCTGGCCCCGCCTGTCGTCATCCGCAGCTCACTCGTCACCGGGGAGCGCATGCGTGACTGGGTTGCGCTGGTGATGCGAACCGTGCGCAGGGCTTCATCCCAATCCACGGCAGCGCCGAGCGACTCCGCGATAAAACGCACCGGCACCAGCGTACGCCCAGCGATAATCTGCGCAGGTTGGTCAAGCACAACCGCGCGTCCGCCGACAGTGGCGTTTCTGTTGCCGATGATCAGGCTAATCGACGTATTTCCTTGCCTACCCACCACGGTTTGCGTGGCGTCATTCCATGTGACTTCTGCGCCTAGAGCTTCGAAGATCAGGCGCATAGGCACCATCGTGCGCCCACCGATAATCTGCGGCGCTACATCCCCCTTGATTTCACGTCCGTCCAATACAATGGCAATTGGCCTTGTTTCGGCTTGCACCCCTGCGGGCACCAGTAAAACTAAGGTACCTAAGCAAGCCAATACAGCCAAGCGCGCGTAAATAGACTGTGCATATTCATCAGCAATCTACCCTCCCTGTCATCTCGGTGACTTAACTCACCGTCCTGAGGGTAGCACGCCGTTGTTAACGCAGGGTTAAAGTAGTGGCAAATCTTGCGCAGGAGCTACCATATGTATGCACAGGCTAGGGCCTAGTGTGTCGCGCTCCTCCGTCCCTCCGCGACATCATCCCACAACGCCAAGGAACACCTCAACTAGAAGAGGGTCGAACTGGGTGCCGGCGTAACGCTTTAGTTCGAGGGCTGCTTCCTGCACCGACATGGCTTTGCGGTAGGGGCGGTCTGAGGTCATGGCGTCAAAGGCGTCGGCAATCGCAACTATACGACACGACAAGGGGATATCGTGCCCGGCAAGGCCGTGCGGGTACCCCATGCCGTTCCACCACTCGTGGTGCTTTAGTATCAGGTCGGCCACTATGGCTAGTTCCGGTGAGGCCATGGCAATGCGATAGCCAATCTCGCAGTGCCGCTGCATCTCCTTTCTTTCTTCGGGGTTAAGGGGAGCCGGTTTCTGCAGTATGCTGTCCGCCACCCCAACCTTGCCGATGTCGTGAAACTTCGCAAACAGCACCAGCTCAAACATCTCCGTTTCGGGGTAGTCCACGGCGCGAGCAAGACTTACCGCCAGCTCTCCCATGCGTTCCACGTGCTCGCGGGTTTCGAAGTTTTTGCTCTCCAACGCCCCCATCAACACATGGACCAGGCTACTCCGGCTGCTTTGTTTCTGTAGCAACTTCTCACGGTACATATGATCGTCAGCCTCTTTATAGAGAGCGTAGACTCCCCCGCCAAACTCCGTCGCGGTCTTGTGCCCAAACGACACACTGAGAGGATACTGCGGAGTGTGCTTGTTGTGCTCAGCAATTGCTTCTTCCAGCTTAACGACACATCTATCTACGTCCACGCTTGTGGCATCGGGAATAAGGATGACGAATTCGTCCCCGCCGATGCGGGCACACATCGCGCCAAGAGGAGCATGCTGCTCTAGCATGCGTGATACCCCGCGCAGAAGCTCGTCACCTGCCACATGGCCGAAGGTATCGTTAATGAGCTTCAGTCCGTTAAGGTCAGCCACTATAATGGCCGGGGCCGACATGTGGCCTTCTGCCAAGACCTTCTCGAAATAGTGGCGATTGTAGAGCCCGGTAAGTGAATCATGCCAGTAGAGGTACTCTCTGGCCTCCTGTATGTTCCTTCGCTCGGTAACGTCACGCATCAAGAGCAGCATCGCCGCATCGCCCTCGTAGTCGATTAGCGTGCCGTAAATCTCTAGCCACATGGCGGTGCCGTCAAGCCGCAAGCACTGATACTCTGCTGTGACATCCCTGCCGTCCCTAATACTCAAAAAGTCCTTGAGTGCTGTGTCGAGGGAGCTAGGATGCAGAAAGCTACGTGCATGACCAACACGCTCACCCCACTCGGCAGGCACGCCAAACATCTTAGCGGCAGATGCATTCCTGAAGACAATCTCGCCGCTAAAGCGCACAATCGCCATGCCTTCCAGCAAGTCCTCCACGAGTGAGCGGTATCGCTTCTCGCTCTGGTGCAAAGACTCCATCATCCGCAGTTGCTCTTCGATGTCTGTGGCTATGGATAACACACCTGACTTGTCTCCACCTAGGGGGATGGCCCGTTCCCGCAGTAACTTGCGGCGCTTCTCACCGCTCTTCTCTAAGGAAAGTACCTCATGCACGAGCGTTTCACCGCACGCGATTTGCGCTAGGTGGCCGGCCACTAGATGCCGCAGTTCTTCGGGCACAAATAGGCGTATATTCGCACCGATTAGCTCCTGGCGCGAGTAACCGGAGGACCTGCAGTAAGCCTCGTTCACATCCAGGATATTGCCTTCTAGGTCCTCGACCACAATCTTATCCGGCGAGAGCTCAAACAGGTGTCTATACTGCGCTTCGCGGTTTGCGAGCTCTATTTCCATCAGTTTGCGCTTGGTTATGTCAGTAACAAAACCCTCTAAGTACATGAATCTCCCATCGTCGTCAAAAACCGCTCGACCGCGTTCCCACACCCAGCGCACGTCACCCGTGGCGGTGATGATACGATACTCCACCTCTAGCGGCAGGCCTTGTAGGAGGCCTGGCTGGTTGCCTACCCACTCGCGATGTTCAGGGTGAATTATGTCGTTGTAGGCTAGCTGCCTGTTGCCGATAAAGGCTTCGGGTGGATAGCCGGTTACCGCGGTACAGCCGTCGCTAATGTAGGTCATGGTCCAACTGGGGTCGTTAGCGCAGCGATAAACAAAGCCCGGTAAATTGTTAATAAGCGTGTGAAGAACGCGCTGCGTCTTTCTGAGCGCGACCTCCAGCCGTTTCTCTCTAGTCGACTTCCGTCTAAAGGTTCTCAACACACAGCACCTCAGAGTCCATATTCGCCCCCCCGACCGCGAATCCTCCTTCTGAAGCAAAAGGCTCCGTCCCTTTTGCTTCAGAAGCAAAAGGGACGGAGCCTTTTGCTTCACG
>CAYGHR010000008.1:0-2827 GCA_964349715.1 uncultured Peptococcaceae bacterium
CGTCAACTGTCAACATCCCCATTGCGCTCTGCACTGTTCAGTTTTCAAGGATCACGCCACTGCGAATTTCGATGACACGAGCTTTAGTTTACCACGCCGTTTTTTACTTTGCAACAACAAACGTGTGGCAAATTATCTAATCTCTCGCACCTCATATTTAAGCATGCCTACAGGCACGGACACTTCGACTATGTCGCCCGCCTTCTTCCCCATCACGGCGCGTCCCACAGGCGATTCATTGCTGATTTTATGTTGTAGTGGGCTAGCTTCCGCCGAGCCTACCAAAGTGTACTCTAGTTCTTCTTCTGCCTCGACGTCGTACAAGATTACCTTAGACCCAACCGCTACCACAGTGTGATCTAACTCTGTCGTGTCAATCAGGCGCGCGTTGCGGAGCATGCTCTCTAAGGTTAGGATGCGCCCTTCTACGAAAGCTTGTTCGTTCTTAGCATCATCGTACTCGCTGTTTTCCGTGATGTCACCGTGCCCAATCGCCTCGCGAATACGCTCCGCGACCTCAGGGCGTTTAGACATCTTTAAGTGTTCGAGCTCATCCTCAAGCTTCTTACGCCCTTCCGCCGTCAACAGAACTTCTTTCTCGCTCAATTAGCCAACCCTCTTTCTCCCTATCGGCATGATTCTATGCTCACCTTTAGCTACTTAGTAGCACTGCCACCGCGACAGTGCTACCAAGCGCAAACCTATTATATTGACGCACCAATCAAATGTCAACGCAGCCCAGCCCGCGCGCGGATTTCGGCTATTTTCTCGTCGGTAACCGCGCGTTCAAAGCTCCTAAACCCGGCTAGCTTGAACCCGTGCTTCTCGGCTAAGCGCGTAATCTCCTCCACCTGCGCTAGACTGATGTCTCTCCCTAACGAATAGTCTGCGACCTTCCCCTCCAGCGCCAAAACCATTGTCTCCGCCATGCAAGCGTAGGACATGCGCGGCGGAAAACCAAAGTTAAAGCGAAAGTTCACATCCCCCGGCACTTCTACCACGCCACCGTCGACAATAAGGACATCCGGCCGCAACTTCGCTACCTCTTCCGACACGTCGCGTGGCCGCGCTACGTCGCACACCACGGCGCCGGGCTTTAAGAGCCGCGGGTCAACCACGCAGTCTAGCGCACTCGTCACCGCGATAACAATGTCGGCAGTCGCGAGGCTAGCGTTAACATCTGCCGTAACTGCGGGGATTATACCGGCTTCGTCGCCAATTCGCTTAGCAACTTGTGTCAGGCGCTCGAGGTTGCGGGCCACTAACGTAAGCTTCTTAGCCTCTTTAGCCATAAGTCGCGCACATACCTGTCCGATGGAACCGGTCGCCCCCACCACAACTACGTGAGCCTCACTGACCTCTATCCCCATCTTTTTCGCCGCCAAACGCGAGGCCATCACTGCCGTGGCCACGGTGTAGCTGTTGCCGGTGGTCACGCCAATCTTTAACTTCTCGGCTACCGTAATCCCGGCGTCGCCCACCACGGAGGTGAGGGCGCCAAGCCCAACAATATCCACACCCAACTTCTCGGCAATGCGCCCTGCCCACACAATCTTCTTAATGGCGTCGTCTGCCGACACCTCGCCGAGCAGTTGACGCGACGTCAAGGGACAGGCCACGAAATACCCTTCGGTAGACGCGTGCTCCGAGCGCACCCCCGTAATATGAGACACCTTTAGAGGAGGCATAAAGCTTACGAATTTTTCTTTCCAGCTGTCCGGCCACCGCTTAGTAAACTTAAACTTGCGAGCGATGTCATCCGCTACGATGGGGTGTAGTATAAAAGCAAACTTCGCCATACTAGGCCTCCTTTTTGTGCCGTTTAACCACACACACGGCGAAGGTTCCTCCCACAAAGGGCACAAAGCACGCAGAGAGAAGAAAGCGACCAAGCCTAGCCGAGCTCAATAATCCGCGGCTTAAACTCCAATCTATTCAGCAGTTCCTCATAATCGCGAGCCGTCAGCGCAGTGTGCGGCGAGCCTGACAAAGCCACCAACAGAGCCTCCATCACGTTAGTGCCAAAGGACCGCCCGTTAAACTCCGGCGTAGTCGTCACTAAGAGCTTAACGCCTCGCCCCCTTAAGAGCTCTACGTCTTCCGCCGTTATCGTGTTAGTCACAATGATTTTCCCCTCTAGACGCAAAGGCATAAAACGGCGGATAAAGTGAAAGTCGCCCGCGATAATCTCATTAGCCGCAAAAAACTGTCCCCCCCGGCTGATGGTTACCTCTTGTGCCGCGCCGGTTGGGTAGAGATAAGAGAACGGCAGCTGCGTAAGTACAGGGGCTAACACCCGCGCTACTAGTCCTAGCGCTCTCAGGCTATGTAAAGGGATAGGCAACCCCACCGTAAAGATAAGGTCCCCTAAGGTCAGATCCGCCCCGCGGGCTGCAAAGGTTTCAGCCATGCCAAACCTATCCGCCGCGCACATCATCAGGACCTTTCTTCCTCTTAGCCCGAGGCCGTACGTGTCATCAAGAAAGGCAATAGTTTTCCGCTCTAGCGTGTCTTTAAGCCCGGTGCCGTCTACAATCGGCGTTATGCGCGCCGCGCGGGCAATATGCTTGGCCTCGCGGAGCATGTAGCGCCTGCCGCCAGCCTGTACGTAGAGATCAATGCCGCCCATCCCAAAAGCGTCCACCTTGCCGTCAAGCTGCCTCACGAGCTCGATGGCCCGCTGTAGGTTGCCATCTGTGCCGATGCGCTCAATTACACATCGTTCGCCCAGCAACTCCGCTTCTACGGCATGGTTGCGTTTAGACGAACCAAGGCTAACGCTGATAACCCGTTTCATTGTGTGGGCCTCCTTTCCGCGCCGTTAGGC
>CAYGHR010000008.1:2927-4916 GCA_964349715.1 uncultured Peptococcaceae bacterium
TCCCTTTTGCTTCAGTTTCAGGCCTTTAGTCCCTTCAGCAAGTCGCGCAACAGAGCGGGTTCCACATATTTGTCTTCGCGCAGGGGCGTTTCGCCGATGATAATAGGGATGATTTGCTTGTCCACTAGCGCCTGGGCCAGTTTTATGCGCATGTTTGAGCCAATCAGGACTACCGTATCAAAGGCGCGCACCGTCCCAACTAGTTCCATGATCTCATTGAGCAGCTCGGCCCCTGTCTTGGCGCGCACCCAATCACACCGCTCTTCTTCTGTCATGAGGAAGATGTGGTCCACACCGTATTCCTGTGCTACTTCCGCCAACTCATCCTTATTAGCCACGGGGAAACCAATCAGCGCCACTTTGCCGCCCTTGCGCAGCTCTCCCATCGTCTCTAGCCGCGAGATAAAACTACGGTCAATGTTCATCTCGTACGCCACTTCCTGCTGTGACATACCGGTAGAGCGACGCTCGAGAATCTTATCTACGGTGCGCATGATTTTATCGCGGCTGACGAGCTTATCTCCGACCCTTACATATGGCATGGCGCTTCCCCCTTGTGCACAACATTGTATACATTGATTTTAACAGATTCCAGTCAGTTTTGCACGGCGAAATTGACTCATTCTGCACAAAAAACGCGCCCTGCGGCGCGCTACAGAATTGCGGCAAAAATGCTCTCAATCTCCCCCAAAGTGTCCGCCTTGTTTATCGCGTCGCGCAGCCGCGCCGCCCGCGGCAACCCCTTTAGGTACCACGCTAGTTGCAGGCGCATCTCCCTAATGCCGCGATACTCCCCTTTGCGCTCAACCGCCAAGGAAAGGTGCCTCCATGCTAGGGCTAATCGCTCCTCTAGGGACGGAGGATCTAGCGGCTCTAACCCCTGTAGCGAGCGAGCTATATCCCGATAGAGCCACGGGTTGCCAATGGCGGCGCGCCCTACCATTACCGCGTCACAACCCGTCACTTCAAACATGCGCTTAGCCTGCGCTACCGAAGTCACATCCCCATTGCCGATCACGGGTATCTTTACCGTCGCCTTGACCTCGCGGATAATGCTCCAGTCGGCTTGGCCCGAGTAGAACTGGTCTCGCGTCCGTCCATGAATAGTTACTGCCGCCGCGCCCGCCGCCTCCACTTCGCGTACGAGGGTAAGGCAGTCAGGTGAGTCAGCGTCCCACGCTTTGCGCGTTTTTACCGTTATGGGCAATTTAACAGCCGCCACTGCCTCCCGCACGATTGCCCCCGCCAGCTTAGGGTTAAGCAGCAAAGCAGCCCCGTCGCCTCCTTTAACAATCTTAGGCGTGGGGCACCCCATGTTAATGTCTATCGCCAAAGGCCGTGTCTTTTCCGCCACCATGGCCGCCGCTTCCGCCACTTCCGCCGGGACAGAGCCAAACAGCTGTACGGACAGAGGTTCATTCGGCTCCATCGCCAGGAGCTCCCATGTTTTGGCTTGGTCGTAGATGATACCCTTGCAGCTAATCATCTCGCTCACAACCCAACCCGCACCAAACTCGCGCGCAATCAGGCGATTGGCTTGGTCAGTAATCCCCGCCATGGGCGCAGCCACGAGCGGCGGGTGAACGAGTATACTCCCGATACGCATTTTACCTCTTAACGACTCTTTTCTGTTGTTTCCTTCTTTGGGTCCGGCTTAGGCTCTTGACCCGGCGGACACTCCTGGTATCCGGTCGCGGCCGGGGTGCTGGTGATGTCCTCCCCGCAATAGGGGCAATTCCAGATGCCTGCTGTTGTGGCTGAGAATGACCGGCGTTCGCACCACGGACAGTATTTGTTGTACACGAGTGGCACCTCCAGTTTACATAGGTGCATTATTTGACAATAGTGCGAATCTTCCTGCCGCCGTTGTCTTTTTATTTCTTAGTGCTATAATGGTTACACGCACATCGGGGCGTGGCTCAGCTTGGTAGAGCGCACGGTTCGGGACCGTGAGGCCGCACGTTCAAATCGTGTCGCCCCGACCATTTT
>CAYGHR010000008.1:5016-12248 GCA_964349715.1 uncultured Peptococcaceae bacterium
GCAGCGCGCCGCGCTGTTTTTTATTTTCAGCCGCAGTCGTCGTCCGCTACGCCCTTGTCCATTAACTCTTCCGCCTTAGTTACACAAAAGGCCACATACTCCGCGCACGTCTCGCGATAGTTCTCGCTCTTAGGTTTCATGTCTAGGCAGTTTACCGAGCCGTACTGCGCCTTAACAGCCTCCACCAGTGCCTTCGTCAACTTGTTGGCGTCCTCCGCTCTCGCGCCGCCTAGCTCGCGCCCGTACCAGCGCCCAATCGCCATTACCGCGCCCGCCACAGCGCCGCAGAGACTCCCACACGCTGCCCCGCCGCCAAACCCTGAACTTAGGCGCAGCCCAAAGGCTTGGGTCTCCCGTGCGAGGTCTTGGCTCAGCGCGAGCCACGCCGCTTCAGCACAGTTGTAGCCGCCCAGATAAAGCTCACGCGCTTTCTCCCCCGACAGGCTAGCCATGCCACGCTCACACTCCTTCCCGTTTATCTTCTCCGATAATGCGCACCTCAGGTTCCAGTAAAACACCGCTCTGCTCGCGCACCTTTGACTGCACATGGAAAATAAGGTCCAGCACGTCGCGGGCAGTAGCATTGCCTACGTTCACGATAAATCCCGCGTGCAGATCCGAGACTGCCGCGTCGCCAATGCGGCACCCCTTGAGCCCGGCCTGCTCAATCAGCCTCCCCGCAAAGTGCCCCGGCGGCCGCTTAAAGACGCTGCCCGCACTAGGTAGCGCAATCGGCTGTTTTTCGCGGCGCAAACGGTTTAGCTCCGCCATGCGGGCTAAGCCCTCTTCCTTATCACCGGCCGTAAGCGACAAAGTCGCCTCCACTGCCACTAGGTTTCTTGCCCGCAGTGCGCTGTGGCGGTAGCTAAAGTCTAGCTCTTCGCCTCTCAGCTCCACTTCCTCGCCTAGCACTGTGAGTGCTCGCACTAGGCTTACCACGTCTTTCATCTCACCGTCGTAGGCACCCGCATTCATATTCAGCGCTCCGCCTAGCGTCCCCGGGATGCCCGCCGCAAACTCAAATCCGCGCAGCCCCGCCTCAATCGCTACATGCGCGAGCGTAGACAACAGCACGCCGCACCCGGCCCTAAGGCTGGTGCCAAGCACATTTACATAGTCTAAAGTGCCCGCTAGCTTAATCACTAAGCCCCTAATCCCGCCGTCGCGTACCAAGAGATTGCTGCCATTGCCGATCATGGTTACGCTGATGCCCATCGCCTGTGCTGCCTGCAGGGCACGCTTAAGCTCGTGCGCATCGCGCGGCACAAACAAAGCATCCGCCGGGCCCCCGATGCGAAACGAAGTATGCCTGTTCATAGGCTCGTTGAAACTAAGCGCGCCCCCTAAGAGGTGGTTTAGTCTATCGAGCATAAATGTCGAACCACTTTGACTGCGCGCGGATAGGTTGTGAGGCTTAACGCGCCGGTAGCGGTGACACAAATGTCATCTTCAATACGCACGCCGCCTATGCCGGGCAGATAAATCCCCGGTTCAATGGTAAAGGTGTGCCCTACCTGCAGCCTCTCTTTGCTCCCGCCCACGATGTAGGGCTCCTCGTGCACCTCTAAGCCTAGGCCATGCCCCGTGCGATGTGTAAAGAACTGCCCGTACCCAGCCCCTTCAATGTAGCTGCGCGCCGCCGCATCGACCTGACCCGCCTCTACTGCAACGCCTACGGCTTCGCGCGCGAGCCGATTAGCCTCGACCACAATCGCGCCTATTTGCAGAAGCTCCCCTGCCGCCTCCGGCAGCAAGAAAGTGCGCGTAATGTCGCTCTGGTAACCGTCCACTACGCAGCCGAGATCAGCAACTACCGCGTCCCCCGCCCGCAGCGGACGGCTACTGGTTGAGGCGTGCGGCAGTGCTGTGCGCTCACCCGCGATAATGCTCACAAAAGACATGCGTCCGCCGCGCGCCTTGACGAAGTCCTCTGCAGCATGTGCAATCTGCAGCTCGGTAACTCCGGGCGCAATGCTCCTCTCCACGACGGCCATAACCGCGTCCGCTTGCTGCGCGGCTTGCTGCAGCTTGTTTATTTCTGCCGGCTCCTTACGCATGCGTTGCATGGCTAGAAGCGGGCGCAAATCAGTTACTTCCTTAACGCGACAAGCCCTCTCAAAGAGCTTGTACTCCAAAAGCCGCGAGGCTTGAAACTCCATCGCTAAGACATCTATGTCACCTAGATACTGCGCTAAGCGGTCAAACCCCGCTGCCCCGCCCTCCTCGTCCGTATACGTGCAAAGCGTATGCACGCCGGAGTCCCTGCGCACGCGTTCCGCTTCAAAGGCAGGGCAAACCGCCACCGCGTCGCCCGCAGGTGTAAATACAAAGAGCAGCGGACGCTCACTTAGGTAAGCCGCCATGCCGGTGAGATAGAACAGCCCGGCACTTGGCAAGACGGCGGCGGCACCGATACCCTGCCGCCGCAAGTTAGTTGCTAACAAATCAATACGGTTGCTGTGCATAGCTCTGCCTCGCTTTCATAATCCCAAGAGTCGACGCTGCAGTTCTTCATAAGCTAAAACTAGTTTCTCACGGTCCAAATCATAGGTCAACATGCGCTCCGCCTGCTCTACAGAGACATACTCGCCGGTAATAATCTCGTAGCCATCGCACTTTATGTAGCTGGTGTCCGCTTGCATCAAAAACCAATACACGGTTTTTGCGTGGCGGGTTCTGTCCTTAGGCGAAAAGACGGTGTACTCCGTGGTACCTAGGGGAGCAAGCAGACGTGGGGCTATACCCGCTTCTTCCGCCACCTCGCGCAATGCCGCCTGCTCAGGCGTCTCGCCTCGCTCTAGGTGGCCCTTGGGAAAGACTGCGTCCCCGCGAAAGTTCGTTAGGACTAAGACATCTCTGCCCCAAAAGACAATACCTCCCGCACTCCACTCCGGCATCAGGACCCATCCTTTCGCAGCCGATTCTTACATCTTGTCTACCGCAGTCAGCCCTAAGAGGTACAGACCGCGTGCGAGTATCCTTTGCGTTGCTAAAACAATCGCGAGACGAGCCTGAGTGATGCTTAGGTCCTCCCCGAGAATCCGCACATTGTGGTAATAGCGGTTAAAGAGCGAGGCGACATCGAGCACGTAGCGTGCGACCACCGATGGCTCGTATTCTTGGGTGCTGCGCGCTAAAGCTTGCGGGAATTCGCCCAAGAGCTTGATTAGGGGCAGGGCATACTCGTCGGTCAGAGCGGCTTCGGAGCTAAGCGCCGGCTCCAGCGTGGCTTTACGCAAAACCGAGCAAGCCCGGGCGTGGGTGTACTGCACATATGGCCCCGTCTCCCCGTCGAAGTTAAGCATCTCGTCCCAATCGAATAAGACATCTTTAATACGCCCATGTTTAAGGTCTCCAAAGACAACGGCCCCCACACCGACCTGCTGCGCAATCTCCCGC
This sequence comes from uncultured Peptococcaceae bacterium, assembly GCA_964349715.1. Taxonomy (GTDB): domain Bacteria; phylum Bacillota; class UBA994; order UBA994; family UBA994; genus UBA994. The sequence goes on from CAYGHR010000008.1 coordinate 8,416, forward strand.
TTGTTCTCTAACTCCGGGTTCTTAGCGTGTATAACCGCGACCGCCAAATCAACCGCGCGCGCCAAGACGTCCTCAAGAAAAATGACATTGCCGCGGCGCGTCGACATCTTGCCTTCGGGAAACTTAAAGAGCCCAAACGGCACGTGCACGAGCTTTTCCGCCGCCGGGACGCGCATCAGCGTAAGAACCTCTTTTACTTGCCTAAAGTGAAGGGTTTGTTCCTGCCCTACCACGTAGAGCATCAGCTCCGGGTGGTGTTTCTTGTCGCGGTACAGGGCGGCGGCAATGTCCCGCGTAGCGTAGAGAGTAGCGCCGTCAGTCTTACGCAAAAGGCAGGGCGGCATGCCGTGTTCGGTCAAGTCCACGACGACCGCGCCGTCCGAGATTGTCGTCAGCCCCTGTGCCTCAATCGCGGCTACGGTCGATGCTAGGAGCGGCTCATAGTAGCTTTCGCCTAGCCAGTAGTCAAACTCCACCCCTAGCAGGTCATAGACACGCTGGTATTCCTTCAGGCTCACTTCCACAAACCGCTGCCACAGCGACCTAGCCTCATCATCGCCTTCTTCTAGGCGTCTAAACCACTCCCGCGCTTCTTCCAAGAGCTCGGGGCTGCTTTCGGCGCGGCGGTGAAACTCGACATAGATTCTAAACAGAGTCCCTATGGGGTCGTCAATGAGCTCGTCGTCTTTGGCCAGCAGCTTGTAAGCCACAATCAGCTTGCCAAACTGCGTCCCCCAGTCGCCAAGGTGATTGACGCGCACTACCCGATAGCCCAGCTCGCCGAAGATGCGTGAAAGGCTGTGCCCAATCACTGTAGTGCGCAGGTGCCCGATGCCAAACGGCTTAGCGATATTCGGCGAGGAGAAATCGATAACCACGGTTTTCCCCGCGCCCTTATGGGTGAAGCCAAAGGACGCCCCTTCTTGCAGCAGCCCCTGCATAATGTGATGCGCTACTGCCGCCTTCTCCAGCGTGATGTTCAAGTACCCGCCCATAGCCTCCACACTGTTGGCTAGCCCGCCGAGATCGGCGGCGTTCGCCAAATCGGCGGCAATAGCTTGCGGAGACTTACGCAGAGTCTTAGCCAAGGAGAAACACGGGATGGCGATGTCTCCCCAGGCGGGATTCGGCGGCACCTCCATTAACGCGCGCGCCGCATCGCTGCTCATGTTAAGCAGAGGTGCGAGTTTACGGGCTATCTCCAGCCTAAACTTTTCCATGCGGCAATCCTCCAAATCAAGGGGATAGAGCGCCTAGCTCTAGGCGTTAGTTACAAGCGCTAATGTCAGCCGAGCCACAGCCTCTAGATCCCGGATAGCGATGTTTTCCTCGGTCGTATGCACCTTCTTGTAGCCGATACCGATGTTAGCTGTCGGGATGCCGTTAGCGTTAAAGATGTTAGCGTCACTGCCGCCGCCGGAGGGGATTAACTCGCCGCTTAGGTTGACCTGACGGCAAGCGCGCTTAAACAAGGCAATGACAGGCAGGCTTTCCTCGAGCCGAAAAGCCGAATACATGCGCGCTACCTTGACCTCGGCGCGCGCTCCCATCGCAGTTGCCGCTTGCTCGAGACACTCCCGCATGTGTTGCGATTGCCGCTCCAGCTTGTCGTTCTGCAGGCTGCGCGCCTCGGCTAGGATTTCCACTTTGTCGGTTACAATGTTCGTAGCTGTGCCGCCCTTGATGGTGCCGATATTAGCCGTCGTCTCATGGTCTACGCGCCCGGTCTTCATCGCGGCTACACCGCGGCTTGCGGCTACTATGGCGTTGATGCCGTCTTCGGGATTAACGCCCGCATGCGCCGCTTTGCCGAAAATCACGGCCTCTATTTTATCTTGGGCAGGACCTTGGATGATAGCTGAGCCGACGGGTCCGCTGCTGTCGAGCGCATATCCAAAGCCCGCCTTAAGCTGGCTGTAGTCAACATTCTTCGCGCCGTGCAGCCCGCCTTCTTCCACAATCGTAAACACAAACTCGAGCGGCCCGTGTTCTGCCTGTGTTTCTTTAAGGACATGCATGGCCTCGATGATAGCGGCAATACCCGCCACATCGTCGGCGGCGAGAATGGTGCTGCCATCACTGTAGATGACGCCATCTCTTATCACAGGCTTAATCTTAAGGCCTGGTTCAACCCTATCCATGTGGGCAGAAAACATGATTGTCGGCTTGTCCGCCCGCCCGGCGATTTTAGCGATAACATTCCCCGCGTTCCCGCCTACTGCCGCCCCAGCGTTATCCATGTACGCCGCTACACCAAGCCCCTGCAGCTGCCTGAGAATCTCCTCTGCCATTTTTGCCTCCGCGCGCGGGGCGGAGTCGATCTGCACTAGTTTGAGAAAGTTGTCGACGAGTCGAGACGAGTTAATCTGCACTTATTTTCCCCCTTAGAAAATGCCTGCTTGACAGTTTTGCTGAACGGAAACATGATAACATATGTTGACCGAGTTGTCGCATGTGCGGAGAAACCCTCTTTAGCATAGTATAATCTATGTTTAGCGCGACATCATAAAAGGAAGGGAGGCGGGAGGGCCACCATGAACAGAGAGATCCTACATACCCCTCGACACATCCACTTCATTGGCATTGACGGCATCTCCATGAGCGCGCTAGCGACCATTATGCAGAAGCGAGGCTGGCATGTTTCGGGCTCAGACCTTAAGCAGTCGGATCTAACCCGGCGCTTAGTTAGGGACGGTGCCACCTTCTACCTAGGTCACGCCAAAGAACATGTCCTAGGTGCCGAAGTGGTTGTGTTTACTGCTGCCATCAGGCCGGATAACCCCGAGCTCGTGGAGGCGCGGCAGAGTGGCGCAACCGTTCTAACGCGCGCTGAGTTTCTGGGCACCCTGATGGGGGAGGCGAGGTACGGCATTGCCATCAGCGGTTCCCACGGCAAGACCACTACCACGGCGCTGATCGGCCTGCTGTGCGAACACGCCGGGCTCGACCCCACCGTGTTAATCGGAGGCGAACTTGACGCCTTAGGCGGCAATGTCAAAGTAGGGAGCAGCGAGTACTTCGTAGCCGAGGCCTGCGAATACGTGGAGACATTCCTAGCACTGCGCCCCATGCTCGGAGTGATCCTCAATATCGACGCCGACCACCTCGACTATTTCGGCGACATCTATCACATTAAGGCGGCCTTCCTGCGCTTCGCCAAACTCATCCCAGAGCATGGCCTCTTGGTTGTCTGCCGAGACGACGCCAATGTGCGAGAGATAATGCCTCTCGCTAAGTGCCCCGTCGTCACTTACGGCCTTTCGCAAGGCGCCGATTGGTGGGCCACACAGATTGAGCTTCGGCCTACGGGCGAGAGCGTGTTTAACGTCTACTATCGCGACGAGAGCCTAGGACGCGTCACCTTAGGGGTGCCGGGCCGACACAACATCTTAAACGCCTTGGCAGGCTTAGCTGTGGGCAGTCACTTGCATATTCCTTTTGCCACGATGGCGGCAACCCTACAATCGTTTAGGGGGACACACCGCCGCTTTCAGACTAAGGGCAGGTTTGCCGGCGCGACCATCGTCGACGACTACGCACATCACCCCACGGAAATCCGCGCCACGCTAGCCGCCGCTCGCGCTCTCGCCCCGCGGCGCGTAATAGCCGTGTTTCAGCCTCACACCTACACGCGCACTAAAGCTTTGCTGAGCGAGTTTGCGGCTTGCTTCAGCGACGCGGACGAGGTTATTATTACGGATATCTACGCTGCGCGCGAACAGAATACCCACGGCATCAGCTCACAGCACCTCGTCGACAAGATGAAGGCCGAGCGGTCGTCCGTGCACTATATAGGTGCTTTGGAGGACGCCGCCGCCTTCCTCTCCACGCGG
>CAYGHR010000008.1:12348-17979 GCA_964349715.1 uncultured Peptococcaceae bacterium
GCGTGCAGGGCATCCGCCGCAAGATTTGAACAGTGCAGCTTCAGTGGTGGCAGCCCGCCGAGGGACGTTGCCACCTCTTTGTTTGTCATGGCCAGCGCCTCCTGCACAGTCTTGCCGATAGCCATCTCCGTGACGATGCTGCTCGTAGCCACCGCTGCTCCGCAGCCAAAAGTCTGAAACTTAATGGCGGTAATGCGCTCGTTTTGGTCGACCTTAATATACATCCGCATGATATCGCCGCAGCTGATGTTACCCACTTCGCCTACCCCGTCGGCGTCCTCCATGATGCCGACGTTGCGCGGGTGCTGGAAATGGTCCATCACTTTTTCGTTATAAATGCTCATTTATAAGTCCTCCTGTCGATTAGGGAGTAGGGATCTTGAATCATGAATCAGGAATCTGGAATCATGACCGGGGGTCGCTAGGGGAGCGAGTCGCTAGTCCCTAGGGCCGTCAACTGTCAACCGTCAACTGTCAACCGTCAACCAAAAACGTCCCCGTCATCTCTTATTGTACAGCGGCGACATTTGGCGCAGCCGCTCCACTACCGCCGGCATTGCCGACAACACATATTCGACGTCTTCTTCCGTGTTGTCAATCCCTAAAGTGAGGCGGAGCGAACCATGCGCTTCTTCATGTGTAAGCCCCATGGCCAAGAGCACGTGCGAGGGCTCAAGCGACCCCGAAGTACAGGCCGAGCCGCTAGAGACAGCTATGCCCTGCATATCGAGACTCAAGATAAGCGACTCGCCTTCCACATAACGCACGCTCACGTTTGCGTTGCCCGGCAGCCGCTGTGTGGGATGACCGTTAAGCTTTACTTCGGGCAAAGCCAAAAGACCCGCGATAAGCTTGTCGCGCAGTGCTTGAATGCGCGCTTGCCTAGACTTCAGTCCCTCGGTAGCAAGCTCGAGTGCCTTTGCTAAGCCTACGATACCGACGTGATTCTCCGTCCCGGGGCGGTACTTGCGCTCTTGGCTGCCGCCGTGGTACAGCGGCTTCATCCGCGTGCCCTTCTTAATGTAGAGCACACCTATTCCTTTGGGACCATAAAACTTGTGGGCCGAGAAAGAAAGCAAGTCCACCCCAAGGTCCTTGACGTCTACCGGGATGCTCCCTACTGTCTGAACAGCGTCGGTGTGGAAAGTTATCTTCTTGGCACGCGCGATAGCGGCCATTTCCTTAATCGGCTGGATTGCTCCCATTTCGTTGTTAGCGTGCATGATCGACACCAAAATGGTGTCAGGCCGCAGTGCCGCCTCGAAATCGGCTACGCTGACTAAGCCAGTTTCATCGACCGGCAGATAAGTAACATCATACCCCTGCGACTCAAGGAAATGACAGGTATCTAGCACCGCGTGGTGCTCAATCTTGCTGGTAACGATGTGCTTCCCGTTCTGCTTGCGAGCGAGAGCTACGCCTTGAATGGCAATGTTGTCCGACTCTGTTCCACCCGAAGTAAAGAATACCTCGCGCGGGTCAGCCCCTATCGCCTTGGCGACTGCTTCGCGTGCGGCATCGACGGCCTTGCGCGCGTCACGCCCAAAGCTATGGACACTAGACGGGTTGCCGAAGTAGTTGCGAAAATACGGCAACATCGCCACGAGCACCTCCGGATGCACCGGCGTAGTAGCGGCATGGTCTAGGTAGACTTTTCTCATATCGGATACCTCCTTGGGTTAGTGGAGAGCTGCTGGCTGACGGGTTGACAGTTGACGGTTGACGGTTGACGGCTGGCGGCCCACAAAGGTCATGATTCAAGCTTCCTGATTCCTGCCTCTTGCTTCTTGTTCGCCCATGCGGCGAGGTCGCTCAGTGTTGTCCCGTCCATAACTTGACGCATGCTCTCAGACACCTTGTTCCACAGCTCGCGTGTAGCGCAGACATGCACGCGTTCACACCCTCCGGCATGGTCGCAATCCACTAGCTTAATGGGGCCTTCTACGGCTCGCACCACATCGCCCGCTGTGATTGTCTCGGCGGGTCGGGCCAATGTATAGCCGCCCTTTGCCCCCCGCTGTCCCATCACCAGCCTAGCGCGACGAAGCTCCATGAATATCTGCTCCAAGTACTGCGCCGAAATATCTTCCACCTCTGCCACAAGCCGCAGAGGCACAGGCCCCTGCTCCTCCTGCATAGCCACCACTATCATGGCCCGCACGGCGTATTGGCCTTTAGTTGACAGTCGTATCGGTCTCACCCCCTAGCATCCCCGATGAGTTCACTCAGGATTACTCCCAGAAAAAAACCCGAGTATTTTCCTCGGATTAATTGTACGCCTATAGAGGGTTAGTGTCAAGGGTCAGGCGTTGAGTGCGGGCGTACCTTGGTGCGTCCGTCCCGCTACAACGCGGTCGCGTCCGGCTAGGTCTTGCCGCACAAAAACCTCGGTGAAATGAGTTGCCTCTAGGAACGATGCCACCGCCCCCGCTTGTGTACAGCCAACTTCCAAGAGCAGCCACCCCCCCGGAGAAAGACATCCCGGCGCGTCGCTCGCAATGCGGCGATAGTACGCCAACCCATCCTCGCCCCCATCTAGGGCTATGCGCGGCTCACGCTGCACGTCTGATGCTAGTGTTGGAATTTCTGCGCTTGGAATATACGGCGGATTCGCGGTAATCAGGCCAAAGCGCATACCCTCTACCGCGCCAAACAGGTCCCCTTGCCTAAACCGCACGCGGTCGCTAACCCCAAGACGCACAGCGTTGTCCGCCGCCACGGCTAGCGCTGCTTCCGATATATCCGTAAGATAAACCAGAAGCTCCGGCACCTCCGCCGCTAGTGTCAGCCCAATACAGCCAGAACCCGTACACAGATCCAGCAATACATTCTCCGCAGTGCCGCTGACGCAATCCCCAGTGCGAAACGTGATGCGTCCATCCCCAAACACCCGCAGCGCTTCCTCGACTAGCGTCTCCGTATCAGGGCGAGGAATAAGCACCGCAGGCGTCACGCGAAACTCGCGCCCAAAGAACTCGGTATGCCCCACTATGTACTGCAGCGGCAGGCCCAGCGCACGCTCCCGGATAACCGCGCCGTAGCACTCAGCTACCTGCTCGCCCATCTCCCTGTCCGGATGACTCAGCAGGCCCGCCCGACTGAGCTTAGTCACATGCCGCAAGAGTAGCTCTGCTTGCCAGTTAGCATCGGCTACGCCCACCCGACTTAGTTCGGCAGTGCCGCAATCCCACAGGGCCTTGGCTTTCACTGCCCTGAACCTAGCTTCTCCATTTGGTCATGCGTTGTTAGGGCTGCCACTATTTCGTTGATATCCCCATCTAAGATGCCCGTTAGACGATGCGAGGTAAGGTTAATGCGGTGGTCGGACACCCGGTTCTGGGGGAAATTATAGGTGCGAATCCGCTCGCTGCGGTCTCCCGTGCCTACTTGCCCGCGCCTAGTCTCAGACAGCTCCGCATCGCGCTTAGCCTGTTCGAGCTCGAGGAGCCTAGCCCTAAGCACGCGCATAGCCTTGTCGCGGTTCTTAATTTGCGATTTTTCGTCCTGCATACTCACCACTACCCCAGAGGGGAGATGCGTGATGCGCACGGCGGAATACGTGGTATTTACTGACTGGCCGCCCGGCCCGCTCGAACAAAAGGTGTCAATGCGCAAGTCGTTCTGATCAATCTCGACGTCTACTTCCTCGGCCTCCGGCAGCACTGCGACAGTAGCGGTCGACGTGTGAATGCGGCCGCTAGCCTCGGTTTCCGGCACACGCTGCACGCGGTGCACGCCGCTCTCGTATTTGAGCTTGCTGTATGCGCCCCTACCTTCAATGAGGAAGATAACTTCTTTGTAGCCGCCAAGGTCACTCAGGGAGGCCGAGAGCAACTCCGTCTTCCATCCTTGCCGCTCGGCAAAACGACTGTACATACGGAAGAGATCTCCCGCGAAAATCGCCGCTTCATTGCCCCCGGCTCCGGCGCGCACTTCCACGATTACGTTCTTCTCGTCATTGGGGTCCTTTGGCAACAGCAGCACCCTAATCTCTTCCTCTAGTGAGACTGCGGCCGCCTTCAGCGCGTCTATTTCCGTCTCTAACATGGCGCGAAAATCAGGGTCACTGCCGGAAAGCGCCTGTTTGGACTGCTCTAGCTCCTGCAGAGTACGTTCGTAACGGTTAAACGCGTCCACTAGAGCGCTAAGCCCGGCCTGTTCTTTCACGTGTATGCGCCACTCGCTCTGGCGGGCGATCACGGCGGGGTCGCTGACTAAATCCGTCAGCTCATCATAGCGCTTTTTGACCGCACGCAGTTTCTCTAACATCAGTACACCTCACCTAGTAATTGCCCGTAGGGCCGTAATCGCTACTTCAATTTGGCTGTCATCAGGTTCGCGAGTAGTCGCCCGCTGCAAAGCCATGCCGGGAGCAGTGAGCGCTCTTTGCCAGGCACCCTTGCCCCGCGCCGAAAGTTTGATTATCTCATATGCTAATCCCGCCACTACGGGCAGGAGCAGCAGCCTTGTGACCATGCGTACCCACACGTTTGGCCAGCCAAAGAAGGAGAACACGACCACACTCGTCAGCATCACCACGAGCAAAAAGGACGTTCCGCAGCGCGCATGAAAGCGCGAGTGGCGGCGGACGTTCTCAATGGTCAGCTCCTGCCCGGCCTCATAGCAGTGAATCGCTTTGTGCTCGGCCCCGTGATACTGAAAAAATCGCCGCATGTCCGGCATGTAGGAAATTGCACCTATATATATAGTAAAGATAGTTAGGCGAACAGAGCCTTCTAATAGATTTGCCAACAGAGGCTGTGCATCTGTAAGACCAAACAGCCGCAACAAGACCGTCGGGAGCAGCATAAAGAGTCCCACCGCTAGCGCGAGTCCGAGAAACACCGCCATGCCCACTGCGCCCTTAGAGAGCTCTGCCTCTTCTCCGCCCGACTCGTTCGCGCTGTACAGGAGTGCGTCAATGCCCACTGTCAGTGTGTCGACAAGGGCCACGCCGCCTCGCACTACGGGAAGCCTGAACGCCGCGTGTCGCGAAGCGAAGGATGCGGAACGTTGCTCTTTGACACTGCACGTGCCATCAGGACGCCGCACGGCAATCGCCTGTTCACCGCTCGCACGGCGCATCAGCACGCCTTCCATTACTGCCTGTCCGCCAATTGCCTTCTCCGACAAGCTAAAATCCCCTTTCGCGTCCACATAGTACTACGAAGCAGAGCGCGGCGCTCTGCTTCGTGGTGATTACTTGTCAGCTAGGCCGTATTTTTTCTTGAAGCGGTCTACCCGTCCGCCCGCATCGACAAACTTTTGCTTGCCGGTGAAGAAAGGATGGCACTTCGAGCAGAGTTCAACTCTGAGCTGCTTCTTTATGGAACCCGACTCGAAGGATTCGCCACACGCGCAAGTAACCAATGCCTTCTGGTAATTCGGGTGAATCTTCTCCTTCACGTTAAACACCTCTTTTCTGAGACTACTCGAATAGTATAGCATGGGCCCCAGAGGTGAGCAAGAAAAACTTGCCCTGAAGCAAAAGGAAGCAAAAGGTGAAGCAAAAGGGACGGAGCCTTTTGCTTCAGAAGAAAAGGCAGAGTGAGGGAGAGGGATTCGCGGGACTATGGCGAATACTTTGTTAACTGCACCCATAGCGTGTAGTACTATGTGGAGGAGGGTTAT
>CAYGHR010000008.1:18079-29290 GCA_964349715.1 uncultured Peptococcaceae bacterium
CGAATACTTTGTTAACTGCACCCATAGCGTGTAGTACTATGTGGAGGAGGGTTATCAAGTGAAACTGGCCAATCGCATTCTCTACGGTCTCATTGCTGGCATCATCATCGGCCTACTGCTGCACACCGTCCGCGAGACTGCCTTCGTCAAGAACATCATGACTTACCTCATCTCCCCCGTCGGCGACGCTTTCATCCGCGCGATTCGCATGCTCGTTGTCCCCTTGGTGCTAGCTAGTCTAGTACTTGGCACCGCCAGCCTAGGCGACCTAAAAAAGGTAGGCCGCATAGGTGGCAAGATTATATCTTACTACCTCATCACAACTGCCATCGCGATTATCATCGGCATTACGCTTACCGTCATCTTCCAACCCGGGCTAGCGGTGGACGTAGCCAAGGAAGGCAAGTTCACGGCTACCCCCGCACCCCCCATCATGACCACCATCATCGAGATGATTCCCGTTAATCCCGTCGACTCTCTCGCGCGCGGAGCGATGCTGCAGATTATCGTCTTTGCGGTGCTGCTTGGCGTCGGCATTGCCGCTGTGGGCGAGGTGGCCAAACCCTTGTTGAAGGTCTTTGAGGGGCTCAACGAGGTTATGCTCCGCCTGACCACGCTGGTCATGCAGGTTGCGCCCTACGGTGTTGCCGCGCTTATCGCCCGAACCGTGATCAACGTCGGCCCGGCAATTTTAGTCAGCCTGGCAATGTTTATTTTTGTCGTGTACCTCGGGCTGATTATCCACCTAGTCGTCGTGTACGGAGGCATCTCAAAATTCTTTGGCGGACTCAGCATTGTTGAGATGATTAAGCGCATTTCCCCCGCCATGCTCGTCGCTTTTACCACCGCTTCTTCCGCCGCTACTCTGCCCGTTACCCTTCAGTGTGCTGAGAAGAACCTCGGCATTAAGAAGGAAATCGGCGCCTTCACCCTGCCGCTCGGAGCTACGGTCAACATGGACGGCACGGCGCTGTATCAGGGCGTGTCCGTGGTCTTCTTGGCACAACTCCTCGGCATTGACCTGACCTTCAACCAGATGCTCATGGTTATTGTTTCGGCAACTTTAGCTTCAATTGGCACGGCAGGCGTCCCCGGTGCCGGCATGATTATGCTGGCCATGGTGCTTGAGTCCGTCGGGATGCCCGTTTCTGCCATCGGCATCATCATGGGCGTTGACCGCATCGTGGACATGGGCCGCACCGCCATGAACGTCTCCGGCGACCTCGTCTGCACCCTCGCCGTCGCGCGCAGCGAAGGCGCAGTCGACATGCCAACCACCATCCCCACCACACCGACAGGCCACGCTATGTGAAGCAAAAGGGACGGAGCCTTTTGCTTCGCAAGGGGCGACGATTAGCAGAATGAGGGCGGACTTTGGTCCGCCCTCATTCTTTTCGACGGTATTGCCCGGGAAATGACGGAAATAAGCGCACTAGACAAGATTCGACACGCAAAGGCATTCACTTGTCGAATTTTGAGTGACAAGCGCAGAACACCACCCATCTGCGCACGCCAACACCCACACTTTTCTGCCCCTTGCCATTCTTGCCTGCCGTAGTATACAATATGGGGAGAAACTTGCCTAGGGAGATGAAAACAGTGAGCTTCCTCGAAGATACCCAGGTACTACAAGTGCTTCGCGGCTTTAACCCCTGGTGGCGGAGCAGCGGGTGGGCTAACCCTCCCCCTACTTTTAAGCGCGCAACCTATCGGCGGACATGGCAACTCCTCACAGAAGCGCAAATCTACCGCCCGGTGTTTCTTAGCGGATCGCGCCGCGTAGGCAAGACAACCATCCTCAGGCAATTGGCAGAGGCCCTTCTCGCTAAGGGGCTAACCCCCTATCAGCTGCTTTACGTCCCTCTAGACCACCCTGTACTTGAGCTGACCCCCCTCAATCGCCTCATCGAAATCTACCGCACACAGGTTCTCGGCGGGGCCGAAGACGGCGTACTGCTGCTTGACGAAATCACCCATGCCGAGGACTGGTCTGCCTGGCTAAGGCATACGTCCGTGCTGTGGCCTAACTACCGCATTGTGGCCAGCGGCTCAGCACTTGCCGCCACCGCGCCCGACGGCGGAGGTTTCACGACAGTGCCCATCCCCCCACTCTCGTTCACGGAGTACGCACATATGCGAAATCTCGCACCTGAAGTGCCCTGCTCGCTAGCCGCGTTGCCTAAGCTTGAGCGCGCCGCGCAACAGGCTGTCCTGAGCTCTCTGTCCGTTTTAGAGCCGCACTTCCTCCGCTACCTGCTGCAGGGGGGCTACCCGGAGACTGCCCTGCTTGACGACACCGCGTTAGCGCACGAGCTTTTGCGCGAGGAGTGCGTAGACCGCGTGCTCCGACACGACATAGCCCTTCATTCCGGCATACGCAACATGCGCGACTTAGAGAAGGTCTTCGTCTACCTCTGCGTGCATGCGGGCGAAACGCTCGGGCAGGATGCCATGGCCCGCAGTCTGCAGCTGTCACGTGTAACGCTTACCAACTACTTGCAGGCACTCGAGTCCGCGCAGCTCATCTTACCTGCCCACCAAGTTGACCGGTTCAGCCACCGCGTTCCTAAGTCGCGCAGTAAATTCTATATAGCCGACGCTGCGCTACGCAATGCGGTGCTCCTGCGCGCCGATGACTGCTTGTCTGACCCGAGTTATCTTTCCGCCTTGGCGGAGGGGTGCCTGTTTCGCCACCTCACTGCGCGCTTCCCGCGCGCCGCTATCGGGTATTGGCGAACGCCGCGGCGCGGGCTAGAATTGACCATGGCGGTCATGCTCCCGGCTCGCCCTGCCTTGGCCGTGCAGGTTAAATTCCGCGAGCGGCCGGAGATTCTTGGCAGCGACCCGCTCATTGAGTTTGCCAAGCTGTATCCTGAGACTCCCTGCTTCTTTGTCACCAAGAGCAGCCTCGACTACGGCCCCTACGCCAACCTCGCCCGCTACTTTCGCCTGCCCGCCTACATGTTACTGTACATGCTAGGGCTAGAGCAGTTTTAGGGAGGGCTTATGTTCTACTTTGTCTACGCTGACAAACACGGGCAAGTCTTTGAGGACACCGACTATTGCGCCATACTGCGCACAGGCCACATGCTTGTCGAGCCGGAGAGGGACGATATGATTCCTCTGCCTGCAGGAGCTAGCCTTGTCGGGTTGCCTTCTCGGACTCCGGCCGCAATTGATAAAAACGGACGCATTGTTCCCTACCCACACGCCGGAGCACAGGCTGTTGCCGCCCTGCTTCCGCAAGGGTATTTGCGCACGCTGCTGCCTGGGTATCGCCCTGCGCGGGAGCCACTGCCCCTCTTTGGCTATGCCGGCGTGGCCTGGCATGACGACAGATTCTGGGTGGCAGCAGTGCCCGCGGCGGCGAGCGAGGACTTACATCGTTGGGAACCAAGCCTATTTAACACGCCAGAGTTACCCGCGCTTATCGGCGCGCGTCGGCAGGAGTTTGGGCATAACCGCATCTTAGAGCAGCTCATATATTGCTCGCTCCACTACGGGTGTTTTACGGCACAGAACATGCTCTATCGCCGCTTTGAGGCCGGCCTTCCCATTTCCCCCCGCTGCAATGCTAACTGCGTAGGCTGTATTTCCCTGCAGGCAGCCGAGTGCTGCCCCGCCCCGCAAGCGCGCATCGGGTTTGTCCCCAGTGTGGCGGAGGCGGCCGTCTTGGCTGTGAAGCATCTTACCGAGGGCGGCGACACCGTAAGCTTTGGCCAAGGGTGCGAGGGAGAACCCTTGCTAGAGAGCGAGCTGGCGGCAGACATTGTACAGGCCGTGCGCGGGCAAACTAAGGAAGGCCGCATCAACATGAACACCAACGGCGGAGACTATGACGGCCTACGGGAAGTTGTAGACGCGGGTATCGACTCGCTCCGCGTCAGCCTAAACTCCCCGCGCCCAAAGTGCTACGACCCCTACTATCGGCAGCAGAGCTACGACCTTGGCGACGTAGTGCGCGGCATCAGGTATGCGCGTAGTCGCGGCGTGTTCGTATCGCTTAATCTACTCGTGATGCCCGGCGTATCAGACCGCGAAGAAGAGGTTGCGGCCCTGCAGCAGTTTATCCGTGAGACCGGAGTAAACCAGGTGCAGTTTCGCAACCTAAACATCGACCCAGATTTGTATGTCGGCTTGCTCCCGCAAGCGGAAGGAGAGGTCCTGGGGTTGCGCGGCTTGTTACAGGCCGTGCGTGCAACCGGGGTATCCGTGCGCTAGCTTCTGGCTAGGTTACGGGAGGAAATTGAGCGGGTCCTTAAACCTACTGTCAACGCGCACCTCAAAGTGCACATGCGGCCCGGTAGAATTCCCGGTGCTGCCTACGCGCGCTATGACCTGTCCCTGCACAACCCGCTCGCCGCGCTTCACCAACAGGCGCGAGGCGTGAGCGTAAAGCGTTCGCACTCCATCGCCGTGGTTAATAATTATGCAGTTGCCGTATCCTCCCCACCAACCGGCCTTCTCTACCCGCCCGGCACGCACGGCGCGAATCTCTGTGCCTGTGGGCGCCGCGATGTCGAGTCCAGTGTGTCGCGTGCCCCAGCGCGGGCCGAAATAGCTGCTGATGCGCCCAATCACAGGCCAGATCATGCCGGAGGCGCTGCTTTGACTGCGTGCTTGTTCGCTCACACTCGCCGCCGCCGGAATGCTGAGAACTTGCCCGATACTTAATTGATTTATCCGCGTCAGGTCGTTCAGGTCAACAATGGCTGCGACCGTAACTCCGTGATTGGCGGCGATTACCGAGAGATTCTCCCCTGCGCGCACCCTGTGCCGGCGCGGCTCAGGCGGTCTTTCCATGAGGAGTAGCGTTTGACCGGGGCTAATGAAATGTGGGTTTGTCAGCGAGTTAAGCGTCCTAATTCGCTGAACCGTCATATTGTACCGCTCTGCAATGCCGGATAAGGTGTCCCCCCGCGCCACGACGTGGGTCAGAGGCGACTGGCCGCCGACACCGTGGACATCATCCCGAGCGGCTTGCGCCTCGCTCACGGTGGAGGGCGGCTCTTTGCCGGCAGCAGGAGGCTTCTCTACGCTCGCCGGCTGAGCCGGCGGCGCCAGCGGGGCTGTTTCGCCGACAGGGGTCTCGCCATTGAGTTCGACAGGCTCTCTATCCGTAGCCGACAGTTGTCGGTCATGGACCACCAAATAGGCCGTCTGGTACTGCGGGGCTAGGGCCGACAGGGGCAAAACACTTATAAGCGTCAGGAAAACCGAGCAAGCTAATAACCTACGTAAACGTGAAATCAGCAATTTTGTCGTCACCTCGCCTAAGGTTGCGGGCAAGTTCTTCTCTAGTCTTGCCTAACCGGGTGAGACGTATACGTGAAGCAAAAGGGACGGAGCTTTTTGCTTCACTGCGCCAGCCTTTCAAGTCTGATGCTGCCGTTCACGGTGCTGACGTCTAAAAAGAGCTCGCCTTCGCCGAGGGTGGCGTTCACAGCACGGCGGTCGATTTGCCCGCCTTGTAGCCTCCACTCCCCGGGGCCGTGGCCGAGGGTTATACTGCCGTTAACGGTAGAGGCCTGCAAGGTGATACCTAAGCTCTCCGGCAATGCGAGCTGTATAGAGCCGTTAACGGTCCGCAAGTCGTAGCGACCGCCCTGAGGTGCTGCCCTTACGACTATGCCGCCGTTAGTATTACCTACGGAGAGTTTGCTCGGCCCTGTGTCGCCTAGCACTTCTACCGCGCCGTTCGTAGCGGTGATGTCAACTACCCCGTCTATACCATTTGAGTCGATCCTGCCATTGATCGTAGAGGCGTTGAGGTTTAGTGCGCGAGGCGCAGTAATCTCGTAACGGATAGTGTCGTTGCCGACAGGGCCTTGCGGCAAGGGGAATACCGCACCCACAGTAAGCGTATTGCCCTGCAAAGATACTTCTGTCTGCAGTCGATGCACTCTCACCTCGGCATTGCGGCCACGCGTGCTGTAATACGCCTTGATCTTAATCTCGCTTGTGTCATTGCCGACCACAATGATGGAGCCATTCATGGTATGCACCTGGAGTGTGCCAATGCCGAGAGCAGGTTTCGTGATCTCCTCTTCGCGATGCACCTCGTCGGCAACGTCGATAAGCCCCGGCAGTACGTCAACCAAAAAGCTGCTGAAGGGGGCAGCGACCAAGCCACCAAGTACAATCCATAATAAAGCGACTACGAGGAACGCCTTGAGCCACTTAGACATTGTCTTCCTCCTCTCACTGCGGCTCCAAAGCCGAGCAGGCCGTAGAACAAGGATATAAGGCTTCCTACCACCGGAATCAGCGTGAAGACCCCCAGCACAAGTAGCCCCAGTAGCACGTGTGCTGCGTCACTCCAGCTCTTGTTGAGTCGCTCGGCGATGACCCTACCCGCGAGCAGCCCGAGGGCCACTTGCCCCAAGAAGCGGCCGGCGAACACAGTCGCCCAAAAGAGCGGTATGAAAGGTATCCCAACAATAGTGATAAGCAGCATGACGCTGAGCGGAATCACAGCGAGATAGGCAAGTAGGCCGTAGAGCACAGACTTCAGCGGGTCAGCACTTGCTACGCCAGTCACTTTGACTACGGGTGCCGGGAGCAACCAGAAGAGCACCCAACCCAGAAACATTATCGACAGCAGTCTCCACAACGAACCTACACCGACATGCCTAGCATACGTGAACTGCATATGCGGCATAGGCCGGATATTGCCGGCGCCCAGGCTTACGTTTTCACCGCCGACCTGCGCTGTAGGGCTCTTGGTTACGCGCCCGCCCACAGCGACCACATTGCCGTCAACCACCGCTTCCTCCTGCAGATCGATGTTCCCCATAATCACAACTACATTCTCGCGGACACGACCCCGCACCGTGGCATTGCCGTTAAAGACAACTACGTTGCCGTCAATGGTAGTGCCGGCAGGCACCAGGGCGTCTTCACCCATTCTAACAATACTGTCCTGAGGCGCGGCATTAGCTAGTGCCGGCAAGAACAGAGCTGCTACGAACAACATGGCAACGAGGTATTTCTTCACACGAATTCCTCCCTACTGAGTAAGACTGTGCCGACAAGTACGGCAGTTGCGAGGCCGAAGACAAGAATGAAGGCGAACGCGCTCGGCTCATAGTACCCTAGGGCAGTTACCGCTAACCTTACTACTAGCACTACCGAGTGCCAGACCGTTGTCAAGTAACGCCACACGTCCGTGACGAACCCGAGTATAGGCGAGAACATGAGTGCCGCAGTGCCGACCAGCACAAATGTCAGGTATGCCGACAGAGCCACGACTGCCCACACCCAGGCCGGGATGCTAGGTTTGCGGATGGCCTGCATGACCCGGGATGTTATGTCGGGCGCCGGGCGCATGTACCACTCAGAAGCCAGCAAGCTGTCAAGCAGGGGGTCTTCCGGCAACAGCAGGGCCGCGCACTCAGAGCAGGAGCCTAGGTGATGCTCTACGTCTAGATTGTCTGCCGGACATAATTTGCCCGCTAAGTACGCTTCAAACTTGTGCTCTAGCTCATGGCACTTCACCTGTCACACCTCCTTCTATCTTAAGATAGGCGTCTCTAAGCAGCTTCTTGCCGCGAAAGATGCGGTTTTTCACGATTGACAGCGGCAGATCTAGGGATTCTGCTATCTGCTCGTATGAGTGTTCACAGGCGTAGCGCAGTACAAGGACTTCTCGGTACATGTCGGGAAGGGTATCCATAGCCGTCTGCAACAGGTGGTGCTGTGTGTGCGCTATGACCGCGTCTTCCGGCGAGGGGTGTTCTGTTTGTGTGTTGTCAATGTTTAGCACCTGATGCTTTAGGGCTGTTTGCCGCCGCCGCAGTCTATCCTTACACAAGTTAGCGACGGTAGCCTTAAGATACGGGAGAAAGTCAAGATCCGGCATGGCCTTAAGTCGGCTGTACACATTGACAAAGGCCTGCTGCGTCGCGTCCTCCGCCTCTTCGCGGTTCCTGAGCAGTTGCCAGGCGATGCTAAAGATAAGGCGCTGGTAGCGCGCGACCAACAAGGAGAAAGTTGCTTCGTCCACGATACCACCACACTTTCCTTCTCCCTTACTATAACGCGAAACCGAGGCGTTTGTCTGATGACGGCTGAATAGTGACGGTTGACGGTTGATGGTTGACGGTTCACGGGGCATGATTCCTGATTCATGATTCTGATTCATGATTATTTGAGAGGTGATCTCATGAGAGTTCTTCATTTCGGCAGTTACTGGATGGGCGAAAACGACATAGTGGCCTTAATGGCCAAAGACCTCGCCAGCATGTGCGAGGCCAAGATTATTGACACCGAGCTGTACACCGGTAGGCCTTCCGCGTGGGTGGTCAAAGACGCTAGCTCCGCCTTACGCAGCGTGAACTGGCTGAACAGCGAACGCGTGCGGGAGGTGGTCGCGTCGTTGCGGCCGGACGTCGTGGTCTGCAACGCCGGCGCCATGAGCCTCACACCTGACATGCACCAGGAGCTTCGCGCGCAGGGCATAGTGACCGTGGGGATCGCTTTGTCTGACCCCGACATCTTCGCCGCGCAGGGGGAGCTCTACGCTCATCTCTTTGACCTGTACTACACAAACGCCGAAGCGTCGCTTAAGGACTACGCCGCCATCGGCGTTAAGGCGAGGCTCCTGCCTTTTGCCGCCTCCACAAGCTTTCACCGCCCGCTGCCTGAAGTCAAAAAAAAATACGATGTAATCATCGTAGGGCACGCCCGCGCTGACCGTTTATCTGTTGTTGCGGAGCTAGATAAACACTTCAAGGTAGGTTTATACGGCAAGGGGTGGCGGCGGTGGGGCATTCTCCCACGCGGTCGTCAAGTCAACGGCGAGGCCCAGGTCAGGGCACTAAACAGCGGTCGAGCCTACATTTCTTTTGCCCAAACAGTGGCCGGGCACACCAACGTAAAGGTTGGCTTATTTGAGGCCGTCGCCTGCGGCACGCCGGTATTTACGGCCGTATTCCCCGAAATGGAGCAGTACTTCGCCTACGATCAAGAGATTATTGGATTCACGGGTCTGCCGGAGCTAGTCGAAAAGCTGAGCTACTATCTAGCCCACCCCGCCAAGCTCGCCCAAGTAGCCCACAGCGCCCGCGAGCGCCTTCTGCGCGAGCACACCTGGGTCCGCCGCTGGGAACAAGTCATGGCCGACGTGCGGGAAGGGTAATCGTAAACATCGCGCCGTGGTCGTTGGTCACCGCGATAGTACCGCCGTGGCTGACGACAATGGCTTTGACAATCGCTAAGCCGAGTCCGGTTTGGCCGCCCTCGCCGCGGCTGAAGCGCTCGAAGGCCTGCTCCCCGAGTGTGGGGTCTATGCCGGGGCCGTCGTCGCGCACAGTTATGGTCACGGTATTCCCCTTTGCGCTTGCTGAGAGCTCAATCTTTCGGCGCGCGTAGCGGGTGGCATTAGCTATAAGGTTCGTCAACGCGCGCACTAGCTTGTCGAAGTCCCCGGCCAGCACAATGTCCGGCGGCTGGCTTACAGCTAGCTCGCGCCCTGCCTCTACCACGATGCCCCGCGTCGATTCCTCGGCCGCACCAAACAAGTCGCGCAGACGCACATCCTCTTTAACCAAACGCTCCGGGCGCGCAGTAATCGTGGAGAGATAAATCATGTCGTTAACGAGTTTCTGCATCCGCACTGTCTCCCGCGAGATAACATCCAGACACTTCGCGGCTTCATCACCGCTGTAAATGCCGTCCTTAAGCGCCTCGGCATACCCCTGGATGTTCATCAGGGGTGTTTTTAGTTCGTGGCTGGCATTCTGCACAAACTCGCGCTGTGCTTCTTCGCCCGCCTGCAGCTGCAAAGCCATAGCATGCAGCGCGTGCGAAAGCTCGGCAATCTCGTCGTCGCCCGCAAGACGCGGAACAGCCCTGTAATTGCCGTTGGCGACTTGGTGCGCTGCGGAGGCGAGCCTTTGCACGGGTTTAGATATCTTACCCGTCCAGAAGCTCCCAAGTAAAGTCCCCGCCAGCACAACCACGACAGAAATCGGGATAAAGATAGACATAATGCCCGCTGTAACCGCCCGCAGTTCCCTAAGCGGCGCTACGGCCATCAGAAAGCCACGCGTTCCCGGCAGCTCCGCCAAGGCGTAGACATGCTCATCGGTCTGCAAATGCCAGCGCTCTGCCCGTGTCATGCGCGCTAAGTCCTTAAGCGGTACATTGACATAGGCCCCCACAGGGAAAGCGGTACTGCTGCTGGCCAAAATCCGCCCCTGCGGCGACACCCACACCAGCTCTGCCCCCACCATGCGGTTCGCCGCACGAAAGCGCATCGCCCCCTGCATGGGCATGGGCACGTCAAGAGTGCCTGCTACCACCGTCGCGACGCGATGGAGCTCCGTCTGCGCACTTTGAATAAGGTAGCGCCTAAGCATGAGATTCGCGCTTAGGGCTAGCATTAAGCAAGCGAGCAACGCAAACACCGTGTTCGTAAGCGCGATTTTCTGCGCCAGGCTAAACTTACGCATTAACCCTGTACCCGTAGCCCCACACGGTCGTCACTTCCACGGCGGAGATGCCGTCAAGCTTCTTGCGGATGCGTCGCACTAGATCGTCGACAGAGCGGCTGTCTCCTACATAAGAGTACCCCCACACCGCCGTCAAAAGCTGCTCGCGCGTAAAGGCACGTCCTTTATTCTCGATTAAGTACTTTAGGAGCTCAAACTCCTTGTTCGTCAACTCCAGCGCAACAGCGCCAACGCGGGCGACGCGCGCTGCGAAATCAAGCGTAAGGTCCAGGTGTTGTGTCGTACCGGGGTCTGCACCCGGCTGTTCAATCCGCCGGAAAATTGCTTTGATACGCGCCAACAGCTCGCGCGGGCTAAAGGGCTTTACCAGATAATCGTCCCCGCCGAGCTCAATCCCCAAGATGCGGTCAAATTCCTCACTGCGCGCCGAGACGAAAATAATGGGCGTTTGGTGCTTAGCCCGTATACGCTTGCACAGCTCGAGCCCGTCGACGCCCGGCAACATAATGTCAAGGACGATGAGGTCCGCCCCCTGCTGCACTATGGCATCCAGCACCCCTTCGCCGCTAGCATGAGGAAAAACGCGGTACCCCTCATGCTCGAGGTACCGCATCAGGAGCTCGCGTACTCCCTGTTCGTCTTCCACCACGTGTATCCTGCGCATATCTTGTTACCACCCCATGTGAAGCAAAAGGGACGGAGCCTTTTGCTTCTGTCGCACCGGGTGCTGAAGCAAAAGGCTCCGTCCCTTTTGCTT
>CAYGHR010000009.1:0-28450 GCA_964349715.1 uncultured Peptococcaceae bacterium
TTTGCTTCACTTGAAGTAGCGTGTGAGGGCGCGGCATAGGGACTGCGCGCATTTTTGTTGGGTGGCCTCTCTGGTTAAGAACAGTTCCTCGGCCGGATTGGTGATAAACCCTATTTCCGCCACGACAGCAGGCAAATCGGGCTGCGTGCGCAGCACGTAAAAGGCCGCTTGCTTAACACCACGGTCACGCAGCCTGAGGGTGTCGATAAGTTCGCTGTGGATCAAGCGCGCTAAGTCTCTGCCTGCCGTGTTTTCCGCAAAGTGATATGTCTCGGTACCGCTGACCTCGCACCGCTCATGCGCGTTAAAGTGCACGCTCACGAAGGCGTCCGCCCTGCCCTGACGCGCGCGGCTGACGCGCTCCGCTAAGGACAATGACTCATCTTGCCGCCGGATATCGAGCACCTCGACCTGCAAATCCCGGAGCAACGCAGCTACCTTATCCACCACTTGCCGAGCGAGATCTTTTTCTAGTGAGCCGGCGGGCCCAATCGCGCCGGGCTGCTGCCCGCCATGCCCCGCGTCTAGCGCGATGCGCCGGCCGCTGAGTTGATGCGAGTCAGTCTTCCACTCAAACTTGACGCCCTGCTCCCCTCGGACGCTGGCCACGCTGCCGCCCCGCACGTCGACTTTAACCGCAACATGGCCTTCGGGCGTGCGCTCCATGACGACCGCGCGCAGCTGAGGCGGCCACCCGGTGCCCTCAAGACAAAGACCATATCCCGCAGGCAATGCTATAGTCCTCTGGTTGCCGCTCCAGCTGAGCACGAGGGAGTTGTGGGCGAAGTGCAGGCCAAGCACACGCCCAAGCGGGAGGTTCACGTGCAGGACGTGATCCGCCTGGCGAAAACTGCCTGAAAAAGCCTCCGCTAAGGACTCGAGGCCTATGTAGAGCTTTCCATCTTGCACCAGCGTCTCACGCCGCAACGTAATTTTCTCGCCGTTTAGCACGGCCCCCTTCTCATTGACGGGCACTACGAGCAGGTTGTTTTGCCATGTGACTACCGCCGGGCTGTCATTTCCCGCCCACACGGTGTTACCGCCAAGCGCGCGGAAGATCTCGCTTAGCGGCGCTAACGGCACACCTTGGCCGTCCTCAACTAAGGAGTACTCACTTGGAGACTGACCATTAACGACCACTATTGCCCTTGTCATTTTCACCCCCGGCGCTTTGCTTGACAACAAAAACACTCCCCCTCATAGCAGTGTATGAAAGAGAGTGCGAGGTTGCCCCTTAGTGTGTGGCTACTTTGTGAAGCGGTCGGCGACTGCAGAAGCCCCAAAGGAATCGGGCTTCACTTTAGCGACGAGCCCTGTGGCGACCACCATGCCCACAATCTCGCGAATAATCTCGCGGCTAGCTCCAACGAAACCAGCGTCCACATGAATCTCAATGCGCATGCCAATTAGCATGTTCTTGTAGAGCTTCTCCTTCAGCGCGTGCACCACGTCAAGGCTGATAGCCGTCTCGTAGTAGAGCTTTTGCCGCAGGCTACTCAGGCACCTGTGCTCGGTATGCCGATAGAAGAAACGCGCGCCCTTACCCACTCGCTGAATGATGACAGCTGTGACCATATGCGTTCCTTTCTTGGTGTGCGAGTCGGTGCCGATGATGAGGCGGTAGTCAGCGGTGCGTTCAGAGCGCACATAGTCCACAATGTCTGTCACCATAGCGTCTAGTGTCATGGGTCCTTTGGATGGGCTTACAAACACGGCTATTCCTCCTCCCGCAAACGGGTTATTGCCTGTGCTAGTGCTACAAATGCCGTGAGGTCGAGTGTCTCTCCCCGCGTAGAGGGGTGAATGCGGCAGAGTTCAAGGGCCGCGAGAACTTCGCCCCGCAAGAAGCCGCCCGCGGTAAGGGCATTGGCTAAAGTCTTTCGGCGCTGCCCAAAAGCCGCCCGAATAAGTCTAAACAAGACCTTTTCGTCCTGGAGCCCAAAGAAAGCTGACGGGCACTCGCGCACCTCTAGTGCCACCACCGCTGACGACACGCGCGGCGGGGGGAAGAAGGCACGTGGGGAAATTATGGCTTTAATCTTCACCTCGGCATAGTACTGCACGGCCAGTGAGAGCGCCCCATACTCCCGCGTATCGGCTTTCGCCTGCATACGCTGCGCCACCTCCTGCTGCACGAGGAAAACCAAGCGGGAGAAGCGCACGCGACTTTCTAAGAGCCCCATGAGGAGCGGCGTAGTCACATAGTAGGGCAGATTAGCCACTACTTTGTACGGCGGCAACTGCCCTGCCAGGCAGCTTTCCCACTCGACCTCCAAGGCGTCCCGAAACATGACCTCCACGTTAATATGGTCGGCTAAGGTTTCGGCCAGAACGGGGGTGAGCTTCTTGTCCTTTTCTACGGCTATAACATGGCGTGCGCGTCTCGCTAGCTCACGCGTGAGGGTGCCAAGGCCCGGGCCAATCTCCACCACTAACTCATCGCCTTTGATATCGGCTGCAGCGACGATTTTTTCAAGAGCCTGCGCGTCTACCAGGAAGTTTTGTCCCAGCCCCTTATGTGGGGCTAACCCAAATTTGTTGAGTACCTCCGCTACACGGCTCGGACGAATGAGGTCGTTCACGGGAGGCTCCCTAGGTCAAACAGCGCTCGCGCGTTAGCGGTGGTCGCCTCGGCTATCTCGGTTACATGAAGCCCACGCCGAGAGGCTAGGGCCCCGGCAATTTGCACTAGGAAGCTCGGCTCATTTCGCTGACCGCGGTAGGGTTCAGGCGCGAGATAAGGACAATCGGTCTCGATTAAGAGCCTATCAAGCGGAACATGCGTGGCAACATCGTGTAATCTCGGCGCGTTCCTAAAAGTCACAGGCCCAGCCAAAGAGATGAATCCACCTAAGCGCATGCATTCCCGCGCTAACTCAAGACTGCCGGAAAAGCAATGCATGACAAACCCATAGGGGTAGGGAGCCTGCTCCTTGAGGATAGCCAGTACATCCGCGTGAGCCTCGCGATTATGGACGACAAACGGCTTATCTAGCGATTTCGCCAACACAATCTGCTCGCGAAAGGCTCGCTGTGAGGCCTCCCTAGGCCAGGTGTTCCAGTGATAGTCTAGGCCTATCTCCCCTAGGGCCACGACACGTGTATGCCGGAGGAGGTCCGCTAGCTCGGAGAGTGTTCCTTCCGCTACCTCTGGCGCGTCATGCGGATGCACGCCGACAGTCGCGTACATGTCGCTGTATTGCAGGGCAAGTGCGACGGCCTGTCTAGAGGTGGTCATATTGTGCCCGACTACGACGAGTTTTCTTACTCCCGCTTCTCGCGCACGCGAGAGCACCTCCCCTAGATCCGGAGTGAAGGCGGAGTCGTCTAGGTGCGCATGGGTATCGACTAAAAACATCTCTAAGTAACCTTAGCTCCGCTGCCAAGACCCTCTCGCGCTGGGGACAAGACAGCTAAGTTATGCTCGTCGCTTGCGGCAAGCACCATGCCTTGCGACTCAATGCCGCGAATCTTGGCGGGCTTCAGGTTAGCTATGATTACGAGCCTCTTGCCGACTAATTCGTCTGGGCTGTAGTGCGTGGCTATGCCTGCGACTATTGTGCGCGTCGTCGGCCCGAGCAAGACGGTCAGCTTGAGCAGCTTGTCGGCCTTAGGCACTTTCTCGGCGGCTAGAACTTCCACTATGCGCAAGTCCAACTTGGCAAAATCAGCAATATCCACAGGGGGCAATAGGGGTGGGGTTAAGGCATCTGTGGCCGTTGCCTCGGGCTCGGTCTGAGGCTCCCACTCAATGCGCGGAAACAGCGGGTCGCCCTTCTTGACACTTAGTCCCGCCGGGAGCAAGCCAAACTCAGCCGCAGAGGGTAACGTAAGTATGTCGCCGTGGGAATGGACATTGATCCCTAACTGCTCCCATATGCGTTGTGGCGTGCGAGGCATAAACGGGGAGAGGAGTATGGAAATAACCCTTAGTATCTCCGCGACATTGTACAACACGGTGGAGAGTCGGTCGAAGCGTTTTTCGCGCGCTAGTTGCCATGGCGCAGTTTCGTCAATGTATTTGTTGCCCCGTTTTGCCAGTTCCAGAATCTCCGCGAGGGCTGCGCCAAATTGAAGGCTCTCCATATGCTTCCTAACGGCTTCCGGGAGTGCCCGGGACTGAGCGATAAGTGCGGCGTCCGGTTCTGCGGCTAGGAGATTCGCAGGGGTCTTGCTGTGCGCGAACTTCTCCATCATGGCTACGGCCCGGCTCAAGAGATTGCCGATGTCGTTGGCCAAATCGGAGTTCAGGCGGTGCACCAGCAGTTCCTCAGTGAAATTGCCGTCACTCCCGAAGGCTATCTCTTTCAGGAGGTAGTAGCGCACGGCATCGGAGCTGTATTTGGCCGCGAGCTCGGTTGAAGAAATGACATTGCCCTTGGATTTAGACATCTTGTCATTGCCAAAGAGCAACCACCCGTGCCCGTAGACCTGCTTGGGCAAAGGCAACTCCAGTGCCATTAACAGAGCGGGCCAGATGATGGCGTGAAAACGTACAATTTCCTTCCCCATCAGGTGTAGGTCAGCCGGCCAAAACTTTTGAAACTGCGGGCTTGTGTCGCCGTAGCCAAGCGCCGTAATGTAGTTGCTTAAGGCGTCAATCCACACGTAGATCCGGTGCTGCTCGTCAAAGGGCACCGGGATGCCCCATTGATGGGTAGTGCGCGTCACGCACAAGTCAGACAATCCGGGCAGTAGGAAATTGTTAATCATCTCGTTGCGGCGTGAAGCAGGCTGGAGAAAGTCCGGGTGGTCATTGAGGTGCTTAAGCAGGCGGTCTTGGTACTTGGAGAGTCTAAAGAAATAGCTTTCCTCGGTCACCCACTGCACCGCGCGGCCACAATCCGGGCAGTTCGTGTTTTGCAGCTGTCGCTCTGTCCAAAACGATTCGCAGTCTACGCAGTAGTGCCCTTGGTACTGATGCTTGTAGATGTCGCCCTGTTCGTAGAGCTTAGTGAAGATGCGTTGCACCTGCTCGGTATGCTCGCGTTCTGTCGTACGAATAAATATGTCATAGGAGATGTCGAGCGTGGCCCAAACTTGCTTGATATCCGCCACAATCTCGTCGCAAAAGGCCTGTGGGTCTTTCCCCGCTGCTTTGGCCTTGCGTTCGACTTTTTGCCCGTGCTCATCGGTGCCGGTAAGAAAACAAACGTCTTTTCCCAACATGCGCTGATAGCGGGCAAGGGCATCCGCAATAACGGTGGTATAAGCGTGACCAACGTGGATGTTGGCGTTAGTGTAGTAGATGGGTGTTGTGACGTAATACTTGTTGCTCATCGGCTTACCTCCTGGCTTCGCCCGTTTGGCGGCCAAATACTTCCCTTATTATACTCTGACAAGCCGCCTATCGCTAGTCGAGAGATCAGGCTTCAGGCGTCAGGCTTCAGGGGAACGTGCTTCTGATGGCTGAGGGCTGTAGGCTGATGGCTGGGTCTTGGGTGTCAGGCTGCACCTAGCGACAAGCGACAAGCGACAAGCGACTAATCATAAGCAAAATTTATGGCAAACACATATTGACAACTATTGGTAGTGTTGGTATACTATTTTCTGGGTGTAGAATTATGTCGAAACATGTAAGGAGGGAAATTTAGCAATGAAATCTACTGGTATTGTGCGTAAAGTTGACGAACTCGGCCGCGTGGTTATCCCCATTGAGCTCCGTCGGACTCTAGACATCAGCGAGAAGGATGCGCTTGAGATCTACGTTGACGGCGAGAAAATCATCCTCAAAAAGTACGAGCCCGCTTGCATTTTCTGCCACGATGCGGATGACGTCACCACCCACATGGGCAAGAGAATTTGCCAGGGCTGCCTAAAGAAGCTAGCAACGCATGTCCATCCCTAGTACAACCCCATCCACAATAGTTAAAGGCGCCCTTGCGGCGCCTACTTTTTTTGCGTTTTGGCCCCTTTGGCGACGGCTAGAGCGTAGAGCTCAGCCCGCGGCAGAGCACAAACTTGTGCGGCGTAGCGCGCCGCTTGTGCCGGGGACAACCCTTGAGCAAGCAAGCGAGCTATCACCTCCTCTGCGTCAAGGTCGGGGGCTTGCGCGTTCAACTCTAAGCCGCTTACCACTAACACTATCTCGCCCCGCAAAGGCTCTTTCCGCACCGAGGTCAGCAACGAGGACAGCGGACCGCGCTCTACACTCTCATAGACCTTAGTTAACTCACGCACGATAGCCGCTTGCCGGTCGCCAAGCATCTCCAGCAGGTCGGATAGCGTGTCCGCCAAGCGATGCGGCGCCTCGTAAAAAACGAGAGTGCGCTCCTCGCGTTCTAGCTTAGCGAGTACACTGCGTCTTTCCCCGCGTCCCCGGGGCAAAAACCCTTCAAAGGCAAAACGGGCGGTGGGCAACCCCGATATGGCCAGCGCGGCTACCCCGGCCATGGGACCGGGGATAACCGTAACCTCAATCCCTTGGGCAATAGCATCACGGATAAGCTCTTCGCCGGGGTCAGAAATGCCGGGCATCCCCGCATCGCTAATCAGAGCAATGTGCTTTCCTGCGCAGAGCGCCGCTAGGACCTGCGCGTGTTTCGCTTTGCCGCTGTGCTCATGGTAGCTAATCAGCTGGGTGTGGAGTGAGAAGTGGTGCAATAGCTTCGCGCTATGGCGGGTGTCCTCCGCAGCAACAAAATCAACTTCTTTGAGGGTGGTCAAAAGACGCAGAGAGACATCGGCAAGATTGCCAATCGGGGTGGCGCAGACGTAGAGTTTGCCGCTCACGTTAACTCATCTCCTCTAAGGTAAAACCCGACTAAGCCGCTGCCGTTGCGTTCCTGCCGCCATCTTTCCAAGAAGAACCGTCCCTTTTGTTTTCCTGTTTTCTTTTGTTCTGCTCCTTTTGTTCTGCTTCTCTATCTTAGCTGCAGGAGCTGCAGGCGGTGGTTGTAGGTATCTACGACCCAAACCTGTCCCGGGTCCGGCGCGGGCGCAAGCGCAGTCGGTAGATTCAGCCTCCCTACCTCACTGCCAAAACTCCCGACCGCATAGAGGGGCTCACCGGTGTGGGCAAATTTTAAAATGCGGCTGTTGTAAGTGTCTAAAACGTAGAAACTCCCTTCCGCGCCCACCGAGATGTCTCGCGGCCCGCCGAGCAACCCGTGGTCTTCAACCACACGGAGTTGCCCAAAGCCACTCCCCGGGGATGCGAAAGCTGCCAACAGCACCCCTTCGGCGTTCAGGCGCAGCACTTGACCGCCAAAAGTATTAAGAACCAGTAAGTGGCCTTCTTCAGTCATGGCCAGCGCAGCGGGCCAAACGTCTTCCGTGAAAGGTATCTCCTGCACGAATTCGCCTTCCGGCGTAAACACCACTACGCGATGGTTAAACGTATCTGCCACCAGTATGCGGCCCGCACTATCAATATAGATGCCCTGCGGCCCCTGCTTTTCGCCAAACAAGTTGACCTGCCTGAAGCCGCCCCAATCCCCCGGTGAATCGGCAAACGTTCGTAGCTTCTCACCGTTTTGGGAGTAGACATCTACCCTGTCTCGCGCGAGGACGTAGAGCAGCCCCTGTGCGCTTGCCAGACGCACCGCGCTATCGCTTAAGCCAGCCAGCACTCGGCGCAACTCGCCTCCTTGCGCCGCACGAAACCACACTTGGCGCTCTCCGTCAGCGACGGGGTTAGCGGCCAAGATGTAGACACCTTGCGCCGTTACGGCAGCATCTAGCGGATACGCGAACTCGGCGCGTGAGCGCACTGCCACAGCAGCCACTCTCAGGCGACCGGCTGCCAACTCCAGGCGGGAAACTGTCCCGGCGAGGGCGTTGCTGACAAAGACCTCGCCTCGCGGCGACACGGCGACGTCAGCAATCTCGGCGTTTCCTAGGTCCCCGGCGTTGGCTAGGCGGTGTTCGCCAAGCACTCGACCGGTAGGCTCGAGCGCGAGAATGACTTGCCGGGCACTATCCACCACAATAAAATTACCTGACGCGTCTACAGCCAGGCTGGTCGGATAGGGAGCAATGCCCTGCACGGTGGGTAGCGTTCTATAGCTGTCGAATTTGCGGTCTGCGCCCAAACCGAGTAATCGTCCGTTCACCGCGTCGCCTACCCAGATGACCTCTGCCCGCGCCGCCAGCCCGGATGGTCCCATGTAGAACTCAGAAGCCGCAGTGCCAAGTGTAGCTGTGTCACCTTCTGCCGGATACGCCGATATCAGACCGCCGGAAAAATCAAGCTGGAGCAACCTGTCCAGCGTCAACAGATAGTAGTGGTCGGCAGTAGCAATGACGCTCTTTACCCACATCACCTCTAGGTCGGAGGCAAGTGCGGTTAAGTCCAAGCTCTTCTGTAACTCCCCGTCGACGGAGAACACATGCAGCGACGGGGTAGCGTCAAGCACTACCACGTTGCCGTTAGCATCAAGGGTAAGGTCTACGATCTCCGCTAATCCGTCGCTGGCGAGTGTCCCAAAGCTGGTGACAAAAACGCCGTCAAAGGTGAATGCCTTGATGACTCCGCGCGTGGCGAGGGCATCCACGACAAAAATCCGCTCGTTAGAAACCGCAATGTGTGCGGGTCGCCCTAGGCTCCCGCGCGCAATGCCCTCTATCACCTGTAACGCGACCACCGGTGTGGCATTTGGATCCGGTTCTAAACGAGCAGGGTCATCAGGCGCCCTAGGCGTAGTCCACCCATCTAAGGCTAAGGCTAGGAATAGCCCTGTCCCTATTAAGGCTGTAGCCACGGCGAGGAGCGCCCAGGTTCTTCTTTGGCGATTAAGTAGGCTCACTGCTCCCCGCTCCTTCGCAGTTGCGCTGGCACGACTCGCATTTGCAGCGATTATCTGTACCAAGCGCAGCCAGCACTTCGGGAAAGTTGCTCTCGTAACGCAGACAACACATCAGCCGCCCACACAAGCCCGAAATCTTGGCGGGGTTAAGCGACAGATGCTGTTCCTTAGCCATTTTAATGGAGACGGGAGCAAAGTCCCCTAGGAAGCTAGTACAACACAGCACTCTGCCGCAGGAACCAAGTCCGCCTATCATCTTGGCCTCATCGCGCACGCCAATCTGCCGCAGTTCAATGCGCGTGCGAAAGACGTAGGCTAGGTCCTTTACCAGCTCGCGAAAATCCACACGTCCTTCTGCAGTAAAGAAGAAAAGGATTTTCGCGCCGTCAAAGGCAACTTCTACGTCTATTAGTTTCATCGGCAATTGATGAAGCGCAATCTTCTCTAGCGCCGTGGCAAAGGCTTCTTGCTTAAAGCGCTGATTGGACACTACGCGCTGCTCGTCCTCGGGCGTAGCTTTGCGCAGGACGGGCCTTAGTGGGGCGCGGCAGCTCTCGGCACTTGCCGCGCGCGGCGGACTGACGACTTCGCCGTACTCCTGGCCGCGTGCGGTATCTACGACGCAAAAGTCGCCGGGGACGAGGGGGATATCACCGGCGTCAAAGTGATACACCTTGCCGCCGCTCTTAAACCTAATGCCTGCTAGATTCGGCATAACAATCACCTCTATTTCAGCACCAAGAAAAGCTGATCCAGCACTAGGCGCTTATTCGTACTGGGGCTCCACCGCGTGAGTAATTCCTGCAGGCGTAGCAGGTAGGAAGTAATTGTGCTAAGTTCCAGCCGGTGTGCCTGAGCTTCTATTTCCCGGCGGTAGGGCAGCACCACACACTCGCGCAATGCTAGCTTTAAACATAACACATCGCGCATCCATAAAGCCAGAAAACTGACGTAGGCGTGAAGGTCGTCCTTCTTCTCTTCTAGGCGCGCCATCTGACTTAGCTTTTCCGCCCCGCTCCCGTTCATGATGGACTGCGCCAGCAGAGCCATCTCGTGCTGACGCTCTAAAGCTCCCGGCTCAAGCCAACGCATCGCCTCCCCGGGGGAGCCCAAACTCATCCGCGCTACCGCCTCTAGCTCCGCCTTCTGGGGGAGTGTTCGCCTTAGCACCGACACAGTTTCAGGCAGAGTGAGGAAGCCAAAACGCAACACCTGGCAACGCGAAACAATAGTGCCAAAGATACTGGGCCTGTCCGCGATTAAGATAAAGTGAGTAGTGGCGGGCGGTTCCTCAAGCAGCGTCAGAAAACTGTTCGCCGCCTCAATGGTCAGTGTTTCCGCGCTGTGTATTAGATAAACTTTGCGCTTAGCTATGGCCGGGGCCAGTAAGGCATCGGTCTTAAGCTCCCTAATTTGGCTAAGTCGCAGGCTGCTGCCCTGTGGGTGAATCTCCCGGATATCCGGGTGCAAATTAGATTCCGGGCGTCCCGTCCCTCCTACGAGGGTTAAAGCTACAGCGCGGGCAACCTTAGCCTTGCCCACGCCGCTTGGACCCAAGAACAAGTACGCATGGGAAGCACGCCCCGTCTCTAGTGACCGCTGTAGCAGGCGCAGCACTAGGCTATGCCCGACAATATCCTCAAACACCCACACTCCTCCTAGCTAGAAGCGCACGAACTGCTCGACGTCGACTACAAAGACTGTCGCGCCTCCTACTACCACTTCTATGGGATAGGGGACGTAGGATTCTACAGCACTGCTGCCTGCAGGCGCCATCGGCGTGAGCAGTTGCTCGCGCGCCTTGCAGGTCTCGCCTATGACACAGAGCGCACTCTCCACTTGCCCGTCTTCTACGCCGATAAGCAGCGTCGTGTTGCCGGCCTTAAGGAAGCCCCCGGTACTCGCGAGTTTCGTGGAGCGTAACCCCTTGTTTACGAGTTGCTCGATTAAGCGCTGGCTGTCTCTATCCTGCACGACCGCAATCACTAATTTCATAACCGGACTCCCCTCTCTAACGCGTGTATTTTTTCTATTATATCACGTGTTATGCTGGTGGGGTCGCGTTCCGCGTCAACCTCCACGATGCGTCCGGGAAACATGGCGGCCAACTGACTATACCCCTCTGCTACCTTGGTAATGTACGGGAGGCCGCGCGACTCAATGCGGTCGGGGCCACTGGCAGTCTCGGCCTGTTTGGTCTGCAGGCGCGCGCAAGCGGAAGCTACACTTACCTTAAAGACCACCGTAAGGTCGGGCAAACACCCCTGTACAGCCACTAGGTTAACGCCGTAGACATCCTCCAAGGGCAGGCCTAGGCCCAGCCCTTGATAGACCAAACTCGAATCAATAAAGCGGTCGCAGATGACGAAAGTGCCGGAGCGCAAATGTGGAAGGATGACTTCCTCTACATGCTGTGCCCGGCTCGCGGCGTACAAGAGCATTTCCGCCCGTGCGCTCATGTCGGTGTGCCGATGGGAGAGGAGCATGTCGCGAATGATCTCCCCTAGTGCCGTGCCCCCCGGCTCACGCGTAAAGAGCACTGCCTTCCCCTGCTGCCTAAGCTCGTGCCCGAGCGCCTGCGCTTGGGTGGTCTTGCCGCATCCGTCGGGCCCTTCGAGCGAGATAAAAAGTCCCCTACTCACAGTTGTCACCTGCCATCACTAGTATTTGCTCCGCGGGAGAGATGCCGACGCAGTTTCCTCCTGCCGCTAAGTGCGCCTTAAGGTAGGCAACGTCCTCGTGCTCGATGTGCTGCCCCGGCCACAGAAGTGGTACGCCCGGCGGGTAGGGGACCAAAGGCTCTGCGCAGATTTCACCTAACGCGTGCGAGAGCGGCAGCTCTCTGCGCCGGCCAAAGTATGCTTGCCGTGGCGTTAGCACCGGCATGCGGCGGTCAAGCTGATGGGGTAAGACTTGCACCCGAGACACCCTGCCAACACGGGGCAGGTCCCGCGCGAGGGCAGCGGCCCTGCGCAACCCTTCGTCGCTTTCAAAGAGTCCTAAAACTAGGGTTACCGTGTGCGCGTCCGCCATTTCCGGAGCGAGCCCGTAAGAACCCATGGCTTTCTCCAGCGCAAACCCACTCATATTGAAGTAGCGGGCATCGATAACCACCCGCAAAGGGTCCTGTTGCCAAGGCGCGGGGAAGGAGACGGCAGGAAGCAACGCGCGCAGCTTGTCCGCGTGTTGACGTGACAAGCCAAAGCGTGCCCTGCCTTCTGTAGCCAGCGTTCTCCTCGCTAAGTCTAGTGAAACGAGCAGAGGATAGGAAGGGCTACTGGACTGCACAAGCCGCAAAGCCCGCTTTAGCGGCTCCCTGTAGCGCGGGGTGAAGCAGTGTACCCAAGCCGCCCCTGTCAGCGCCCCACCTGTCTTGTGCACACTCTGCACCACAATGTCGGCTCCCGAGCACACCGCTGACTGAACCTCTGTATCACTGACTAAGAGATGGGTGCCGTGCGCCTCATCTACGAGCACGGGAACGCCATATTCGCGACAGACCGCGGTAATGGCGGCGGTATCCCCACAGACTCCGTGGTAAGTAGGCGAAGTAGCTACCACGACGCTCGGACGCCAAATCTCTAGGCTTGCGCGCAGGGAGGAAAGCGTATACCCCATGGGCAACGCCAGTTCCGGGTGTAGCTCCACGGGCAGGAATATGGGGACAAGGTCGCCTAGCACGCAGGCACTGTAAAAGCTCTGATGCGCAGTCCTAGGCAAGATGATGTTGCTGCCTGGGGGAGCTAGGGCTAACACCCCGGCCAGTATCCCCGCCGTACTGCCGTTAGTCGTAAAGTACGTGGCTTCTGCCCCCACCAGCGCCGCTGCCAACGCTTCGGCTGCAGCCAGGGGGCCTGTCGGCGCGGCGAGATTATCCAGCCCGGGCAACTCGGTAAGGTCGCAGTCAGCGATATGCGCGACAAAGGAAGAATCGAGCCCGTGTCCCGCCTTGTGACCGGGTACATGATAGGGGTAACAATCTCGCGCTCGATGCTGAGCCACGGCGCTCCACAACGGCGCCTCCTTTTGTTTCTGCAAAGCCCTACCTCTCTCTTAACGGCACGCCCGTCCACAGTTTTCTTAAGTTGAACTTAAGCTCTTCATAGCCGGCGTCTGAGACATCAGCTAAGACAATTCTCCGCTCACACTTTCCGCAAATAACTCTCTGTCGCACTGCCAGTCCCCCCGAGCAGGACTCACCACAAACGATGCAATTTTCGTCTTCCACGGCATATACCCCTTTGCGTTTCTACACCATGCTATGGGAACAACTAGCTTTCGGTGCCTGCGGCCAGAACCCGTTGCCACGGCCCAAATCGGTACCTAAGCACGCTCGCCGCAAAGCGCAGGAAAAGGTCGACAGTCATGGCTATCCATACGCCACTGATGCCTAGTCCCAAATTAACGCTGAGCAGCCAGGCCAACGGCAGTCTAACCAACCATAGGCCTACACCGCCGATAACCATGGGGGCCTTGGTGTCCCCCGCGCCGCGCAGCGCGCCATTGAGCACGCCGGCTATTTGCTGCGGCAGCTGGGCAAAAGCCATCAACCGCAGGTAAATGGCACCAAGCCGGATTACCTCTGCCTGATTAGTCAGCACACCCATAATAGCCTCAGGCAGAAAAAAGAGCATGCCCGCCGTGACTGCCGTCAACACCGAGCACAGGCGCACAATTTCGCCCACATAGCGCTCGGCCAAGCGAGGATTCTTTGCGCCTAGGCTTTGCCCCACTAATGCTGTGGCTGTTATGCCAAAGCCTACGGCAGGCATATAGCTCAGCGACTCGGCGGTAAGTCCCAGTTGATGCGCGGCGAGTTCCGCGGGGCCAAACTGGACTATCAGACGCATCAAGACTATGGTGGCCGCTTGCCAAAAGATCATCTCAAAGGCCGCAGGCACGCCAATGGCGAGAATGCGCTTTACTACGGGCAGTTGCGGTCGATAGCGTCGGGCCGCACTAACCGTGACAATGGCATGGAGCCGCGTCAGGGCTAAGAGCGCTAGGACGGCGCCTGCAGCCTGTGCAATAATCGTCGCCACCGCGGCCCCCCGTAGACCTAGTGCCGGTAGTCCGAAATGCCCGTAGATGAGCACGCTAGTCAGGCTTATGTTTAGGCCATTGACCAAAAAGGCGATCCCCATGGGTGTGCGCGTGTTTCCCGCGCCGCGCATAATTGCACCCGCCACTTGCATAACCGCCATAAAGGGCATGCCTAGAGCCACGAGGGAGAGATACATGAAACTTAGGTCAAGTATTCTGCCTTGCGCGGCAAACAAACCCACCATCAGGTCCCTTGCCTGCCACACCACTAGGGCTGTCAGCGCACTGACTAGCAAAATGGCCATGACCAGCGCCTGCAGGGCCGTGCGCTCTATGGCCTCGCGATCATTAGCACCCACTGCTCGCGCTATCAGCACTGTAGCGCCGGTGCCGGCGGCCGAGAACATCGCCCATACAATCTGCGTCACACGACTAGATAAGCCCACTGCCCCTATCGCCTCTGTGCCGAGGTGCCCGACCATGGCTGTAGCGACAATGCCGACTAACATTTGCAGTATGCTCTCCGTGGTGGCAGGCCACACGATGCGAAGTATGTTACGCCTTAGAGTGGGCAAAGCCACGTCTCCCGGCCGCTCTGTCATCTGCAAATCGCGCACCTCTTTCAGCTGCCCACTTTTCAGGTTACTAAGATTATAACACGTAGGACAGGCGCAGAAAGCCTGTCCTTTCTCTCAACTCTTTGGCGGGGCAGACGTAGATTGGAGCGAGGAATGAAATATGAACTGTAATCAGGAATCAGAAATCGTGAACTGTGAATCGTGGACTGACGAAGGGCTCTCAACTTTGGCTCCCAGCTCCTCGTCTGCTACCAGGAGCTAGGAGCTATGCGCCAGCAACCCCCAAAAAGAGAGGAGACAAATCCATGCGCTTAGTGAGAATTCGTGATTGGCAGAAGGCCGGCATGGTCGCGGCTGGGGTCAGACGGTTCAACGGCGTGCGCGTCAGCAGGCAACGCATCTTGTCACGCCCGCACTTCACCATTGAGGCAGGCTCGCGGGTCGCAGGCTGGATTGGCTTCGAGGGGCGCGGCGTTGGCGTCTATGAACTGGTGCACCTCTCGGTCAAGCCTAGGTTCCGCCATGGCGGCCTAGCCCAGAGCGCCGTTGGCCGCGTGCTAAACATGGTGCGCAGCGCGGGTGGACATTACGCCTACACCCGCATCAACCACCGGAATATCCCTTCCATGTGCCTAGCGCGAAAACTAGGCTTCTCCAGAGTACGCAGAGGGTCGTTGTCCACCTTTGGACGGCGCGTATAGGCAAAAGTGGGGCTAACCCAGAAGGGTACGCCCCACTTGTCGTCAGTGCCAAGTTCTAGTCGCCCGGCCTTGGCGGCCCCTTGCGCTTACCCCGTACTGCGCAGGCCTCCATGGCGTTTTGCACGTGCTGTTTGGCGAGCTCCTCTGCCAGCAACCCATCCCGCTTCTCAACCGCCTCAATGATGGTAAGATGTTCATCCCAAGCTGCGCTCTGTCGCTCCGGCGTGTCAAGGCTGACGTAGCGCAGGCAACTAAGTTGCGAGGCATAGGTCTCCATGAGCTGCATAAGGCGCAGGCTGCGGCTCGCGCGATTGAGGATGTTGTTAAACTCCGCAAAAATGCGCGCGTACTCCGCGAAGTCCCCTAGAGCCGGCTTCTTAGCCTTGAGTTGCTTCAGCTGTTGCAGCTCAGCGAGCGTGATATGCTCTGCCGCCAGTTTAGCCACCAGACCTTCCAGCACAGAGAGGATACTGTAGATCTCGAGCGCGTCCTCTAGCTTAAGGCCGACGACAACAGTGCCGCGCCGCGGCACTGACACAGCGATGCCGTCCTTCTCTAACATGCGCAAAGCTTCACGCACAGGCGTGCGGCTCACTTGCAGTCGCTCCGCTATCTCGCTCTCCACCAGACGCTCCCCTGCCTCTAGGTGTCCTTTCATGATCGCACTGCGCAGGCTCTCGTACACTAGGTCGCGGATAGGGCGCAGATCCGTGATTTCGATAGGGCTTAGGGCCATTGGCAACCTCCCTGCTTAGGATGAACGCGCACTTAACCTGAAGATAGTCTCCTTCATCGCGGCAATGGGCGCGGCTAGCCCTGTCCAGATGGTGAAGGCGGCCGCACCTTGATAGATAACCATGCCAAGGCCATTTGCGGTTCTGCACCCCATCGCCTCTGCCTCGCGCATCAGCCTAGTGGTGGTGGGGTTATAGATAATATCACAGACCAGCCGCTTGCTGTCAAGGCGCGGCTCTGTGGCCGCAAGCCGTCGGCCGCCAGCACCCAGCCATTCGCTTGGCAGCGGTGTGTCATCAGTGTAAGGGGCCATGCCTACCGCCGTGGCGTTAATTACCACGTCGGCTGCAGCAACTGCGTTCTGCATACCGGCTGTTCCGAGCTCAACGCGCGCGGCACTATAGGAGAAGTGCTCACTTATCGAATCGGCCAAGTGTGCGGCGGCAGATGCAGACATATCGGTAAGGGTGATGCTCCCGGCGCCTTTGGCCGCCAAAACGGTAGCGATGGCGCGCCCGGCACCGCCGCAGCCCAGAACAAAGAAACGCGTACTGGGGATGCATATCCCCTCGTCCTGTTCGAGAAAGGCCGCGAAACCGAGACCGTCTGTGTTGTAGCCGATAAGCTGACCATCCACTGATTTGACTGTATTGACGGCCCCGATAGCGCGTGCGGCAGTGTCGATGTTGTCTAGATACTGCATAACCTCTATTTTATTGGGCTTAGTGACATTGCAGCCCGCAAAATTCATGCGCCGTATTCCCTGCAGCACATCGCGCAGTCCATCTGTCGCGACTTCGATGGGGAAGTAGTAATAGTTCAACCCCGCCGCTTGGAAGGCGCTGTTTTGCATGGCGGGTGAAAAGCTCTGCTTTAAGGGCATGCCAAGTAGCCCGACTAATTTAGTTTCTACATCAATCACGTGGTGCCTCCCCCTTAGTCGGCTGCTTCCTCCACTTGGCGAGCAGGGCTTTCCAGTCCTGTTGGCCTGCGAGCATGATGACCATAAACGCCAGCAAAGAGGCTGAAAGCGGGTTGGTGACAAGGCTCAGCAGGAATTCGCTCACACTCCCGTGGGATAGCGCCATAGCCCGCCGAAAGTTTGACTCAATTAGCGGGCTTAGGATCACACCTAGAACCATCGGTGCCAGAGGGTAATCATACATCTTCATGAAATACCCAAATACCCCAAAGGCAATCATCCAGTAGACATCGGCGACGTTAAGGTTAATGGCGTAGCTGCCGACCACCGACAGCACAAGGATAATCGGCACAATGATGCTTTTTGGGATCTCGACTACTTTGCTGAAGATACGGATACCCGACATGCCAAAAAAGTAGAGAAAGATGTTTGAGAGAATGAGCGAGCCTACGATCATCCAGAAGAACTCCGGCTGTTCGCGCATCAGGAGCGGCCCGGGGCGTAGGCCATGAATCATCATCACGCCGATGAGCACTGCAGTCACGGAGTCTCCCGGAATGCCAAGCGTCATCATCGGGATAAAGGCGCCGCCGATGGCCGCGTTGTTAGCAGCCTCCGGCGCCACCACGCCTTCCCACGCCCCTTCCCCAAAGGGTCGAGACGGGTTCTTGATGGTGCGTTTAGCGTGGTCGTAAGCCATCAGGGCGGCAATATCGCCACCTGTGCCGGGTAGCGCGCCAATGAGGGTGCCGAGCGCGGAGCAACGGAGTGCCAACGGCAGATTTCGCAAAACCAGCTTTAAGTCAGGCACAATGCGGTCAATCTTTTGCTTGACAGGGGGTATCTTGTGGTGCAACTGATATAACCCCTCCGACAATCCGAAGAGTCCAATCATAACCACGACGAAACTAATGCCACCCAGCAAGCCGTGGTTTCCAAAAGTAAGGCGCGGTTGCGCTGTAAAGGGGTCCATGCCTACTAGGCCCACAAAAGTGCCAATCGCAGCCGTGAGCAGAGCTTTACTCAGAGACCCGCGACTAAGACTGCCCACAAGAAGCATGCCCATTAGGGCAAGGAGCAGGTAATCGCGCGGCGCAAAGCTCAGTGCAAGCCGCGCTACAAACGGGGCCGCCACAGCTAACACCACAATGCCGAAAAAGGTGCCGAGGACGGACATGGTGGTGGCTAATCCCATGGCTTTACCGGCTTCCCCTAGGCGCGCTAGCGGATAGCCGTCAAAACCTGTGGCTACCGCGGACGGCGCCCCGGGGATGTTAAGCAAGATGGCGGAGCGGCTTCCGCCGTACACTCCCCCCGTATAGATACCTACCATTAGGGCAAGTGCGGGGTATACATCCCAGGCGTAGGTAAACGACAACAGGAGCGATACCGCCATCGTTACGGAAAGGCCGGGAATGGCACCAATGTAGATGCCCACAAAGACACCAACTGCTATATACAGCAAGAGCTCGATACTGAGAAAGGGAACAAGAAAGCCCTCAAGACCTGCCATTAGAATCCCTCCTCCACTACGGCAAGACCACTTCAAAGAGCATAGCGAAGATAACATAGATGACACCCACCGTAGCGAGGGCCAGAACGACTTTGCGCACCAACTTAACGGGCTCCAGCAAATACATCGCTGCCACGAGGAAGCCTAGCGTAGCCAACTCAAACCCAAGCGGCACTAGGCCCACGGTGTAGCCAATGACAGTTAGGAGCAGCAGCACGGCATCGCGTGAAAAGAGATACCGCGCTGTGGGTAGTAGGGCGGCGGAGCCGGTGCGCAATGCGCCTACTAAGAGTCCCCCGGCCAGTGCGGCCAAAACTATAAGCAAGAGCTGTGCCAGCGAGCCGGGCCCGGCCCACTCAGCTTGAAAGATGCCGGGCAGTCTGAGTGCTTCGGGGAATAGTCTTACCAGACCCAATAGCAGAACTACCAGAAATATGCTCTCTCCGGGCCGCTGCAGAGCTCGCTCTGTGCCTTGTGTGCCCTTCGTTTCCACGGCAACCTCTCCTTTGCCTTAACGAGGGGAGGATATCTCCCCCCCCTCTCATCATAACCTACGGTCTGGCGATATTAAACTTCTGTGGCGACTCTTTAGCTCCGCCGGCATCGTAGATGAGCCACGCCATATGCCGCTGCCACTGTGTCATGTAATCGCGAGCGGCCTGCCCGGTGTGCCCCAGTAAGACTAGGCCGCGCTCTTTAGCAAACTGCACGAACTTAGGGTCATTGTAGCCTGCAAGGAAGGCCTCACGCAGCTTGTCGATAACTGGCTGCGGAGTTCCCTTTTTGACATGCACGCCGTAGAAGAAACCTGCTGTAGTCAGCATGTTGCGCGCAGCGGGCCTTAATTCGCCGAGTGCGGGGACGCCGGGAAGAACGTCGAGGGGGGCGTTAGCAACCACGGCGAGCGCACGCAAGGTGCCACCCTGAACTTGCGGTACTGCGGCTAGCAGTGCAAGCCCGGTTACGTCAATGTGCTTGCCCAGCAGGGCTGTGGCTAACGGGCCGTCGCCATCGAAGGCCACTTGGTTAAACTGCACACCCTCAAGGCTGTCAAGGATAGAGGCCGTAACATAGGGTTGACCGCCGACGCCGCTAATACCAAGATTCACTTTGCCCGGGTTAGCTTTGGCCTGTTCAATCAGTTGCTCATAGGTCTGAATCGGGGAGTCCGGATGTACCACAATGACCGTAGGGCCCTGCACCGTGAGCAAGATGGGCTCAAAGTCGGCGTAGGTCAGGTTGGAGAGCCCCAATATCTGGTAGAGCTGCGGATTCTCAGCATGGAACAGCACGGTGTAGCCGTCGGCAGGACGGTCCTGGACGTACTGCGTGGCAATAGCGCCGGTGCCGCCGGTACGGTTGGTCATGGTGATGCTTTGCCCAAGCTTAGCTTCGGCCAGAGAGGCCAACAGGCGCGAAGATGTATCGGTGCCGCCGCCCGCACCCCAAGCAATGACGCCTTCAATTGTGCGCTCGGGGAAGGGCTTAGCTGCCGGGCGACAACCCACAACAAGAGTAACTACCAAGGCGATTACCAGCAATAGTCCAACGCTTCTACTCCATTTACTCATCACGTGAATCCTCCTTTTTTAACTCGGGCTAGGCTTTAGCCGGCGGGAGTTCTGCCTGCGGCGTGTACACCCACAACAGCCACAACGGCTCGTCGCCAATGCTGACATGCTGGTGGTACTCGCCCTCTGGGATAAACATGCAGTCGTTCGGTTCAAGAATGGTCTCGTTGCCCTCTGCGTCGATGGCTAGCGCCCTGCCCTTAAGAATAAAATCAATCTCCTCCGAGCCGGGGTGGTTGTGCATTTGGCAGCGCTCGCCGGGTTCAAAGATGGTAATCCCCATGTTGAAGTGTTTTGACCCCACGAGCTGTTTGCTGATCAGGCGAAAGACTTTACGCCTCATGCCGGGGTCTTCTAGGCCTAACCAAATCTGTTCTGCGTCACGGAATGTCTTAAGAAACTTTGCCATTACTTGTCCCCTTTCTACCGTTGCTCGCAACCCTAATTATAAACCGCTCTCCACCTCCCCGCCTCTGGTGTGGACATTTAGGTACCGACGTGGTGCACTTTCTTGTGCGGCGAGTATATGTCCATAATATTCCAATGGCCAGCCGTCGGCACGGGGTTGTTTACCATGGGCACGTCGATGACCACCGGCTTATTGCTGGCGATAGCTGCCCGCAGGATAGGGCCAAACTCGTGCGCTGCGCCGATGCGGTAGCCGTCCACACCATAGGCACGGGCAATCGCCGCATAGTCTGGAGAGTAGGGCTGCCCGTCCTTCTCAAAGAGTGTGCCCAGGGTGGTGCCGTAGTGAGCTTTTTGCAGGCCGGCTATGGTGCCGAAGGCGTAGTTGTTCATAATCACGAAGATGACCGCCACGTTGTCGGTGGCAGCTGTCGCCAGCACGGCGGGATTCTGCCCAAACCCACCATCGCCAATCAATGAAACTACTACGCGCTCAGGGGCGGCAATCTTGGCCCCTAGGGCGGCGCTAGAGCCAAAACCCATCGTAGCTAGGCCGCCGGGAGTCAGAATGCTGCCGGGCTCGTAGATGGGAAACTGCTGGCCGACGCCGTTCTTGTTCCAGCCTACGTCGGTGGTAATGAGCGCATCGGGCGGGAGAGCCTGCCGCACCTCGGCCAGAATGCGCTGCGGACTCATGGGGAAGGCATCACTCTCGGCGTGAGGTTTGTTCGACGCGGCAAACAAAGCGCGGTACTCTGCAATAGCGGCTTTCTCCCCCGCGCTCTCAAAACCGGCGGGAAACATCTCTTTGGCCACGGCGAGTAAGGTCGCGGCGGCTGACTTAACGTCGGCTACAGCCCCAATCTCCACCGGGAAGTTCCGCCCGATCTCTAAGGGGTCAATGTCAATGTGAATCAGTTTGCTGGGCGGAAAACTAAAAGTGTACTCAGGGTACCAGGAGCTGCAGTCGGCTTCAGAGAAACGCGTGCCAAGAGCCAGAACGTAGTCGGCGTTTAAGCAGCGGTCGTTGATAAACTTTGTCCCCCAGAAGCCCGTCATCCCCAAAGTCAGGGGATGCGCATCCGAGACTGCCCCCTTACCCATTAGGGTATGGGCCACGGGAATACCCATATGCTCGGCGAAGGCGCGCACTTCCAAGGCGGCGTCCGCCGAAATAACCCCTCCGCCGACGTAGATGAGAGGTCGTCTTGCCTCCGTTAGGCGAGAAACGATCTGCCGCGCAACTTCCGTCTCTAGCCCGGGGCGATAGAGACTAGGTGCGCTCCGCATCACCCGCGCGAAGAGCTCTGTCGGTATCTGCTCGGAGAAGATGTCCATCGGCACATCGACTAGTACCGGGCCGGGGCGACCGGATTCGGCGAGGGTAAAGGCCTTATGGAGTATCTCCGGGAAAAGCGCGGCCTTCTCCACTCGCCAGGCGCGCTTGACGAAAGGCCGGTATATTTCCCACTGCGCAGCGTCTGCGTGCATGCACACTTCTTGGTGCGGATGCTTGCCGTAGTAATGGGAAGGCACGTCGCCGGCAATAACAACCATGGGGATGGAATCAAGCGCGGCGTTAGCGACTCCCGTAGCCGCGTTTGTAAGCCCGGGGCCGAGGTGACTGAGTACTACGGAGGCTTTCTTAGTTACCCGCGCATAGCCGTCGGCGGCGTGCGCCGCAATTTGCTCGTGCCGCACATTGACGAACTTGATCTTCTCGCTGTGGGCCAAAGCTGCCAGCACGGCAATGTTCGTGTGGCCGCAGAGGCCAAAAATGTGCTGCACTCCGCGCCCCTCGAGATACGAGACCAATAGGTTGGCTACAGAATCCTTCATACCAGCTCTCCTTTACTGGACTTAGCGCTCAAAATCCGGGTCATAGAACTCCCCAAACAGCTCTGCGTCTTCGGGGCGATCTTCAGGGATGGGGAAAGACACCCATGTCGTGTTTAAGTAGTGCTTTAGACTGATATTCTCTGAGACTATGTTGCCTCCCCATGTGCCGCACCCTAGACTAGAGGTCATGGGCATGCCGTTAGTGAACGCACCCGCATTGGCCTTAGACTGCGGTTGGCGCACCATAATACGGCTTACGGGTGCGGCTAGGGCTAGCCGATGAATATGCTCTGGGTTGAACGAGTAAATGCCGACGGAATGCCCCTTGCCACCCACTTCGTAGATGGCTTGCATCCGCTCTAGCGCTTGATCAAAACCGCTATAACGGAAAACAGACAGAATTGTGGTGAGCTTT
Source organism: uncultured Peptococcaceae bacterium (assembly GCA_964349715.1). GTDB lineage: Bacteria > Bacillota > UBA994 > UBA994 > UBA994 > UBA994. The sequence continues at coordinate 22,473 of CAYGHR010000009.1, forward strand.
TCCCCGGAAAAGGGATTGTCTTTGCCAATGTGCTCCTCCTCTGTAATAAGGAACAGCTTGTCGTCGGGGACAGAGAAACCGGCAGCTGCCGCGAGGGATGTAGCGGCAATGGCGACAGTGTCACTGCGACGATGTCCCGCGTCGTCCCAGAGCACGGCCCTTAACTTAGCCCGCTCTGCCGGGGTGACGAGGTATCCCCCTACTTGCGTCAGCGCAGCCAGCAGGCCGCTGTAAACCCGCTCATCGACGAGCAGGTTGCCGTCGGCGGAACACCCTGAACCGTAGTCCGAAGTTTTACTCTGCATAGTGTTGTGCGCGGCATCCGGCAAGTCCGCGGTCTCGTCAATAATCATGGTGGCGTTCCCTGCCCCCACGCCTAAGGCCGGTGTGCCGGAGCTATAGGCCGCGCGCACCATGCCGGGGCCGCCCGTGGCCATCACTAAGTCCGCCCGAGCCATCAGAGCCTTGGACATGGGGATATTAACCTCGGTCAAACACTGCAAAATGTCCGCCGGAGCCCCTTCTCGCTCTAAGGCCTCGCGCATTAGCTGCACCGTTTTGTAGGTGGTATGTTTAGAGCGAGGATGCGGCGAGAAAATCACGGTGTCGCGCGCCTTAATGGCGTAAATGGCAGTGCCTGCAGGGGTTAGATCGGGATTGGTAGTAGGCACGATGGAGGCAATGATGCCGACCGGTTTGGCGTATTTGACAATGCCCTTCTCCGGTATTTCCTCAATGACGCCAATGCTTTTCTGACGCAACGCATCGCGCAGTATGCCGCGTATCTTAAACCGCTTGTTAGCGCGACTCACGGGGTCTCCAAGACCACTCTCCTTGATGCCTAGATCCACTAGTTGGAGAAAAGTGCGTTTGTTGGCCACAGCCCAGGCGACTGTTTGGCAGAGGCGGTCTACCCGCGCCTGGTCGTAAGTGGCGATGGTTTCAAGCGCCTGCTTGGATTTGGCCAGCGCGGTATCGAGCTCGGCGCGCTGCGAAGGCGTTAAGTCGCTCATAGTGTTTCATCCCCTCTGCTGTGTGTCCGGTGGTGTTTCGGGTTTGGAGGCAGCCTCGACTCTGAGCAAGGCGCTGTCCGTAACGCGTCCCACCAGCTCTTGTACGCGACGCCCGAGAACTAACAACTGCTTTAAGTTGATGCCTGTGTCTACACGGAGCGCCTCCGCCATATGCACGAGGTCCTCGGTAGCGATGTTCCCTGTAGCCCCAGGTGCAAACGGACACCCCCCGAGGCCCGCAAAGGCAGCATCATACTGCGTCACTCCGGCCAACATGCCTGCTAAGACATTAGCTAACCCCAGCCCGCGCGTGTCGTGAAAGTGAAGTGTCCACTGCACGCTAGGGTACTTCCCGCGCAAGACTGTGCAGTAATCGTAGACTTGTCGAGGGTTAGCTACGCCCGTCGTGTCCGAGAGCGACAACTCCGTAACCCCAAGCGCCAAGAAACCCTCTATTAGGCTATACACCTTGCTAAGCGGCACTTCCCCTTCGTAAGGGCATCCAAAGGCCGTAGATATCGCTCCGGACACGACCATGTTGTTTGCCCTTGCGAAGGCAACGCACTCAGCGAAATCCTGCATGACCCTCTCCGGTGTCCGTCCGAGATTCCTTAGCGCGTGCGTCTCACTTGCGGAAACCGTGAGTTTGACCCTGTCCATGCCCGCAGCTAAGCTTCGCTTAAGCCCGGTTAAATTTGCGACTAACACCCTATATTCGACGCCCGCGCGGCGCTCAATGCGGCGGGCCACCTCATCCGTGTCTGCCATAGAAGGGACCGCCTTCGCGCTCACAAACGACCCGATCTCTATGCGACGTGCGCCTGCGGCAGCCGCCATGTCGATAAGGGCCACTTTCTCGGCAACGCAGAGTTGTACCGGCTCATTTTGCAGCCCGTCCCGCGGCCCGACTTCGCAGATGACGATGCTTAGCGGCAAGTTAAGCGTCATGGCAACAGCCCCCAGATGGACCTAAGGACTTCAATCGGGACCTGCCCCGGGGCTGAAGCGCTCTGCCCCTGCGCAAAGGTAACATCCGAGCCGAAATTGCCGCCAAACAGGCGTGACACGGCACCTCGGACACCCATAGACATGCTGATAATCGGAATGTCCGGCACCTCTAGCCGCGCTGCGAGCGTCGCGCTAAGGAGCGTCAAGACATCGCGGTTGTGTTGTGGCATGACCGCCACCTTAGCTATGTCCGCCCCTTGTTTTTTTGCCTCCACGAGTTTGTCCTTGATATAGGACTCCTCCGGTGTCGCGGCAAAATTGTGCCAGGAAAGCAACAAGTTCTTTCTTTGCTTGCTGGCCTCGAGTCTGACCGCACTCACCGCCCTCGCGCCGGAATCTAGCTCGAAGTCCACTATGTCCGCGTGTTGTGACTCTAGTGCGGCCGCAATGGTTTCCATGCGCAGAACTAAGTCAGGCGGCGCGTGCCCGCCCTCTATGGGAGAGCGATATGTGAAGACAAGCGGCGCTTCCCCAATAATGCGTCGCAGTTCGGACAAGAGCGGGGCCACCTCTCTTGGCGTTAGCCCCTCAAGGTAGTCTGCCCGCCACTCCAAGAGGTCGGGCGCGTGACGTGAAACTAAGCGCGCCTCCTCCATGAGTGCTTCCCTACTCGCAGACACCAAGGGAATACACACTAAGGGGAGCTGTCCGCCAATTTCTGTTTGCCTTACAACTAACGGTCGATTGCAGGGTATCCTCATTGCACACCTCCGTCACAAATGATACTCCTGTGGCAAAAACACTTAAAGCGAAGGACCCCCTAACACACCCACTATACCTGTAGCCCGGTATACCGGCATACCGAGCCGCCCACAAAAAAATCCGCCGCCGCTTCATTCACACTCAGTGTAAGACGTAGCTTGATAATTGTCAATATTGTTTGTATGGGATTTTCCTGTCTTATACCCGACAATTCGTGTACCATAGGAAAGGAGCGGCGCCGCATCTGTCGAAGAAGTAAAGACGGCACAGGAGGGATGCAACCTGAACCTCGCGTATACAAAGAAACTCCGCAACGGACTGGCCCTGCTTAAGGCCGACTTCTCCGGCTGCACGAGCGACACCTCGGCGACGAATATTAGGCTTAACAATTACCATGGTATGATGTCCACGCTGGCGCAAAACTTGGTCGGCCCATTTATTGGCATCTTCGCAGTGCGCTTGGGTGCCAGCAACTACCAAATTGGCCTCCTCTCCTCAGCACCTGCGCTCGTGGCACTCTTAGCCATGATTCCCGGCGCTAAGTACGTCGACAGCCGCAGCAACAAAAAGCGCATTACGGCAGCCTTTATGTGGGCTCATCGCATGTTCTTCCTATTGCTCGCCCTTATCCCGCTGTTTGCTGAGGACAGCCGTGCCACCATTTTAGTTGTAGTCATTGCCGCCATGAATTTCCCGGGAGCGATAAGTAACGTCGGGTGGCAAGGCTTTATTGCTAACGTGGTGCCGGCCGAGCGGCGAGCGGCAGCGTTTGCTGACCGCAACAGGCTGATGAACATTGTCGGCACGATGGCGGTGCTCGCGGCGGGCCGCATGCTCGATATCATGCCCCACCCCCTCGGCTACCGCATTATGTTTACGCTGGCCTTTGTTCTGGCTATAGGGGAGATCTGGGTGTTTTCAAGGCTCACCGAGCTCTCGCCTAGCGGCGGAATCCTCGCTGGGCAAGATACCCCGTGGCGGCGCTTTCTTTTGGACCTGCCGCGCTCGATTGCCGCCGACATCCGGGGTATGGCTCACCAAAAGCGGTTCCTGCGCTTCACGGCGACCTCTCTGTTCTTTCATTTCGCCTGGCAAGTGGCTTGGCCTTTGTTTACGCTGTACCAAACCAAAGAGCTAGGCGCTAACAACCTCTGGATTAGCATCCTAACTCTAAGTAACACCGGTGGGTCTCTGTTGGGTTATGGCTTCTGGGTCAGGTACTCGCAGCGGTTCGGGTCGCTAAAAACCCTCTTTACATCTACCCTAGGCATTTTTATCGTGCCGTTGGTTTATGCCTACTCGCGCAGCCTCGTCACTATTGCCTTCTTTAACATCCTCACCGGGGTGATCTTCTCCGGCGTAATGCTGTCACTCTTTAATACGCTCCTCGACATGACGCCGGAAGAGAGAAGAACAACGTATATCGGCTACTACAACACGGCCATTAACGCAAGCGCGATAGCGGCCCCGCTAGCCGGCGTAGCTATGCTCAACCTGTTTGGCTACAAGACCGCTTTCTTGGTGGCTGCCCTGCTGCGCCTCTTAGGGAGCCTAGCTTTCGGTGTTGTTCATCACCTAGAGAGCGCCGAGCAGAGAAAGGCCGAGAGTCATGCTTAGGCGTTCGATGATGGCACAGGGCTCGGCAAGCTAAGGAAGAAGGTGGCACCGTGACCGTGCGCCGTTTCTACGCGGATGTTGCCTCCATGGGCCTGCACTACCTCGTAGGCAATGGCCAAACCAAGCCCGCCGCCACCCGTAGCGCGCGCCCTCGATTCGTCGACGCGGTAGAACCGCTCAAAGATCCGCGCTTTGGCCTCCAAGGGAATCCCGGGCCCGTCATCAACAACACTTAGCAACAGGGCGTCAGGTGTAGAGCTGAGGGCGATATGCACGGCGTTGTCGGCAAACTTGATGGCGTTGTCGACAATGTTAAATATAGCCCGGTGTAATGCCGCGGCGTCACCTACGTAAGGAAGCGAAGCGGGAACGGTGGTCGTTACACTGACTCGCCTACTCCTAGCGAGCGCGGACAAACTCCCTACCACCCGACGAGTCAAGTTGGCCAGGTCGCAAGGCTCCTTCACTAGCGCTAAACGACTGTCGAGGCGAGCTAGCTGGAGCAGGTCAGCCACAAGCGTACTGAGCCGGTCAATCTCCCGCGCTAAGTCAAGTAGGAGCTCTTGGCGGGTGTCGGCGTTGATTTTCGGATCGGATATGAGGGGGTCGACGAGGGCCTTCATGGCTGCTAGGGGCGCGCGCATTTCGTGGGAAGCATCGGAAATAAAGCGCATGCGTGCTTGCTCTAGGGCCTGCACTTTGTTGCCCATCTGGTTAAAGGCCGCGCCGAGCTCGTATATTTCTTGGTCGCCGCTCGGGTCTACCCTAGCGGCTTGTTCTCCGTCAGACATTCGCCCTGCTACTTGGGTGAGGGCTAGGAGCGGGGCGGTGATGCTTGACGCGAGCCCCAGACCCATCACTGCGGCTATAAAAGCGACGGCAGCGCTCCCTACCAGCAGCCGTCGCTCCAACAGGTCGAGCGAGGCGTACACGTCATCGAGGCTGCTGGCAATAAACGCAACCCCGATTTGTTCGCGCCCCATAAGCTCTGTGGGAACTCCCCCGCTGTGTTGGTCGCGAAAGATCGGTGCCAGCACGTAAAGTGTAGCCCTCCCTGTGGGCGAACGCCGCTCCATAACTTCTGTCTCGCCCTTTAGGCTGCGCGGCAGCGCCGGGTGCGCGAGCGCGTGCCCGGTCAGCTCGTCAAACGCATCGACTAGGACGTGCCCGGTAGTGTCAACGATAATAACACGCGCCCGCAGCTGTTCGGCAAAGGTGCGCGTCATGCGCCCCAAATCCAGACTCGGGTCGAGCATGGCCTCCCGTGCGCTATTAGCGATAATACTGCTCTGAATCAAAAGAGCGGAGCGGCGCTCGCTGAGGAAGTGCTCGCGCATAAACTGCTGCACAATGAAACCTGACCCACCCACTGCCATAGCAATGACCAACAGATACGTAAGCGGCAAGCGCAACCGAAGGCTAATACGCATAGTCGGTGTCCCTAACATAGTACCCTGCACCCCACCGCGTCAGCACATACTTGGGGTACGCCGGGTCTTCTTCTATTTTCCCGCGCAGGCGCCGTATGTGCACGTCGACATTGCGCAAATCGCCTAGGTGACTATACCCCCACACGAGTTGCAGCAGATTCTCGCGCGAGTACGTCTTCCCGCGGTGCGCTGCCAACGTAATGAGGAT
>CAYGHR010000010.1:0-3573 GCA_964349715.1 uncultured Peptococcaceae bacterium
AGATGGTATCAGTTTGCCACCGCAGGTAGTTGGCAAAGCGCTGCCTTGCTTCACGCTCGGCCTGCGCGAGCAGTTCTTCTTTTACATGCTCGGGTTGCTGATTGAGTGCCGTGAAGCGCGTCTCTCCGAGGAGAAACTCGCGGAAGTTCCACGTCGGCTTACTGAAGTCGAGGACAAAGGGATTCTTGGTCTCGTCAGCGAGAAGCGGATTGTAGCGATAAAGCGGCCAGTACCCGCACTCTACAGCCTTCTTGCCCTCTAGCTGGCTCTTGGCCATATCGATGCCGTGAGCAATGCAGGGAGCATAGGCAATAAGGAGCGACGGGCCGGGATACTGCTCGGCCTCTAACATCGCCTTCAGGGTCTGGTTGCGATTTGCGCCGCTGCAAATGGAGGCTACATAGACGTAGCCGTAGCCCATCATCATGCGACCTAAGTCCTTTTTGTGTGTGCGCTTGCCGCTAGTGGCAAATTTGGCGATCGCACCGGTAGGTGTGGCCTTGGATGATTGACCGCCGGTGTTGCTGTACACCTCGGTATCTAGCACCAGCACGTTGATGTCAACATTGGAAGCCAGCACATGGTCAAGTCCGCCAAAGCCAATGTCGTAGGCCCAACCATCGCCACCGATTACCCAGATAGACTTTTTGGTAAGATAAGGAGCCAGTTCCTGCACAACTTCGAGTGTTGCCACAGCGGAGCTACCGGCAGTCTGCAGGGCCTGCGGCACGAGCGCGCGGATGCGATCACCCTGCTGTCGCGAAATCTCTGCGTCCTGTTTGCCGCTTAGCCAAGCGGTACAGGCCTCGCGCAGGTCTTCAGTTAGTGAATTATCAAGGGCAAGAGTCGTGAGCAAAGCTGCGAGTTTCTCGCGCTTTTGCGCCACTGCTAAGGCCATGCCGTAGCCAAATTCGGCATTATCCTCAAAGAGAGAATTCGCCCAAGCCGGGCCATTCCCTGACATATCGGTGGTGTATGGGCAGGACGGCGCGCTGCCGCCATAAATGGAGCTACATCCAGTCGCATTAGCGATCATCATGCGGTCACCAAACAGCTGCGTCAAGACTTTGATGTAGGGTGTCTCGCCGCAACCTCCGCACGCGCCCGAGTATTCAAAGAGCGGTTTCTTGAACTGGCTGTTCATCACGGTGGTGGGCTTGATGTCGACACTCGGTTCGGGGAGTGCTGCGAGGAACTCAAACTTCTCCAGTTCAGCTTGGCCTATGCTCTCGAGTGTGGTTAGAGTCAGCGACTTTACTCGCGTCGGACACACGTCCACGCAGTTGCCGCAGCCTGTGCAATCAAGCGGCGAAACCTGTATGAAGTACTGGTACCCAGACAGCTCCTTGCTGGTGGCAGGCTTGCCTACTAAGGCCTCCGGTGCATTCTGAGCCTCTTGGGGCTGCGCCAAATATGGCCTAATCGCTGCATGCGGGCAGACAAAGGCGCACTGGTTACATTGGATGCAGGTCTCGGGGTTCCACAAGGGGATCTCTAGCGCTATGCCGCGCTTCTCGTATTGTGAGGTGCCTAAGGGGAACACGCCGTCGTCACTAAAAGCGCTTACGGGGAGCTCATCGCCGCGCAAAGCGGTCATGGGACGCAGAATGTCAGTGACAAAAGGAGGCTCGTTCTTGCCTTCATCACTGGCTGCCAGCGGCGCCTCTGCCCATGTCGGGGGGTAATCGATGTTGGTAAGGGCTGCGCGCGCGCGCTCTACCGCGGCAAAATTCTGCTCGACCACGGCGTCCCCTTTCTTGCCGTAGGTTTTGCGTATCGCGTCCTTAATTAGTTCCGTGGCATAAGCACTATCCATCACTTCGGTCAGCGCGAAAAAGGCTACCTGCATAATGGTGTTGATGCGCCCCCCCTGCCCTACTTCGCGTGCAATCTTAGCCGCATCAAGGGTGTAAAACCTGAGACCCTTAGTGGCAATAATGCGGCGGAGCGGGGCCGGCAGCTTATTGTCCATCTCGTCTGCCGTCCACGGCGCATTGAGCAGAAAAGTGCCACCCCGTTTTATCCCCTGGAGCAAGTCATACCGTCCCACGAAAGAGGGGTGGTGACAGGCGATGAAGTCTGCTTCGTCAACAAGGTATGGACTCTTGATCGGGCTTTTGCCGAAACGCAGGTGCGACACTGTAATGCCGCCCGACTTCTTGGAGTCATAGACGAAATAGCCCTGAGCGTAGAGGTCGGTGTTGTCCCCGATAATCTTAATGGAGTTCTTGTTAGCCCCAACAGTGCCATCGGCCCCGAGGCCATAAAACTTGCAGCGATACACGTCAGGGGGAGTGGTATCGGTGTGGCCTGTCACTGCCAGCGAGGTAAATGTCACGTCATCGTCAATTCCTACCGTAAAGTGATTTTTCGGCACTTCCAGACTGAGATTATCGAAGACGGCTTTGACCATCGAAGGGGTAAACTCTTTCAGTCCTAAACCGTACCTGCCACCGACGATGGTTTTGGCTTGCCCTAGTTCGGCGTAGACGGTACAAACATCTTGGTAGAGCGGTTCGCCGGGCGCGCCCGGTTCTTTAGTGCGGTCAAGCACGGATATGTGCGTGACGCTCGCCGGTACGACCTCTAAGAAATGCGTTACGCTAAAGGGACGGTACAAGCGCACCTTTACGACACCGAGCTTTGCGCCGCGAGCGTTCAGGTAATTGACCGTTTCCTCTGCCGTCTCCGCGCCCGAACCCATGATTACGATAACGTGCGTCGCGTCCGGCGCACCGACATAGTCAAAGGGCTGATAGTGGCGTCCGGTTAGCTTACCGACTTGGCGCATTACGTCCTCGACGATGCGAGGAGCTGCCAAATAGTATTTGTTGCTTGCTTCGCGGCCTTGGAAATAGATATCGGGGTTTTGGGCAGTACCCCGCTGCCGCGGAAACTCCGGATTTTGTGCGCGGTCACGGAAGTCACGGACTGCTTCCATATCCACAAGCGCCCGCATTTCCTCAAAACTTATCTCGTGTACCTTCTGGACCTCGTGCGAAGTACGGAAGCCGTCGAAGAAATGTAGGAATGGCACCTTGGTCTTAAGTGTGGCCAGATGTGCCACTAAGCTCAAATCCATCGCCTCTTGGACGGAGGACGAAGCTAACATGGCGAACCCCGTATGCCGTGTCGACATTACGTCGGAGTGATCACCATAGATAGAGAGGGCATGCGTAGCTAATGCCCGTGCCGATACGTGGAAAACCGTGGGCAAAAGCTCGCCCGCAATCTTGTACATGTTCGGAATCATGAGCAGCAGCCCCTGTGACGCGGTGAAGGTCGTGGTAAGTCCGCCCGCGACTAGAGAGCCGTGTACCGCTCCCGCAGCCCCTCCTTCGGACTGCAGCTCGGCAACTGCTACCGTTTGCCCCCACATGTTCTTTTTGCCGCCCGCTGCCCATTCGTCAGCCATCTCGCCCATATTGGACGAAGGCGTGATAGGGTAAATGGCCGCTACATCGCTGAAAGCATAGGCGACATGCGCAGCCGCAGTGTTGCCGTCAATGGTGACTTTACGTGTAACCATCTAGAATCCCCTTCTTCTTAGATGAGTGCATGGACACCGCACTC
>CAYGHR010000010.1:3673-6901 GCA_964349715.1 uncultured Peptococcaceae bacterium
TCGACATACCCCATGTCGTGCAGAGCATGTGTAACAAAGCGCGCATAGAGCAAGTGCATTACAGCATGTTCGGGGCCGCCCACATACATGTCCACCGGCAGCATCCGGTTAATCCAACTCGGGTCCCACGGCAGAGCGGCGTTTTTATTGTCGGGATAACGCAAGAAATACCACGATGAGCACACAAAAGTGTCTAGCGTGTCGGTATCCCGCCGCGCCGCTCTTTGGCACCGCGGGCAGGGAGTAGCGAGAAACTCGGGCGACTTAGCGAGCGGTGATTGTCCATCCGGGGTAAAGTCCACGTTGTAGGGCAGGAGCACCGGGAGCTCACTTTCCGGTACCGGAACTATCCCGCAGCTGTCACAGTGCACGATAGGGATGGGCGCGCCCCAGTAACGCTGGCGCGAAACTAACCAGTCGCGCAGACGGTAGTTTATGGTCGCCCGTCCGCTGCCGTTTGCCGCCAGAGCGGCAACGATGCTGTTACGCGCCGCGTCTGAGGCGCAACCGCTGTACTCTAAGCTATCGACCAAGATGCCGTCGTCGACGAAAGGCAGTGTGTCGTCTACGCCTGCGTTAACCCCGGCAATCACGCGTTTGATGGGTAAGCCATACTGCTCGGCAAAAGCAAAGTCGCGTTCATCGTGCGCGGGCACGGCCATGACCGCGCCGGTGCCGTAACTAGCCAAGACATAGTCGGCAATCCAGATTGGCAAGCGCTCGTGCGTAAGCGGATGCAGTGCGTGCGCGCCAATAAATACGCCACTCTTAATATGGGCCGAGGACAGGCGGTCAATTTCGCTTTGCTTATCGACATACGCGCGGTAGGTCGCCACGGCGCTCTGAGCAGAGGGCGCAGTAAGCTTATCGACCAATGCATGCTCTGGTGCCAAGACTAGATAGGTGCACCCAAACAACGTATCGGCGCGAGTAGTAAACACCTCTATTTCCGCCGTGTGATCCGCTACCGCGAAGCGTATCGTTGCGCCGGTGCTCTTCCCTATCCAGTTCTTTTGCATGGTCTTGGTCTTCTCAGGCCAAGCCAAGCCGTCTAAGCCCGCCAAGAGAGCTTCAGCGTAGTGAGTAATCTTAAAGAACCACTGGGTTAAATTCTTCTTTGTAACCTCGGTTTGGCAACGCTCGCACGCCGCCCCGTCAACCTGTTCGTTGGCAAGCGAGGTGTTACAGCTTGGGCACCAGTTAACGGGGGCCTCTTTGCGGTAGCTGAGCCCCCGCTCGAAGAGTTTTAGAAACAGCCACTGTGTCCACCTATAGTAATCCGGCTCGCAAGTAACTACTTCATAGTCCCAGTCAAACATCGCCCCCATTGTGCGTAGCTGTGTGCGCATGGTGTCAATGTTTTTCAGGGTAGAGTCACGGGGATGAACCCCGGTCTTGATGGCGTAGTTTTCCGCCGGCAAACCAAAGGCGTCAAAGCCCATGGGCTCGAAGACTTCGAAGCCCTGCATGCGCTTTACCCGCGCAAACGAATCAGTAAGGCCGAAGTTCCACCAGTGGCCGACGTGTAAGTTAGCTGCCGAAGGGTAGGAGAACATCTCCAAGCAATAGAATTTCTTGTCCACGTTCTCACGCCTAAACTTGTAGAGTTCAGTCTCCTCCCATCTTTTTTGCCACTTAACGTCGATGTGCTTGCCGTATTTGGCCATACCTTCATCCCCTTGTCTCAAGTATTTAATGCAATAAGCCTTGAAACACAAACAGCCCTTCATCTCTGTAAGAGACGAAAGGCTGCCTTCCGTGGTACCACTCTCATTGATGCGTGAGCATCCGCTTAAGGGCCGATAACGGTGCCAACCGGTGCCAACTCCAAGGCGAGTTTCAGGTTCTTTAGCCACTGCCTTGCACCACCCGGCAGCTCTCTCTGGCCTCCCTACCCTACTGCTCCTTGTCAATGCTGTTGCTCACAACATTAGCACGATGCTTAGAGAGTGTCAAGCCTATAGTGAGGCTCCCCGGGCTCAACCAGACTATAGTGATAATCCCACTGCGCCGGTATTACTGCGGGCGGAGACTTCACCGCATCGGGGATGAGCGCAGAATCAGAGTGGGCGGCAAGGTCAAATGTGTCGGGGAACGGCCACTCATGGTAATCAGGGTACACGAACTCTTGCATGTGGCGGCGATACGGGGGAATCCCCCGCTCTACTTCAGGCACGGTTGTGCACCTCCGGTAGTAGATGTGTTGCTCGCATAGCTTCCCCGCGGGGTGTGAGTTTATGCGCCTTAGCGGATTGGCAGCCGCAGGACTTGTCCCGGATGGATATTCGCTGACGCGAGGCTATTTAGTTTTCGGATTTGGTAAATATAGGTCCTCGGGTCAAGCTGAGGCGGGCCGAACTCAGCGGCAATCGCCCACAGAGTGTCGCCTGTCTGCACCTCGTAAACCAAGTAGTGCGAAGGGTGAAAAGCTGAGGTACTACCCCCGAAAAGACCGATAATCGCCGACAGCCCTACCGTTGCTACGATTGCGACAACTACTATACGCACATCTGTTCCCCCCGAACATATGATCTGCCTCCAATATACACACATATGTTCGCACTGTCAAGCAAAAGTCTGCAAAAGCCAAACGGATGTTTGACCTCGTTGACACAATATGCTATACTGTGGGCAATGTAGCGGAGGATGGTGACCGGCAATGAAGAATGGTCTCACTAAGCGCCAGCTAGAGATCCTCGAATTTATCAAGCACGAGGTGCGCGTCAAGGGCTATCCGCCCTCCGTGCGCGAAATTGGCTTGGCGGTGGGACTTAATTCTAGTGCAACTGTCCACAGCCATTTGTCGCGCCTTGAGTCAAAGGGGTGCATCCGGCGAGATCCTACCAAGCCACGCGCGATTGAGGTCTTGGACGGCGCACCTTTCGCCCCTTCCTCTTCTACCGTAGCGCTCCCCATTGTCGGGCGCGTTACCGCGGGCGAGCCTATCCTCGCCGTCGAAAATGTAGAGGACTACTTTACCCTTGCGCCGCAGTTTGTGCCCGCCGGTGACATCTTTATGCTCACCATCCGCGGCGAATCTATGACGGGGGCAGGCATATTAGATGGGGACATGGTTCTGGTGCGCAAACAAAATGTCGCACAGAACGGCGATATGGTTGTGGCCTTGCTCGAGGACGAAGCCACGGTGAAGACCTTTTACCGCGAGCCTCACCGCGTTCGCTTGCAGCCGGAGAATCCCTCCATGGAGGCCCTCTACTGCACAGACGT
>CAYGHR010000010.1:7001-28390 GCA_964349715.1 uncultured Peptococcaceae bacterium
TAGAGCGCACGCCCGGCTGCGAAACGCGCGACCGGCACCCTGTAGGGCGAGCAACTCACGTAGTCTAAACCAAGCTCGCTGCAAAAAGCTATGCTATTTGCTTCGCCGCCATGCTCGCCACAAATGCCTATCTTTAGGCTCGGCTTCGCCGCGCGACCCTCAGTCACTGCCATACGCATCAGCCTGCCCACGCCATCCCTGTCCAGTACGGCGAAGGGATTGTGGGTTAGAATATCCTGTGCTAAATACGCGGGCAGGAACTTACCTTCGACATCGTCGCGACTAAACCCAAACGTAGTTTGGGTGAGGTCATTAGTGCCGAAAGAGAAGAAGTCGGCATGCTTAGCCAGTTCTCCGGCCACAAGACAAGCTCGCGGTATCTCAATCATCGTCCCGATAGGCACAGTCAGACGCTGCCCTCGCCGTTTCTCGACCATTTCCCAGGTGCTTTCGACTAACCTGCGGGTTACAATAAGCTCGCGGTGGTGTCCCACGAGGGGAATCATAATCTCAGGTTTCGGGTCATAGCCCGCGTTAAGGAGATCAAAGGTGGCCTCGGCGATAGCCTCTACCTGCATCGCGTACACGCTTGGTGCCGTTATCCCTAGGCGACATCCCCGGTGGCCGAGCATGGGGTTAGACTCGTGCAGCTGCTCGACGATTCGCACGGCGCGCTCGGCCTTGACACGCGCCGCATGAGTCGCGGCCTTGGCGATTTCGGCCTTCAACTCGTGTGGAGCGGGCAGAAACTCGTGCAGAGGCGGGTCAAGAAGGCGAATCGTTACGGCATAGCCGTTCATGGCCTTTAGGATGCCGTAGAAGTCGGCGCGCTGCACGGGCAGAAGCTTTTGCAGTGCGTACTGCCTATCTTCCTCGTGCTCAGCCATGATCATCGCCTGCATAATGGGCAGGCGGTCTGCTTCCATAAACATGTGCTCTGTTCGGCAAAGCCCTATCCCCTGCGCTCCAAAACTGCGCGCTAAGGCGGCGTCCTCCGGATTGTCGGCGTTAGCGCGCACTGTGAGCCTTGCCGCCTCATCCGCCATATCCAGCAAGTGGTTGAATTCTCGTCCTTGCTCGGGTTCAACGAGCGGAACCGCTCCTAAGAAGACCCTGCCGTTTTGCCCGTCGAGTGAGATGATATCGCCCTCCACAAAAACGTGCTCCCCGATGCTAGCCTTGCGCGCGGCGAGGTCGATGCGCACTGCCTCTGCACCGCATACACAGGGCTTACCCATGCCGCGAGCCACGACGGCCGCATGACTGGTCATCCCCCCCCTGCTGGTGATGATACCTTCGCTGGCGATAATGCCCTGAATATCGTCGGGGGAAGTTTCGGGGCGCAGCAAAATCGTTTTGCGCTGCGCTCGGGTCAACCTAAGTGCGCCTTCATTGTCAAAGACGATGGCGCCGGTGGCTGCTCCCGGTGAGGCAGGCAGCCCCCTTGTTAACTCCGTCAGCGTTTGCTTGTAGTCGACCGCGCGGTGAAGCATCAACTCAATGTGTTCCGGCTGCACTCGCAACAAGGCCTCCGGAGTTGAGATTAACCCCTCCGCTAGCATTTCGACAGCCATACGCACCGCGGCAGCTGCGCTACGCTTGCCGGCGCGTGTCTGCAAGAGATAGAGCTTGCCCCGTTCGACAGTAAACTCGATATCCTGCATGTCCCGGTAATGAGACTCAAGCTGATGTGCAACCCTTTGTAACTGCGCGTATGCCTCAGGCATCAGGTCGCCTAACACAGACACGCGTTCGGGAGTCCTTGTGCCGGAGACTACATCTTCACCCTGCGCATGGGCGAGATACTCCCCAAACAGCTCTTTTGCGCCGCTAGAGGGGTTACGCGTAAAACAGACACCGGTTCCGGAAGCTGAGCCTAGATTGCCAAAAACCATTGCTTGGACGTTTACTGCGGTACCGGCGGCCTGAGAGATGGCATGCAGCTTGCGATATACTTTAGCGCGAGGGTTTTCCCAGCTGTCAAACACCGCTTGTACCGCCTCTAAGAGCTGCTCCCAAGGTGACTCCGGGAAAGGGCGCTCTGCAAACTTCGCTACAATTTCTCTGTACACAGCGATAAGGCGGGAGAGGTCTTCGGCCCCGAGCTCATGGTCATGGAATGCCCGCGCCTGTCTTTTTCGCTCCTCCAGGCAATCCGCGAAATGGTGATGCGGAACTTTAAGTACTATTTCCGCGTATTTCTCTATGAAGCGGCGATAGCAGTCCAACGCGAAAACGGGCGAAGTCAATTGGCTAAGGCCTCGCACCACTCGGTCGTTTAAGCCTAAATTAAGGATGGTATCCATCATCCCGGGCATGGAAAACGCCGCACCGGAGCGTACCGATACTAAGAGAGGATTCTCGGCGTTGCCAAAGGCCTTGCCGGTCTGTTCCTCCAGTCTCGCCATGCTGCTCTCCAAGCCTTGAGAGATGTCATCCGTCAATGAGCCGCGCGCAAAATACTCCATACAGGCGGCGGTGGTCACCGTAAACCCCGGGGGAACAGGTAACCCAACACGCGTCATCTCCGCCAGCCCCGCGCCTTTGCCGCCAAGCAACGCGCGCATGTCTTTGGTGCCTTCCTCAAAGAAAACGATTCTTTTCTCCTGCATCCTCCGGCCTCCCCATCTTGGCTTCTACTATTTGGGAATAAGTGTAGGTAGAGCATTGGCTAGCGCTACCCTAATGTGCGAGTAGGTGAGGCCTCCCTGCACATAAACCGTTAAGGGATCGCGCATAGGAGCATCAGCGGATAGCTCGCTAGATGCCCCGAGCACAAAAGTGCCGGCAGCCATAATGACGTCGCAATCGTATCCAGGCAGTTTGCCCGGCTCGGGAGTGACATGCGCGTCAACGGGCGATGCAGCCTGAATACGTTGGCAAAACTCAATCAGGCTCTCTCGGGAAGGCATGCGCACCGCCTGAATTATATCACTGCGGCGTTCATGCGGCCTAGGGGACGTAGCCAGCCCCAGCAGTTCACATGTCTGCGCCAAGAGGGCTGCGCCCTTCAGGCACGCACCGACTACAGCCGGGGCCAAAAAGAGGCCCTGTAGGAAACCGCGATTCATGCCATAAGACGCGCCTACCTGTGCGGCAATGCCCGGGGCGTACAAGCGCTCGGCAGCGAGATGCACGAGGTCTCTTTTCCCTACTATGTATGCACCCGTCAAGGCCAGTCCCCCGCCCGGATTCTTGATAAGCGAGCCCACCGTAAGGTCAGCGCCGCTAGCCCCGGGCTCCGATGTGCTCACGAACTCACCGTAGCAGTTGTCTACGAGACATACAATGCTAGGGTTGTAGGCTTTAACTATGCCGATAACTTGTTCTATCTCTGGGAGACTTAGTGCTTTTCGCCAGTGATAGCCGCGACTACGCTGGATATGCACCAGTCGAGTCTTTTGCGTCAGCGCGCCCTTAAGGGCTGACAAATCGACTTCTCCGCCCGCAAGCAACGGAACAATGCGGCAGCTAACTCCCCAAGCCTTGAGGGAGCTTAGTCCCGCATCCTTAATGCCGATAACCGAGTGCAGGGTGTCGTAGGGGCTGCCTGTAGCTACAAGGAGCTCGTCTCCCGGACGGAGTACCCCAAACAAGGCACACGCCAGAGCATGGGTCCCGGAGGCAAACTGCGCTCTGACCAGCGCGGCCTCCCCCGCAAACAAGTCGGCATATATGTCTTCTATAATCTCGCGGCCAAGGTCATTGTAGCCGTAACCGCTCGAACCGTGCAAGTGAAAGTCGGAGACTCTGTGTCTGCGAAAAGCGTCTAGCACCCGTGCTTGGTTGGCAACAGCCAAGGAATCAAACTCGCGAAACTGCGCCGTGAGCAGATCTTCCGCATGCGCCAGTAATACCGAAACGTCAGTCATGCCTGCCTAACTCTGCCTCCACCTTGTTCGCGTACCTCTGTACCACGTCAACAACGATTTCTGTGCCGGCTTCAGTGTGGCTCATGCTTACCACGTCGCCTTTAGCGTGCAGCAGTCCTAAGAGGTCGCCGCGCGCAAAGGGGATAACGAAGTGTGTTCTAACGGGCCTATCGCTTAGGCCCTCGGCGATAGCTGCGGCCAAGAGGCCCAGGTTAGTGTGGTGCAAAGCGGAAATGGGGATCGCTACGCCTAACTCCGGCAGAGCAGGTAGTTCGCTTACCGCATCCATCTTATTGAGCGCAACCACCTTTGGCGTGTCGGCAGCCCCAAGTTCGGCTAGGACGGAGTGTACTGCCTGAGCCTGCTCTAGGGCATGAGGGTGAGAAACGTCCACCACGTGGAGCAACAGGTCCGCCTGCCGCACTTCCGCAAGCGTGGCACGGAAAGCCTTGATCAGCTGGTGCGGCAACTTCCTAACAAAGCCCACTGTATCGACAAGCATGACCGTCCGGCTGTCCGGCAGCACTAACTCGCGCGCCAAGGGGTCCAGTGTGGCGAAGAGCTTGTTCTCCACCAGAGCCCCACCACCGGTCAGTGCGTTAAGCAAGCTGGACTTTCCCGCATTGGTGTAGCCCACAAGGGCCACCGTAGGAACGAAACGCGCGACACGCTGGTCGCGGGCCAGGCTTCGGTGTCGGTCAAGCTCTTCCACTTGCCGCTTTAAGTCTGCCATGCGGGACTTAATTCTGCGCCTGTCGTATTCTAACTTTGTCTCCCCCGGGCCGCGCGTACGTATACCTCCGGCTGAGGCTCCCAAACCCGACATTTCGATGCCCTTGCCGCGGAGCCGTGGCAGAAGATAAGCCAACTGTGCAAGCTCGACCTGCATCTTGCCTTCAGCGGAAGAAGCTCTGGCCGCGAAAATATCTAAAATGATTCGCGTGCGGTCAAGCACCCGAGTGCCAAGTTCCTTTTCGAGGTTGCGCTGTTGCGACGGCGATAGCTCATCATCACAGACAGCAACTGTGCCACCCAGACTGACCAAGAGCTCTTTTAGCTCCTTAACCTTGCCACTACCCAAAAAATACGCGGGGTCTGGGTGTGACCTTACCTGCACGAGCCTCCCCTGCACCTCGGCCCCGGCTGACTCCACTAGGGCGGCAAGTTCCTCCAAGAGACTATCCAGTTCCGCCGTGTGAGAGCTCGCCACCGTGAAAAGCACGGCCTTTTCGCGCTCATCTCGCTGTACGGGGTGCATACCCGTCACCTCCTAATCCTGCAATGAACACAGCCCGCGTCGCGCGCGGGCTCACTTTAGTTTAAGTTATCGCCTACGGTTATGGAGACCGTGCGGGCAGGTTGAACTGTGGATACTGCGTGTTTGTAGACGAGCTGCTGCCGCCCATCTGCGTCTACCATGATGATGGTGAAGTTGTCAAAACCTTTAACGATGCCCTTCAACTGATATCCATTAACTAGGAAAATTGTCACCGGCATGTTTTCTTTGCGGACCTGATTGAGAAAGGTATCCTGCAGGTTAAGAATCGCCTTCGACAAAGCTAGCCCCCCTATCTCCGTATGATTCATTCTATTACAATCCTCGGGGGTGCGCAAGAATTCCCATAATTGCAGCTTCGGCCTCTGTCTCGTCACTTACATCAATCCACTGTACACGCGCATCCCCTCTGAACCACGTCAGCTGTCGTTTCGCGTAGCGGCGCGTCTCTCGCTTGATGTTTTCCTTCATCTCGCCTAAGGTACAGCGGCCCTCAAGGAAAGGAATCACCTCTTTGTATCCTAGGGCCTGATGCGCCACAAAACCCATACCGCGGTGTAGGAGTGCACGCACTTCATCTACTAGCCCCATGGCCACCATAGCGTCAACTCGTCGGTCAATGCGCGCATACAGCTCAGCGCGTGGTCTTCGAAGCCCAATAAACACTGCATGGTAGATGGCTTGACGGGCGTCCTTCTGCGCTTCCCAATAACTCAAAGGGCGGCCTGTGGTCGCAAACACCTCCAGCGCCCTCACAATCCGCCTCTCGTCATTCTGATGTACCCGCGCGGCAACCTGTGGATCCACATCCGCAAGGCGCGCGTACAGCTGGCTAAGCCCCGCCTCCCGCGCTTCTTGGCGCAGTTCGTCCCTAACACGCCAGTCGTTGTTGATGGTGATGAAATTGTAGTCATCTATGGCGGCGCGGATGTACATGCCAGTCCCGCCGGAAAAAATGGCGAGCCTTCCCCTGCCGGCAATGTCCTCTACCGCAGCCCGCGCCAATCTCTGATAGTCAGCGGCACTAAAGGCCTCCCCGGGCTCGCAAACGTCAATGAGATGATGCGGAACGCGGGTGCGTTCCGCTGGTGTAGGTTTGGCGGTGCCTACGTCCATGCCCCTGTAGACTTGCATGGAATCGGCGGAAATGACTTCGCCGCCTAGCTTCTCTGCTAGGCGCAGAGTAAGGGCAGTTTTGCCCACGGCGGTAGGCCCCACAATGGCGAGAACACGTCTCTTCACTTTGCACCTACCGTGAACTTGGGTGAAAAAGCCGAAACAGCTCTTCTCCCGTGTACTCTATTTCCACAGGACGGCCATGCGGGCACGACACCGCGCGGTCAGTACGATAGAGCCTGTCCAAAAGCTCCACCATATCTGCAGGCGAAAGTTTGGTGTTGGCCTTAATAGCAGCACGGCAAGCGAGCGCCTGTGCCATGCTCTCCATTCTGTCGAGCTTCGACTTGTCCTCATTTAGGTCGGTTAGCAGCTCGCGCAGTGTCTGTTCGTCAAAGTAGCCGCGATACACTGCCGGGAAACTCCTTACTAGGTAAGTGCCGCCGCCAAACGGCTCGCAGATAATCCCC
Source organism: uncultured Peptococcaceae bacterium (assembly GCA_964349715.1). Lineage (GTDB taxonomy): Bacteria > Bacillota > UBA994 > UBA994 > UBA994 > UBA994. The sequence continues at coordinate 13,736 of CAYGHR010000010.1, forward strand.
ATTCTAGCCAGAGCGGCCAGATGATCTTCTGAGACTACTGCGCTGCCGAGGGCTACAGTCATCGGTATGGCGAGGTCGAGTACTTCTAACGTTTCCTTCTTTAGGAGTTCCTCAAAAAGGATTCTCTCGTGTGCTGCGTGTTGATCCACAATCACCAGCTTGCCGTCCCTTTCAATGAGCAGGTAGCTATTCATGACCTGCCCCACCAAGCGATAAGCAACGTTTGGCAAGAAGGACACCTGCGCAGGGGGAAGGGCGCCAAGCGTGCCGCTGCCAACAGAGCCTGCTAAGAGAGAGTTCTCTGCTTCGAGCAAAGGGGTTTTGTGCAAAAGCGAGGGGCGCGAAAGACCCTCGCCTGGTCTGGTCATCTCCGCAACTCTTGTCTTAAGCCGGGCAATGACTTCAGAAACTACAGACCTCTCATCACAGAAGCGCACCTCTGTTTTGGCGGGGTGAACGTTAACATCTACATCTCTGGGGTCCATAGTGATATGCAGGACTGCTACCGGATAGCGCTTCCCCGGCAGGAGAGTGCGGTAGGCTTCGTCAAGCGCAAAGCTAAGGCCCCTGTGTTCTATGCACCGCCCATTAAGAAAGAAGAACTGCCACGCGCGGTTGTGACGCGTCAATGCCGGCCGCGCGAGTACGCCCGCGAGGGTAATGTGGGACTTTGTCGCGGGGAAAGCCCATAAATGCTTGGCCGCGTCTGTGCCGTATACGGCTGCCGCTGTGTCCAGTAAGCAGTCGGTGCCCGGTGTTTGTAAGGCTATGCGTCCATCTAGTATCAAAGTAAAGCGCACGGCAGGATGGGACAGAGCGAGGCGTTCTACGCATATCGCGATGCGCTGCGCTTCCGCTGTCGCGCTTTTCATGAACTTGAGCCGGGCGGGAATGTTAGCAAAGAGCTGGCGCACTTCCACGATAGTCCCCTTGGGCATCCCTACGGCCTGAATGTTCTGCGGTTCGCCCGTCATACACACCAGCAGATACCCGTGTCCGCTTCCTTGTGGGCGGCTTTTTATTGATAGGTGGCTCACTGCGGCTATGCTAGGCAGCGCTTCACCGCGAAAACCTAGACTAGTGAGTGAGAAGAGGTCATCTATGCTCCTGAGCTTGCTCGTCGCATGGCGCAACACGGAAACGGCTAGGTCGCTTCTATCCATACCATGCCCGTTGTCCGTGACCCGGATTAAGTCTAGCCCTCCCCCCTCAATTTCCACTGTGACGTCTGAAGCTTGCGCATCCAGGGAGTTCTCCACTAGTTCCTTGACAGCCGATGCCGGTCTCTCTACTACCTCGCCCGCGGAAATCTGGTTAATTACATCCGCATCTAAGACTCTTATCCCCAACCGGACACACCTCTATCTCGGTAAATTTTCTGCTGCTCGGCGTTTGAGCTCATATAGGACAGTCAGCGCTTGCAGAGGTGACAAGACTTCGGGATTAAGTTGCCGGATATCCGTGAGTAGCTCCATGGCCAAAATTGCATTGGGATCAGGTGCCGTTGTTGCGGCACTCTCTGCCACGTAGTCAAACAGGGAGGTTTGTTCGCGAGACAAACGTCGATTCTGTTCGAGCTCCTTAAGTAGGGCATAGGCCTTCTCGGTAACGCGCCGCGGAAGTCCCGCTAGCTCGGCTACATGGATGCCATAGCTCTTGCTGGCCTTCCCGGGGCTTACGCGGCGCAGAAAAGTAATCTCTTTGTTCTGCTCTAAGACCGCCACGGTGTAGTTACGGCAGCGCTCAAGCTTGTCCGCTAGACTCGTCAGTTCGTGGTAGTGAGTAGAGAACAGCGTCCGCGCTCTTACTTGATCGTGGACGTACTCCATAATCGCGCGTGCTAACGCCATCCCGTCGTAGGTGCTGGTCCCGCGCCCTACTTCATCGAACAGCAAGAGGCTGCCTGCGGTAGCTTCCCGCAGCGCGAGAGCAGTCTCCGTCATTTCCACCATAAAGGTACTCTGTCCGCCATACAAGTCGTCAGCTGCGCCAACGCGCGTAAAGACTCTGTCCGCGATGCCAATTACGGCGCGCGACGCCGGGACGAAGCTGCCCATCTGTGCCATCAAGACAATCAAGGCCACCTGACGCATGTATGTGGACTTGCCGGCCATGTTGGGGCCGGTGATAATGGCAATTTCCCCTTGGCTGAACTCCGTGTCATTGGGTACAAAGGCGTGGGTGCCCACAATTCGTTCCACCACCGGATGACGGCCCGAGTTGATGACAATGGAGCTACCGCTTACCATTTGCGGTCGCACGTAGCGGTAACGGCTGGCGGCCTCTGCTAGCGACTGTAGCGCATCGAGCCTAGCTAACTCGCGCGCTACTGGGACTATAGTCTGGGCGGCTTTGGCGACACTCCCGCAAAGTGCGATGAATACCTGCTGCTCGAGTGCGAGAAGGCGCTCTTCAGCGGACAGAACCGCGCTTTCATGCTGTTTGAGTTCCTCTGTGATGTAGCGCTCGGCACCGGCTAACGTCTGTTTGCGGTGATAGTGAGGGGGGACATCGGCAAGATTGCTCTTGGTTATCTCTAGATAATAGCCGAACACACGGTTAAAGCCCACCTTCAATGACTTAATACCTGTGGCCGCACGCTCTCTTGCCTCTAACTCAGCGAGGTAGCTCTTTCCATCCTTGCTTAACCTGCGCAAGCGGTCTATCCCATCGTCGTAGCCGTCGCGGATGATGCCGCCTTCACGTGCCGTTGGCGGCGGCTCATCGTGGAGCGCTTCCAGTAGCCGTTGTGTCAAGTGCGAGTGGGGATCGAGTTGGGAGTGAATCTCCGTCAACAAGGGACAGGCGGCCATTGACAACGCCGCTTTAACGTCAGCAACCGCCGTGAGCGATCTGGCGATGGCCACCAAATCTCGCGGGGTAGCGACTGCCGCCGAAACTCTGCTAAGGAGCCGCTCGAGGTCATAGACTAGGTCGAGGGCAGCGCGCAGCGCAGTTCGCATCTCTCTTGCGGTAAGCTCCTCTACTGCCGAATGACGCCCCAGAATATCCGGCAAGAGAGTCAGGGGTTGCTCAATCCATTGGCGCAGCAAGCGCGCACCCATGGAAGTAACGGTGTGGTCGAGCACCCACAGCAAAGAGCCGGTGCGATCGCCCTGGCGTATCGTCTTTGTCAGTTCGAGATTGCGACGGGTTACGGCATCAAGAGCCATTACCTGTTGTTCTACGTGTAGGCGCGGAGCAGTAAAATGCCCAAAGGCGCTGATGCCGATCTGCTTGAGATAGTATACGATTTCGGCGAGAGGCAACGTTTCCAGCGGTGAAATGGTTCCACGCCTCGGGAGAGCTTCACACAGCGCCGAAGCCTGTGCCAAGTCTAGCCCAGCTTGAGGCTGTCTTAAGGCCCCACAGTGTGCGAGTGCCTTCTCAATGTTAACCGGGAGTTCCCCGCGGGGCACAAGGGCCTCTCGCGGCGTTAAGCGAAAGAGCTCATGGGCGATGGACTCCGAGACTCCACTGCCGCTGTAAATATCGATTGAGCCTGTCGTGAACTCGACCGCGGCTAAGGCGAAACTCTCTCCTTCGTGCGTCCAAGCCACAATATAGTTGGACGTGTCCGGCGGGCAATCTCCGTGTGTTCCCGGAGTAATAGTGCGCACGACTTCGCGCCGCACCAATCCCCGGGCAGTGCTTGGGTCTTCTGTCTGCTCACAAATGGAAACGGTGTGCCCTGCGGCCAGTAACTTAGGCACGTAGCTGTCGGCGGCGTGGTACGGCACCCCACACATAGGCACCTTTCCCGCTGCCCCGCCTTCACGCGCGGTCAAAGTAATCTCTAAAATGGGGGCTGCAAGTTTAGCGTCCTCAAAAAACATCTCGTAGAAGTCTCCCAGTCGGAAAAAAAGGATGGAGTTAGGATGCTGGGCCTTAATCTCCAAGTACTGCTGCAGCATGGGAGTGTAGCCGTTCATCGCCCCACCCCAACCGGCTCGCCTAACAGACTAAAGGTCTGCACCCGCGTGATTCTCACATCTACGAGCTTGCCAAGTAGGCCGGGTTTAGCATCAATGTGTACAAGCTTGTTTGTCCGTGTGCGCCCGGTTAGCCTCTCCGGGTTGGTCTTGCTTGGACCTTCCACTAGCACTTCTACAGTGGTATCGGCGAGGGGCTGGTTGCGCTCGAGCGCTATGGCATTGGCTGTATCAATTAGCTGTTTAAGCCGCAGGCTTTTCTCCGCTTTAGAAAGCTGTGGCGCGAAATCTGCCGCAGGCGTGCCGCTGCGCGGCGAGTAGGCAAAAGCGAAAACAGAGTCAAAGCCTACTTCGCGCACTAGGTCTAACGTCTCGGCGAAGTCTTGCTCTGTCTCACCGGGGAATCCTACTATAACGTCGGTAGTGAGGGCCGCAAGAGGGACAGCCGCACGCAACTTGCGCACCAGTTCTAAGTAAGTTTCGCGGGTGTAACCTCGGTTCATCTGGGCTAAAACACCGTTGCTTCCGCTCTGCACAGGTAAGTGAAAGTGTTCGCAAATGGCACGAGCGGCTGCTATGGTGTCGATTAACTTGTCGGTGACGTCACGCGGGTGTGAGGTCATGAAGCGCACCCGCGCCAAGTCCGGCACCTTATCTACCGCCGCGAGCAAGTCAGCGAAGTCCACCTTCACGTGGGGTGCAAGGTCACGGCCATAGGAATTCACGTTTTGGCCGAGCAAAGTGACTTCCCTGCATCCTTGCTCCCCCAGACCGCGTATTTCCTCTAGAATGGCATCCGGTGTACGGCTACGTTCACGTCCCCGCACATAGGGCACAATGCAATACGTGCAGTAGTTGTTGCAGCCATACATGATCGACACCCAAGCCTTAAGTCCTATTTGGCGTACGCGCGGCAGATTCTCCCGCACTTCGCCGGCTTCCACGACCTCCAAGACTTGCCCCCCTTGCGTCTCTACTTCCTCCAGCAAGCGCGGAAAGTCGGGTAAGTTATGGGTACCGAAGATCAAATCAAGGTAGGGAAACTTGACCCGCAGGTTCTTTGCGACGTCTGTCTGTTGGGGCATGCAGCCTGATATCCCCACTATTAAAGAAGGCTTTTGCTGCTTCAATCTAGCTAGCTCTCCCAGCTTGCCGTAAACTCTGCTTTCCGCGTGTTCGCGCACGCAGCAGGTAAGAAGCAGGATGATGTCCGCCTCGGCCTCGCTGTCAGCCTGACTATAGCCCATGTTAACGAGAAATCCCGCTAAGACTTCCGCATCCGCCTCATTCATTTGGCACCCAAACACATGGAAAAAATACTTCATTTAGGTGTGCTGCAGCAAGTCGATGATATCGCGCGCGGCATGAGGACGTGCTAACTCCCTCGCCATGCGCGACATGCAGGACAGGCGCACTTCGTCATGGATGAGGTCTCCCAGTTTGGCGGCTAACGTGGACTCCTCGAAGTGAATGGCAGCCAGCTGCTCTACAAGAAAAGTGGAGTTCCGCCACTCCTGTCCCGGAATCGGCGACACAAAGACCAGAGGCAAGGCCATAGCCAAGGCTTCGGCACAAGTTACGCCGCCGGGCTTCGTGACTAACACGTCTGCCGCAGCCATATAAGTCTCCACGTTCTCCACAAAACCCAGCACCGTTACCGGATTGGCAAAGCGCATCGCCTTAAGCTCCCGCAGCAAAGCTTCATTAGTGCCGGCGAGGACGATCATTTGGCACTCAGACATGGAGTTGTCGAGTAGCCGAATTAGCTCTGATGTAGTACCCATCCCGAGCCCCCCGCCCATGAGCAGCAAGGTAGGCTTGTTGTGCAGCCCTAAAGCCAGTCGCGCCTCTCTTTTGCCGGGAGGGGTGGCAAATTGCGGGCGGATAGGAATGCCTAGCGGAGCGAGGGCCGTCTCCGACACACCGAGATGCCGAATCAGCGGCAGGAGCTTTTGTGAAGCCAGGACATATGTGTCTATACCTGGGTTTACCCAAGTGTAGTGGACTGTAAAGTCAGTGACAGCTGCCACCAAACGCACCGGCTCTCCTAATCTCAACTTCAGTGCCGATAGCAACCCGGCCGGAAAGCTGTGCGTACAGAGAATGGCCTCGGGTCGGTGCTGCGCCAGAACGCGTTTGAATTTCCTGCACAGCAGCTTGTTAATGATAGAGGTAAAGTCGAACAGCATCGGCTCTTCTGTCCATTGGTAGAGTTTGCCATACACACTCGGTGTATAGCGCAACATCTTTAGGTAGCTCTCTAGCAGAACCTTCGAGAGAAAAGGACTGACGAACTCAAGCCCGTCAATGACCTGCACTGCGTGCCCTTGGCGCTTTGCCTCGTAGGCTAGGGCATTGGCGACTTGGTTGTGGCCATGACCGATGGACGCGGAGAAGATCATTACATTCACAGACGGAACACCACCTCGCGTGTTTATGCTCCATCATCTTACCATATCGCAGAGCAAAGCAGTGAAGAACGATGAAAGCTAGAGCCTGCGCACGGCCACGTCACGACTGGCAAGGATATCCACATCTAGTTCCAGCAGTTTCTCATACACGACCTGCCCCGCCTTTACGGGGGCGTCTACAACAATCTCGCTTAGCATGCGCACACCGACAGCCACGCTGTCCTTAGGGAGCGGTTTGGATGAAACAACGGGCAAGAGGGGCAGCACACCGCCGCGCACGCGCACTGTGGTTGTCAGCATACGCAGGGGATTAGTAGCTTCAGCCAGCGCATAGTCTTTTCCACGCGCACAAATTTGGCCCCGTATTACGGGTTCCCGTCCCGATTCGATAGTCACTTCGCAGGTGCAACCGACAGGACAAACGATGCAAATTAACTTACGGCTAACACTCATGCTTCTACACTTCCTCCCCGAGCGACACACAAAGCTCTTCCCAACCCTCTTCGGGAGTGAACGCATTAACATCGACCGCGATCATCTCACTTGGTTTGGCTACAGGGAACCTCCTGACTAGGAGTTTCTGCGTTCCCCTAGACACGGTGAGGGTGCATTTTTTCATGGGAACGTCGGCGCGCAAGTAGAGGCGAATTGTCCCTTCTGCCCCTTCCACCAGTGCGACTTGCTGCGGCACCACAGCCCTCACTCCCTCTCCCGCCCGGATGGGAAGCCTGTAGTAGTCCTTGGGTAGACTGCCGGCGGCATAATCTGCGGCTGCACGGCCGGCTATTTCACTCTCCTCTGAGACGAAATCAACCAAGTCGTGCACGTGGAGAACGTTCCCAGCCGCAAACACTCCCCGTACCGAGGTGTGCCTAAACTGATCGACGATCGGCCCTTGTGTAAGAGGATGAAGTAGAACACCCATTTCGCGTGACAGCTCGTTCTCGGGGATTAAACCGACGGACAACAGCAGACAATCGCAGTCAAGATACATCTCGCTCCCGGGTTTGGGAGATCTGTTCTCATCTACCTCGGCCACTGTCACCCCGGTTACACGGTCGCGGCCATGAACTTCGATTACGGTGTGGGAGAGATAGAGCGGTATGCCGTAGTCTTCAAGGCATTGTACTATGTTCCGCGTCAAACCATTAGAGTACGGCATAACCTCGACTACCCCAAGCACCTTTGCGCCTTCAAGGGTGAGCCGCCTAGCCATGATAAGTCCGATATCTCCGGAGCCCAGCACTACTACTCTACTACCGGGTAGGTATCCCTCCATGTTAACTATGCGCTGCGCAGCACCCGCTGTAAAGACGCCGGCCGGGCGATCCCCAGGAATCCGAATAGCGCCACGGGTTCGCTCGCGGCAACCCATGGCCAGCACGACGGCACGCGCGGCAATCTCAAAAGAACCGCGTGCCGCGCTGGAGACCAGCACGCGAAACTCCGGAGTTATCTTAAGCACCGTTGTGTCCAGACAAACCGTGATAGCGGGGTCAGTCTGCACCATGTCGATGTATCGCTGTGCGTAAGTGGGACCGGTCAACTCCGCGTTGAAGCGGTGGAGACCAAAGCCGTTGTGGATGCACTGGTTGAGGATGCCGCCTAGTTCGCGGTCGCGCTCAAGGATGACGACTCGCTTGGCGCCGCGCTCCCCTGCCGCGATGGCCGCCGCCATACCTGCCGGTCCCCCACCAATCACAGCTACATCAAACTCGGCAATAGCGTCCTCTATGGGTTCTCCGCCCCGCCGCGGGCGATACAGGAAGGACTCCGCCTTATCTTTACGGACCGAACTGAGAGACATGTTGAGCTCTTTTGCCAACAGCGAGGAAACACGCGGGCCACAGAACCCGCCTTGACAGCGACCCATGCCCGCGCGCGTGCGGATTTTGACAGCGTCAAGTGTGTGCGCCGGGCAGGGCGCGTGGATCGCCTCTACAATCTCTGCTTCCGTGACGGCCTCGCAGCGGCAGACAATCCGTCCATAGAGCGGGTTTAGCCTGAAATTGCGCTGTCTGGTCAGAGTGTCCTGTTCCTTAAAGCTTAGGCGCGGGCGTCTTACCGGCACAAAGCGCGGATTAGGCGTCAGAGACAGCCCCGCATCCCTTAGAATCTCTAGTGCCGCTTCAGCGATAGCCGGCGCAGCCGTGAGACCTGGTGACTGCATGCCGGCAGCATGAATAAGGCCGCCCACAACAGGTGAGGGGCCAAGAATAAAATCATCTTGTGCAGCCACCGCGCGCAACCCGGCAAACTGTGTAATTACTGCCCCAAGCGGCAGATTAGGGATGAGCTTCTTTGCGCCCTCTATGACCTCAGCCAAGCCGCCTGCTGTAGTCCGCACATCATCTTGGCCAGAAACGTCCCATGCGTTAGGCCCAATGAACAAGTTTCCGTGCACGGTGGGACCAACCACTATCCCCTTGGACACTTTGGTCGGCGTAGGGAATAACACTGACCGTACACACTCACCCAGCGCGGTGTCAAATAGCAGGTATTCCCCTTTGCGCGGGGTAATGGCGATGCTGTCATCACCGGCTAGAGCAGCCACGCTGCCCGCGTGTACGCCGGCGGCATTGATTATAAATGGCGTTTCGATCACACCTTGAGCAGTGACTACTGCCGCTACTCTACCCCGCTTCACAAGAATCTCAGTCACCTCATGCTCTAACAGCACCGTTACGCCATTTTGCACGGCATTTTCGGCGAAGGCCAAAGTGGCATCAAACGGTGACACGATGCCCGCTGTGGGAGCCCATAAGGCACCTAATGCGGCTTCTGTGATATGAGACTCCATTGCATGAAGTGCATCTTTAGACAGCATCTCAAGTCTTGGCACGCCGTTTTCTAGGCCGCGCCGCAGCAAGTCATGCAGAACAGGTAAGTTGTCGCTCTCGAGCGCGACGACTAGCGAGCCAATCCACTTCAGGTTTATGCCCAGCTCTGTCTCGAGCTCATGGTACAGAGCATTGCCGCGCACGTTGAGCCCGGCCTTCTTCGTTCCCGGCAGAGCGTCAAACCCGGCATGAAGGATGCCGCTGTTCGCTTTTGACGTGCCCATACCGAGGTCGGGGTGTCTTTCCAGCACGATGATACAGAGGTTATAGCGCGAAAGCTCGCGTGCTATTGCTGCACCGACTATCCCGCCCCCTATAATGACTACATCGGCCCGTGTTTTCTTTGTCAAGTCCACTTCCTCCACATTACAGGGACCGTCTCTTATTCTCCGTCCACGTACAGATTTTTCGGCTACAGTGAGCGTCCGTCTATGTTCCACAGCTCAGGACGACTCGTACTTACAGCGGTGACGCCACTCTTGAGCACGCGCAGTACTTCTTCACGCGTGGAAAGCAAACCTCCCGCCATAATGGGTAAGCGCGTTTGAGTCAGCAAGTTGGCGATGATAGGCGCAGGGATGACAGCGGGCAGTACTTCCAGCATATCCGGGCGAGTGTTTTTCAGCAAGTTGAGCCCTGTCCGCAAAGACTCGGAGTCCACCAGAAACAACCGCTGGATAACCGAAAGCCCCTCTTCCTGCGCCAGTTTCACAAGTTGCGCCTTAGTCGTAATAACGGATGTGACCCCCATTTTGGCAACGAGCTTAAGCCCCGCCCGGTCTTTACCCAGACCGTCAAAGAGATCGAAGTGGATAATCAAGCGCTTGCCCCTTTGACCTGCCTCGGCGATAAGTACGGGCAAGTCGTTGATGTCACCGAAAAGGGCGATGACGCTTGTCGCGGGTGTGCTGTCTAAAGCCAGACGGAAGTTCTCGATGTTGCGTGGAGCCGGGACTATCGGTTGGTTGCCTACAATCTTGGCAGCAGATGTTGTTACCACGACTAACTCCCTTCCTGTTTAAGGTCCCGGCAGCGCTGTTACTGCGCTGCCGGTGCTCCTGCGCGTAGACCGATACTATTCCTCCCAGTCGAGGGCACGCTTTACGGCCTTCTTCCACCCTTGGTACAGCTTCTCACGCTCGATGTTGGGCATCATCGGGGTGAACCGTTTGTTGAGTTGCCAATTGCTCACAAGGTCGTCCTTGCTCTTCCAAACGCCTACGGCAAGGCCGGCCAGATATGCTGCACCTAACGCCGTTGTTTCCGTGACTTGCGGGCGGTCGACCGGAACATCGAGCACGTCAGCCTGGAACTGCATCAGTACTCCGTTCATGACCGCGCCGCCGTCAACCTTTAGTGCTTTGAGCTTAATACCGGAGTCAGCTTCCATGGCACTAAGCACATCTTTGGTCTGATAGGCCATTGAGTCAAGTGTGGCACGAACCACATGCGCCTTCGTTGTTCCCCTAGTCAGGCCTAAGATGGCACCGCGGGCTTTCATATCCCAGTAGGGGGCACCCATACCTACAAAAGCAGGCACGACATAGACGCCATCTGCATCCTTCGTCTTTTGTGCAAAGTACTCGGAGTCCGGAGCCGACTCAATGAGTTTCAGCCCATCACGCAGCCACTGTACAGCGGAACCGGCGACGAAGATGCTGCCCTCTAGGGCATACTCTACCTTGCCGTCAAGTCCCCAGGCAATTGTCGTCAACAGGCCGTTCTTAGACTCATAGACTTTATCGCCTGTGTTCATTAACATGAAGCAGCCCGTGCCGTAGGTGTTCTTGGCCATGCCTGGGTTGAAGCAGGTTTGTCCGAAGAGGGCCGCTTGTTGGTCACCGGCGGCACCGGCAATGGGCACAGACGCGCCGAGAAAGACGTTCGGGTCTGTGTGGCCGTAGAGCTCACTCGATGGCCGTACAGATGGCAACATACCCATGGGAACATTTAGGATCTTTAGGATCTCAGGGTCCCACTTTAGCTCCCGGATGTTATACATCAGTGTGCGCGAGGCATTAGAGTAGTCAGTCACGTGGACCTTGCCGCCGGTAAGCTTCCAAATCAGCCACGTGTCGATAGTGCCAAACAGGATTTCGCCTTTCTCTGCCCTCTCCCTCGCGCCGTCAATGTTGTCGAGAATCCACTTGGCTTTGGTGCCGGAGAAATACGCATCCACCACCAAGCCGGTCTTAGCCCTAAACATCGGCTCGAGGCCTCTGGCTTTGATGTCGTTGCAGATGTCCATGGTCTGGCGTGACTGCCACACGATAGCGTTGTAGATGGGCTTCCCAGTCTTTTTGTCCCAGACCACAGTAGTCTCGCGCTGGTTCGTGATCCCAATGGCGGCGATTTCGGCAGGGTTGATGCCGGCCTTAGCGATGGCTTCTCCGGCTACGCCAATTTGTGTACTCCAAATCTCGTCGGCGTCATGCTCTACCCAACCGGGGCGCGGGAAATGCTGCGTGAATTCCCTCTGCGCCGCGGAAACGATGTTGGAGTCTTGGTCGAACAGAATGGCTCTGGAGCTGGTCGTTCCTTGGTCAAGCGCCAATATATACTTCTTACTCATTCTACACTCTCCTTATCACGGGCTATCCGGACAGTCATTAGGCTGAGCGCTTGGCAGAACCCTTTTCCATATAAGCGTCTTTCCCGGTGGTATAAGCCATGCCTAAAATGATGGCGACCACAGCACCTAGAACCCAGAATCCTGTTGTGAACTCGCCCTTAAACACGGCTTGATAGAAAACCGCGCCAAAGGCGCCGCCGAGGATGGGACCAACCACAGGAATCCATGCGTAGCCCCAGTTGGAATCGCCCTTGCCCGGTATCGGCAGCAGGAAGTGAGCGATGCGGGGACCAAGGTCGCGAGCGGGGTTAATCGCGTAACCTGTAGTGCCGCCTAAGGACATACCAATAGCAACAATCAAGAGACCTACCGCTATAGGGTTTAGTCCTTGCGTAAACTGGTTGGCGCCGATGAACATTAAGCCGAGAATCAGAATGAACGTGCCGAAGACTTCGCTGAAGAGGTTTGCGTATGTGCTTTTAATGGCCGGACCGGTGGAGAAAACGCCTAGCTTTGCCCCCGCGTCTTCAGTTGCCTTCCAGTGCGGCAGATAGTGGCAGAAGACCAAAGCCGCACCGATAATAGCACCTAGCATCTGGGCAAGAATGTACGCGGGTACCTCTGCCCAATCGAAGGCTCCATTAACGGCCAGCGCTATGGTCACCGCCGGATTCAGATGAGCACCGCTGATGCCCCCGACAGCGAAAACCGCCATGGTGACCGCTAGACCCCACGCTAAGGCAATGACTACCCAGCCGGGGCTGTTGGAGTACACTTTCTTGAGACTGGCACCGGCGCACACGCCGCCGCCAAAGATGATGAGAACCATGGTCCCGATGACTTCTCCCATGAATGGTGACATTACTTGACCCCCTTCTTAATTAGAGTAAATGAAGTCGACTGCCATGCTAGCCCGCAATGCTTCCCCGCAACAACACCCCCATTCGCCTGTCACCCGAACTAAAGCCAAAAGACGCAAAAGCCCAAACACACCCGGTAATTCACACAGGCATGCATGGACTTTCTCTAAGACTCCAGTCCAGAATTGTCGATTACCATACTGTTCTCTATGAAATGCCTCGATTCCTTCTAGCAATAAAAAATAATTTTCTGAAATGCGTCATTTGGACGACCTTTTAGCTGCCAGCTCTCAGCGTTCAGTTCTAAAGCTTTAGGCTTGAGGCGTTAGGGGAACGGGCTGTAGCAGTGAGCCTTGAGGAAGCTAGGCACCGGGCACTACTAGGAGCCAGGAGCTAGGAGCCGGCTGCCCCTCTCGAAGTGCAGCCCATAGGGTGCGGAGTACATGCCTTATGTTACAATAACAGCATGGGGGTGGCGCGATTGACCCGCAACATTAAGGACTACCTTGGGATTGTTTTTGGCGCGCTGATTGTGGCGCTGGGGCTAAACGCTCTGCTTATTCCTAACCGCATTGCCGCGGGGGGAGCGAGCGGTATCGCTACAATCCTTGTGCACTTGGTTGGCATTTCGCCCAGTGTGGTTTTGTTGGCCATCAATGTACCCCTGCTGATTGCGGGTTCACGCGTATTCGGTGTTCGTTTTGGCGCATACACCTTACTGGGGACACTTTCTTTAGTCGTAACTGTCGGCTTAACGCAGGGGATTGCTCCCCTAACTACTGACCCTCTGTTAGCGGCTCTCTACGGTGGCGTGGTTACGGGCATTGGTATGGGAGTTGTGTTTCGCTTCCGGGGGACGACCGGCGGAACCGACATTGCCGCCAAACTAGCCGCCCATTACAGCGGAATCAGCCTTGGAGACGCGCTTTTGGCTATTGACGCCTTAGTGGTCATTGTGGCGGGCATCTTGTTTTCGGCGGAATACGCCATGTACGCCCTGATAGCCATCTTTGTCTGCACCAAGACAATAGATGTCGTGCAAGAGGGGCTCTACACAGCTAAAGCTATGTTTGTTGTCTCAGACAGTGGGGAAAAAATCGCGACTGCCCTGATGAGCAAAATCGAGCGCGGTGTAACCTTACTCCCGAGCACAGGCGGTTTCAGCAAACAAGAAAGGACGACCCTGTTTTGCGTCGTGGGGAGAACAGAGCTCACCCGCGCAAAAAGAGTAGTCCTAGAAATTGATAGGAATGCGTTTATTGTCGTTACTGATGCGCATGAAGTCCTGGGGGAGGGCTTTAAGGTAGAGCTTCCGTAGAGCCTATCCCAGTCAGTCCTGACAAATCTCTATCAGGGCTCCGTTCTCTAAGCCGCAGGCGTTAGCTTCATCTGTATCAATATGAAACTCTGCCTTAAACTGCGGATTCACGCGCACTATCACGTTGTGAAAGGTGACGGCACGCGCACCCTGAACTACTACACTGACGGACGCACCGCTCTTTAGCCCGAGATGCTCCGCTTCAGCTGTATGCAAATGCATATGTCGCCAAGCTAGGATTGTTGACTCGGGCGCGAGAACCTCCCCTGCCGGCCCACGTATCACAATACTTGCCGCCCCTGCTAAGTCGCCGGACTCCCGCACCGGCGGCTTTAAGCCTAGCCTTACGGCATCGGTCTGGCTTATCTCCACCTGTGTATGGGCGCGCGTCGGGCCTAAGACACGCACCCCTTCGATTTGCCCCTTGGGCCCAACCAGCGTAACCGTCTCACGCGCCGCATACTGCCCCGGCTGCCGCAAGGGCTTCGCCGGATCAAGCTCGTGCTGCGGGCCAAACAACAACGCCAGGTGTTCTGTAGACAAGTGTAAGTGGCGGCTCGAAACGCCTACCTGAACTTGCATGATATTACCTCTTATCCAAGCATCGACAGCAGCACGCCCGCCGCGACAGCCGAACCGATGACGCCGGCCACGTTTGGCCCCATGGCGTGCATCAAGAGGTAGTTATTAGGGTTAGCGCGGCGCCCCTCGTTGTGGGACAC
>CAYGHR010000011.1:0-1206 GCA_964349715.1 uncultured Peptococcaceae bacterium
GCTCCCTGCAAGCAGGGCTCATCAAGAACGGCGACTTAGTCGTTATTACCGCCGGCGTTCCCGTGGGCGTACCGGGCACCACGAATTTAATTAAAGTCCATGTTGTTGGAGATGTGTTAGCCCGCGGCACCGGTATTGGCGCGCTAAACGCCGAAGGTAGGGTGTGCATAGCCAAGAACGCCGCAGAGGCGCAGGAGAAACTCAGGGATGGCGATATCCTCGTCACCACAGCAACCGAGCGCGACTACATGGATGTACTGCCTAAAGCGGCTGGCATTGTCGCGGAAGAAGGCGGCCTAACCTCACACGCGGCTATAGTGGGGCTCAACTTAAACAAAGCAACTATTATCGGCGTGGCTGGTGCGACAGAAATTCTCAGGGACGGGCAGGTCGTCACACTTGACGGCAGTCGCGGACTCATCTACAAAGGCCACGCACAGGTGAAGTGATACTGCTCTATCGGCGCTCGCAGAACTCGCGCGCTAGCGACAGCGCCGTCTCACGGCTTGTGAGCCTCCCCATGGCCGCCTGCTCACTGAGATAGTCGAGCGTTTCACCTAGCCACTTGCCCGGAGGCAACTTAAGCTCTTGGATTAGTTCGGGGGCCGTAATGGGGAGTGGGGGGCTTACTATCTCTAGTTTTTTGAACATCCAGGCGTCTAAGAAGACCTCGACCGCCCGCACTATTCTCCCGTAATCCTCTTCGGTTTGCGCTTCGCCGCCTTTCCCTAGGAAGTCTGCGACTGCAAACAGCGAGAGCGGCACGCTCTGCTCACCGTAGCGCCGAGCAATGCGGTGCAAGTGCCCGTTGTGTAGGCGGGGCAGCCGCGCGAGCTGTCCCAAATACATATGCCACCGCACAAAGCGAGACAAGGCTTTGTGTTCGGATAGCGACAGCTTAAGCCGTCGTGAAACAGCGGACATCATCTCCTGCCCCACCTCTTCGTGGCGATAGAAAGTAACTCTGCCGTCCTCGCGTAAGGCACGCGTCGGCGGCTTTCCTATGTCATGCAGAAGCGCACCTAGCTTGCAGACAGCTTGCATGTGCATGTCAATCTTTGCCAGCTCCTCTTGTACAGAGGGCACGAGCTGTGCAGAGAGAAAATCCGGGGAGTGCCAGATCTGCACGTAGAAACGAAACACCTGCCGAGAGTGTTCGTACACGCAATAACTGTGGTAGCGGTTCTGTGCGACCCCTTTCTCGCG
>CAYGHR010000011.1:1306-17800 GCA_964349715.1 uncultured Peptococcaceae bacterium
AGTGTTCGTACACGCAATAACTGTGGTAGCGGTTCTGTGCGACCCCTTTCTCGCGAGCTAGCTCCGGCAGCAGTGTGTCCCACACACCGCCACTATCTAACCAATCGAGTACCTGCGGCGCGGCAGGTGCGTTTAAGATGCGCGCTAACTCCGGCCAAATTCGCTCCCCGGCGCACTGTGTTAACAAGTGACTAGCCTGTGCGGCTTGTTGCGAGAGCAGAGCTGTAGGGGTGAAGTCGTATTCTGCCATCAAACGGCCGGCCCGCAGGATGCGCACGGCGTCGTTTTGCAGGGCAAGAGGGTGTGTAGAGGACAGTAGTTTTTGCTTAAGATCCACTCTGCCTTTGTGGGGGTCATGTATCTTGTCGAGGCGACGCTCGAGATAGTCGTCAAGCGAGAGCGCCATGGAGTTCACGGTAAAATCCCGCTGCGCGAGGTTCTCCGCTAGCTCGCCTGCGAGCGGTGAGATGTCGCAAGTCGCCCCGGCAAGTACAAATCTATGGAATCCCCGTTCTTCGCAGAGCGGAAAGGGCGCACACCCGAAGACTCGCGCCACCTCCTCTAATGCCTCATGAAAGCTGTGGGCGGGTAGCAACAGGTCGATGTCGGGGCTTGGTTGTTCGCGCCCTAGGCACAGGTCTCGCACTGCTCCGCCGACGACGTAAATGTCCCGCAAGTGGCGGAGCTGCCGCAACTGCTCAAGCATGGTCGCACTCCGTTCCGGTCTAAAGTAACTGCATTCGGGGCAGACTCCTGCTAAGCGAGCTTCACCGGGAGGGGTCTGCTATCAAGCCAAACACTAAGGGCTACACGCTAGTTGAACTACTGGTAGTGGTCAGCATTATCGCCATTGTCTCTGCCCTCGTTGTGCTGCGTATGCTGCCTGCGGCGGCGGGTAGCGGCGAAATGCACGCGGGCCTCCTGGAGCGAGCGACGTGGGAGTCGGCTGCATGTAGATTTAACCAGAACATCGTACAGAATGCAACTGAGTACTTTGCCGCGATCTATGGGCACTATCCTTCGACTCCGGCCGACTTATTCCCCCGCTTTCTCGACCGCATCCCGCGTTGCCCTGCGCACGGCTCGGAGTATTACTATGACGAACACCACCTCGTGGTATGCCTGCACCATCGGCGACACTAGGGGAGGGACGAAGGGACGAATCACAAATCACAAAACACAAATCACAAAACACAAGGCGCGGAGGGCGGCGCCCCCCGTCGCGCTAAACGTGTTGCTCTCACTCACAGTAGTAAGGTATACTGTAGATGTCAACTAAATACGCTATGGGGTGCCCCTAGGCTTAGGGGTTAAAAGGGAATCAGGTGTAAGTCCTGAGCGGTCCCGCCACTGTAACGGGTAGTACCTAAGTTACGCCACTGTTCGCCACGGCGAATGGGAAGGAACTAGGCGCGCTACTCCCGTAGTCAGGAAACCTGCCCCAGAGCTAAGACGCCGTCCTTCGGTCGAGAGGACTGGGTCAAAGCAGGGGTATTCCTAGCTTTGCATCCGTGCCTCAACCTAAAGCGGTTGGGGTCTTTGTTTTGGAAAACTTTTTTAGGAGGAACGATTCAATGAGAAGAATGAGCCTTGTAGCCATCTTGCTTCTGCTGACTATAGCGCTGACCGGTTGTGCCGCCCTTAACATACTCCAACCGACCATCACTGTAACTGATGACTTAGGACGAGAAGTTACCCTGGCACGCGTAGCCAATCGCATTGTCTCTCTGGCCCCCAGCAGCACAGAACTGCTCTTCGCGTTAGGTATCGCGGAGAAAGTCGTGGGCGTAACAGATCTTTGCGACTACCCTCCACAGGCCGCTGCTAAAGAAGAAGTAGGCAGCTTTGGATCGCCTTCGGTAGAGAAAATAGTGAGCCTCAAACCCGACCTCGTACTCGCCGCAAGTCTGCACAGAACTGCCGCGGAGCAGCTTATAGCGCTTGGTATCCCCGTCATTGTGCTTAATCCCGAAAACATCCAAGGGGTAATAGACAACGCGGAGCTCTTAGGCAAGGTTGCCGGGGCGGCGCGCGGCGCGACCGAGGTTAAGCGGCAGATAAGCGGGGATGTCAGGAGCGTTGACGAGCGCATACGCGACTTAACTAGTGAACAGCGCCCGCTCGTCTACTACGAAGTATGGTCTGATCCCATTATGACCGCCGGGCCAAACACTTTGATCCATGAGCTAATCACACGCGCAGGCGGTATCAACCTTGCCGCTGACGCCGCCACCAACTATCCCACCTTAGCCTTGGAAGACCTGCTCGTGCGACAACCCCACGTTATGTTCTACGGACATGCTGTAGAGACAGTGGCACAAATCATGCAACGCCCGCATTGGGGGACAATCCCTGCCCTGCGCGATGGGCGCGTGTACCTTGTAGACGAAAACCTAGTACTGCGACCTGGTCCGCGCATTGGTCAGGCGCTGAAAACTCTTTCTTCGCTATTGCACCCTGACCTGTGGCGTTAGCAAAAACGATCTCCAAGCTGCCGCCGCGATCAGTTAATGTGCTCCTCGGATGCGCTCTGGCGCTAGGCCTTCTCGCGAGCTTAATGGTGGGTGCGGCAGATATTTCTCCCGCACAATTGGCTGCTACACTGCGCGAACTGGTCATCAGTCCTATTCACGAGTGGTCGGTGGAGAGCGTCATCATCTGGAGGCTGCGCTTGCCGCGAGCATTACTAGCTGCCGCCGTCGGGGCCGCCCTAGCGACAGCCGGAGCGATGATGCAGGGCCTGCTGCAGAATAGCCTAGCTGACTCCTTCGTGCTCGGCGTATCTTCAGGCGCGAGTCTAGGTGCGGCCCTAGCCATGTTTCTCGGGCTTAGGTTTACTGTACTCGGACTCGGCGCAGTCACCCCTATGGCCTTTGGTGGCGCGGTTCTGTCGATGCTCGCTGTCGTATCTATCGCCCGACAGGCGGCGGGCAAGTCAACACTAGGCTTACTTTTAGCCGGGATAGCGATGAGCAGCATCCTGTCGGCCGCAGTGTCCTTTTTGGTCCTCATGAGCCGTGAGCGCATTAATCCTTTAGTGTTCTGGTTGATGGGCGGCTTGGCGAACCGCGGGTGGAATCATTTTTTGATGATGCTTCCCTATCTTGTCGTAGGCGTTTCCATCGCCCTTGTCTACCACCGCTACCTCACCGCGATTAGCGTTGGCGATGCTACTGCTCATCACTTGGGGGTAGATGTGGATCGAGTACGTCTCCTTTTACTGGCCGTAGCAGCGCTACTCACGGCAGCGGCTGTGGCCGTCAGCGGAGTGATTGGTTTTGTGGGATTGATGACGCCGCACTTTGCGCGCATGCTAGTCGGACACCACTTCCGACGCCTGATACCCACCGCCGCGCTGTGTGGTGCCGTCTTTCTCACCTTTGCCGATCTATTGGCGCGCTTTGCCATGCGCCCGCAAGAATTACCGGTGGGAATAATCACGGCGCTATGCGGTGGCCCCTTCTTTCTGTGGCTCATGTCGAGGAAGCGTCAGGAGGTATCTTGATGCCTGCCATAACATTGGAAAACGTGTCTTTTGGCTTTAGTCAGCCCGTACTACGCGGCATAAGTGCGAGCTTCCCCCGGGGCACTTTTTCGGGGTTGCTCGGTCCCAACGGAGTTGGCAAGTCTACACTCATTAAGCTAATCAGCCGTTGGCTACCCCTGCAAGGCGGCTCAATCCGCATCCACGGGCGGCCATTGGATAGACTTTCTCCGATAGAACTAGCGCGACTGGTTGCAGTCGTAGAACAAGAGCAAAGCCCTCTCTCCGATATCACCGTACGAGAGATGGTGGAGCTTGGGCGGCTCCCCCATCAGAAGCTCCTCAGCCCCCATACGCCCGCTGATCGCCACGCTGTCGATACAGCAATGGCCCAAACTGGCGTGCAGGAATTCGCTAACCGCCGCCTTACGACTCTGAGCGGGGGCGAAAGACAGCGTGTGCGTCTAGCTACAGCTTTAGCTCAGGCTACAGATGTGTTAATCTTAGACGAGCCTACGTCCCATCTGGATATTAAGTTTCAGCTCGAGCTGCTAACCCTCCTCCGTGAACTTGCCGATCAAGGCTTAAGCATAGTTGCTGCTCTCCACGACGTTAACTTGGCTGCCTTGTTTTGTGACCATTTGGTTCTTCTGTCGGGTGGGCATGTGCTTACGGCAGGAGCACCAGTGGAGGTCATAACACGCGAGACGATGCTAGAGGCCTATCAGTGCGAAGTAACCGTATTCTCACACCCTACAGCAGGTGTACCCCAGATCGCGTTGAATCGCGGCGGCTAGCTTTGGCAAGTATTACTTCTGCGGGAGGCAAAGCAAGTGTTCGATGTAATGGTGATCGGCGGAGGGGCCGCGGGCTTAGCGAGTGCCATTGCCGCGGGTCGTGCGGGATGCAAGGTAATGGTTTTGGAAAAACGCGAACGCCTTGGCCGAAAGATTTTGGCCAGCGGAAACGGCCGCTGTAATCTTGGCAATGTAGACCTATCGCCGTCACGCTTTTCGAGCCAAGACCACCGGTTGCTGTCCGCCGTGCTGAGTGATTTTTCTCTTGCACAACTCTATGCCTTTTGGGGTGGACTCGGGCTAGAGCTGACTGTGGAAGAAGGCCGCATATACCCCCGCACCATGCAGTCCAAGAGCGTCTTAGAGGTGCTGCTCCATGAGCTCGCTCGCTTGAATGTGGGCATCACGTTATCGGCCCCCGTCATAGGTCTCAGTGCGATTGAGCAAGACCAAGGGTTTGAAGCTACATGCCAAGGAGGGGCCATATTTCGAGCCCGCGCCGCTATCTTAGCTCTGGGGGGCATGGCCGCGCCGCAACTCGGCTGCACCGGCGATGGTTACGCTTTGGCGGCAGCACTTGGGCACACCCTAGTCCGGCCCGCGCCCGCTCTCGTCGGCCTCCGCCTAGCTAGTCGTCACCTAAAGGAGCTTGCCGGCCTACGCCTGCGCGCAAGCGTCTCCATCCCGGCGCTAGCTGCAACTGAAACAGGAGAGGTAATCTTCACGGACTACGGCCTCTCGGGCATACCTGTTTTTGACTTGACTGCGTGTATCGGACAGCTAGACTCACTATATCTGCACCTGCGCCTTGCTGAACAGGCGACCCAAGCTGCACTGATGACCTTTCTGGTCGACCGATTACACCTCCTTTCCCACAAAACTATGCGCGAGGTCCTCGTCGGCTACCTCCCAACCCAGCTGGTTAGTCCCATCCTGAGCGAGGCCGGGATTCCACTTGAGTTGCCCGCAACGAAGGTATTAGATAGACATCTCGATGCCCTCGGCGCGCTCTTGTGGGACTGGACATTCCCGATAGATGGGCTAAACACTTGGGAGCAGGCACAAACTACTTGGGGCGGTATCCCTCTGCGCGAAGTAGGCATTCCGGCATTTGAGTCAAAGAAACACCCCGGCCTCTACTTAGCCGGGGAGCTTCTCGATGTACACGGTAGGTGCGGTGGCTACAACCTCTACTGGGCCTTCGCTAGCGGGTACCTCGCCGGACAACACGCTGCACTAAGAGCGAAAACTAACAGGTGAAGCGGGCGCCGCTGGGGGACAGCACTTTGATGCCATTCGGAACAATATGGGCGTTTACCGGGGTGCTACCGTAAACGGTGCCGTCAAACATTTTCGTCATGCTCCGCGCGGCAGAAATCTTGAGGGTCCTGCAGGTAAAGAACTCCACCGCTGGATGTCCTACATGCCCCCCGGAATACACCTTCGGCAAGAGCGCTAATAACTCAAACCGGCTAAGCTCGTTTACGAGGCAAACATGCAGCAACCCGTCGTTGAGCTTCGCTTCCGGCGTGACGTACATCCCGCCCCCCGTCCAGCAGGAGTTCATAATGAACACCGCTGCAGTCTTGCGGCAGACCTTCCGGCCGTCAAGCTCTATCTCCATCTCGTCCGGCGTAAGCGCGTGCACCACCTTGACGACCGCGGCGGCGATGGCTAACGGCCCGCGCAAGAAGTCCTTAAACTTATTGACATGCGTCATAACCTCCGTGGTAAAGCCCAGACCTAGAATCACGCCAAAGGCGGCGTCAGTGTCAACGCCATAGTCTATTGTGCGCGTTTGGGCCCCTGACAGCGCGCGCACAGCCGCCGTAATCTCCAGCGGTATGTTCAAGGCGCGGGCTAAGTCGTTGCCTGTTCCGGTGGGAACAACCGCTAGGGTGGTCTGTGAACCTATCAGGCCATTAAGCACCTCGTGGGCCGTGCCGTCACCGCCCATGGCCCCGACAATCTCGGCCCCGTTTTGGGCGAGTTCCCGCGCGAGGAGCGTTGCGTGGCGGGGCGCCTTGGTTATATGGAGCTGATAAGGAATATGTTTCGCTTGCAGGGCTCTTTCCATTAAGGGAAGCGCCTTTTGCGTACGGCCGCGCCCGGCAATTGGGTTAACGATTATATGCCACATGCGGATGCCCCCTTGCTGCCTGTTAGTCGCTAGGACTGTCTTCAACGCGGATGATAACGCGGTTAGGCATGCACACGATAACTTCGCCGGGACGGCTCTTAGTCCCCATACCGATGCACACTTTGTCTGGGCAATCTGCCTCTACTACGCGAATCGACTCACCGTCTACCTCGATCAAAAGCTCCCCGCGTGTGCCCTGTACAGTGAAGCGACGTGCGGTCGCACCCGGCAGAAGTGGCACGGTTTTTACCGGTCGGTTATCCACCTCGATAATCGCCACTCCGCCGGGCTCTACGGCCAAGCGACGGTAGGCGAACCACACACCTGCCAGCAGTGCTACAGCCACCGCAAACCAGAGGATTCTCTTGTCTAGTGCGGTCAAAGCTTCCCCTCGCCCCCCTACCTTAGCACTCTGATTCCCACGACGTAAAGCACAACCAATACGCCAAACATCACCGCAGCCACAACCAAGGAGCCTAGCGTGACGTTTTGTGGGTTCCACACCTCCGGCTGCTGCTCCGTGGCATCACTGTCGGTAGCTTCATTCCTCATCCTGCGCGTTGTCTCGACCGCCGCGTGGCCGACCCGCGAATAGGCCTCCTCAAGTCCGTGTTCAAGACCGCGGGCTTGTTCAACTACTAAACTGGTCGTGCGCTGAGCTACCTCATACCCCTCATCGAGCATGTCGTCTAGTTTCCTGACTCGCAGCAGTACGCTGTGCGAGACGGTGCCGCTGCGGTCATACAGGTCGCATATGCCGCCCTCGACACGCGTGACGTAACGGCAGCAGAGCCTAAGAAAGCCCTGGGTTATGGGACGGTAGAACAGTGACTCGACAGACAACCACCACGGCACCCCGCCCGCGCCAAACTTAAAATGGCGTGCCGCCAAGAAAACCAGCACGCCTATGGCCATAGGCACAGCTACCCCCACATAGGAGCTCACGGTCCATAACTTAACCGCCGATAGCTGCTCTGTCATTACGCCCAAGTTAATCGCTGTCGCTGTCGCGCTCCTGGCCATAAGGCTAATGACACGCTCCGGGAACAGCCCTATTGCCACGATGCTTACAGCAAACAGGCCCAGTACGGCGGGAATAGTAGCACCCTCCTTAGCCTCGGAAACCGCCTTACCGCGGTAGGTGCCCAAAAATACCCCGTAATAAAGCTTGAGCAAATAGGCGGCAGTCAAAGCCGAACCCGCGACAAACAACGGGACTGCCCAAGCTAGGATTTGATGGCCGTGATATGCGGCCGCCTTCTCTATGCCGTATTGAATGAGTTTCTTGCTGCCAAAGCCGCTCAGACCCGGCACGCCAATCACGGCTAACCCGGCAATCAAAGTTGTTAAGGCAGTAAAGGGCAGGTACTTGGCCATCCCACCTAGTTTACCGAGTTCAAGTGACTGGGCGCGCAGATACACGGAACCCATCATCAAGAACAGCCCGGCCTTGAAGACGGCATGGTTAAAGGCGTGAAACACAGCGGCTGTGTAGGGCAGGCCTCCCTTAGCTCCCAAATACGCGGCACAGCCGACAGCCAACATCACATAGCCCATCTGGCTGATGCTGGAATAGGCTAAGAGGCGCTTGACATTCCCCTGCAGCAAGGCCATTACTGCGCCGCACAGGATCGTCAAGAGCGCTACCCAAATCAGCGCAAAGCCAATGTTCATGGCTATAGCGGCCGTGTCTTTGCTCGGTAGCGGTGAAGACAAGGTGACGGTAAGCACGCTGAGTATACCGTAAAAACCAGTCTTCCCCATCACACCCGAGAGCAGAGCGGTAGCGGGGGCGGGGGCAACCGGATAAGTGTGCGGAATCCATATGTGTAGCGGCACCAGACCAGCCTTCACACCAAAGCCCACAATAAACACGAGTGCCACTACATAGGGGTTCACTGCTCCGCCCTGCATCATGTCAAGCGCGGGTACGATGTCCGCCGTGCCTGTCGACCATACCAGCATCAGGATGCCCAACAAGAGCACCAGCCCTCCGGCCACACCCATGTAGAGGTAGCTATCGCCTGCCCGCATAGCCTCGTCATCCTCGTCGTGAATAACAAGTGGATAGGCGGCAAAGGTCATTACTTCAAAGAACAGAAATAGCGTAAAGTAGTCGCCCGCCAAGAATACTCCTAGGCAGCCGCTAAGGCTGACCAACAGGAAACTCGAAAAGCGCGTTTGGGAATGGCTACGGCGCATGTAGCTGATGGCGTAGCAAGCGACTACCGCCCACAGCCCGGCTGACAACACAGCAAATAGTGCGCCCAGATGCGTCGGGCGAAAGCTAAGGCCGTAATCTACTAAGTGAAAGAAGACCAGCTGTAAGCGGTGCTCTGGGTTTAGCAGATACACTGCGGCCACTGCGCCAAACGTCATAAACACAGTGGCAACAACTACTGCATCCTGCACGCGCTGACGAGCGCGGAAGAGGAATACTAGGGTAGCACCAAAGAGGGGCAAAAGAATAGGTACGAGCAACAACAGGTCTAGCCAACGCATGAGTTTTTGCCCTCCCCTAATTGCCCGTCAGGAAAAGGGAGTGGGCCGCCCTTTCTGCTAACTCCAGCACCACATTGTACGGCAGCAAGTCAATGACCAAAATCACCAAACCAAGTACGACCAAAGGCACCAGCATGGCCAAAGGCACATTTTCACGCTGAATTTTGGCCTGCGCTGAATGGGCGAGCCCTTCGCCAAAGAAAGCGTTTTGTATGAGCGGGAAGTAGTAGATGAAGTTCATGAGTGAGCTGAGTAGCAGCAAAACAACAAAGGCGACACTGCCGGCGTCAAGTGATCCCAGGGCTAGCTCCCACTTCGAGACAAAGCCTACCAGCGGGGGCACGCCAACCATAGACAGCGCAGCCACAGTGAACACGGACATTGTGATAGGCATGCTTCTTCCCATACCCACCCATTCCGATACTTTACGCTTGCCGGTGCTGTAGATGATAGCCCCGGCAGCTAAGAAAAGGCTCGACTTCATAAAGGCGTGCGCGAAGATGTGGAAGATGGCTCCAATCAGGGCCCGTTCCTGTAACAGTCCTATACCTAACAGAATGTAGCCCATCTGCCCGATGCTCGAATATGCTAACCTGCGCTTGATTTCATCTTGTGTGATGGCCACTGCGGAACCGAGGAAGATCGTTATCGCCGCGAGCAGCAACAGAACATCGTTCCATTTTGTGGCCTCCAGCATCTCGAGGCCAAACACCTGAAACATGACACGGATCAACCCGAAGGCTCCGGTTTTTAGCATGAGGCCGGACAGCAGTGCGCTGGCAGGGGTAGGTGCGACCGGGTGTGCTTCGGGTAACCAGACATGCAAGGGAACCATGCCCGCCTTAATGCCAAAGCCTACGAGGAACCCCATAAATGCTAGGAAAGCCAGTCCATTTGCCTCGAGCGACAGGCCGCCGGGGGTGAAGGTTACTACTCCGGCCTGCTGGAACACAGCGATAATCGAGAACAAGAGCGCCAAGCCGCCGATAATCGTAAGAATAAGGTACCGATACCCTGCTCGCATCGCTTCGGCAGTCTCTTCGTGGATTACTAGGACATACGCCGAAAGCGACATCACCTCAAAAAACAAGAAGAACGTAAACAGGTCGCCACTCAGAATAACACCCATGGCCCCGGCTAAGGTTAGCACTGAGAAAGGGTAATACCTGTTTTTGGCGTGTCCCTTGGCCATGTAGGTAGTGCTGTAAATAGTAACCATCAGCCATACAAAGGAGACTACTGCCGCGACAAGGAATCCCAAGTGGTCCATGCGGAAGGAAACACCAAGCGGCGGCAAGAGCTCAGGGAAATCCGCCACTAGCGTTGTGTCCGCCATAATGGTGCGGTAGTGCTGCACAACCAGTAAGAACGAGGACAAAGCCGCAATCACAGAAAGGCCATTACGCAGCTGCCATGAGCGCCGCTCCACGGCATAGATGACGACGGCCAGCAAGAGCGGCACCATCACCGGCAAAGTTAACGCAAAAGATGTAGCTTGCATACTAAAGCCTCCAGTTTATCTCACGAAGAGAAGCGCGGTTTGACGTACAAGAGGAACCACGAGCGAGGGGAACAACCCAAAGAAGAAAACCATAAAGGCGAGCACGGCTATTGGAGCAAGTACCGCAGGGGAGGGATCTGAAGCTTCCGCGGCGTTGTCCTTGCCGAAGAAGGCGGAGATGATGATGGGGAAATAGTAGGCGGCGTTGAGTAGGCTGCTGATAAGGATAAGCACCGCAAAGATAAGCATATCAGCATCAAGGGCCCCAAGCGCGAGATATAACTTCGAGATAAACCCAGCCGTCCCCGGAATACCTACCATGGACAAAGCACCAATAGAGAATGCTGCGAAAGTAAGGGGCATTTTCCTCCCCAGACCACCAAACTGGGATAATCTCTTAATCCCGGATTGGTGAATGATCACGCCGGCAGTCAAGAACAACAGGGACTTCATTACGGCGTGATTGAGAATATGCAGGACGCCACCCTCGATAGCACGTTGACTGAAGAGGCCAAACCCAAGGAAGATGTACCCCACTTGTGCAACGGTGGAGAACGCCAGCAAGCGCTTGACATTGTCCTGCACCATGGCAAAGACTGAGCCGACTATCAGCGCGCCTGTCGATAAAGCTAGGAAGAGGTGGCGTACCGGCAACAACTCAAAGATCTCAAGCCCTAAAGCCAAGTATGCAATCCTCATCAGGGCGATAATGTAGACCTTGACGACTAGTCCGCTGAGAAGCGCGCTAGAGGCCGTCGGGGCATTAGAGTGCGCATCCGGCAGCCACACATGCATTGGGAAGAGCGCCGCCTTGACGCCAAAGCCCACAACCATTAAGCCTATCGAGGTCAAAAGGTTTAAGGGGTACTGCGCCGCGGTTACGGTAAGGGTAGCGCGGATGTAATCCATATTGAGGTGCCCCGTAATCATGAAAATTAGGGCTATGCTAAACAGCAATCCCCCCGAACCGAGCGCACTCAGGACAAGGTACCTGAAACTTGCTTCCACGCTTTCCTTGGTGCCCTTAATGGCGATGATGGCGATAGCCGCAAGCGAGCTAATCTCGATAAACACAAAGAGGTTAAATATGTCCCCGGCCATCACCATGCCCTGCATGGCAGCCGTAAGCAGCAGAATGAGTGTAAAATAGGCGCTGTTATGCCTCACCTCGCGCGGGCCAAAGGCTGCAAACCAAGAAATCAGCAAAGCCACGGTGGCCAAGACGAGTGAAGAGTAGGCCGCAAAGACATCAACCAAGACCACTATACCATACGGGGCCGGCCAACCCCCTACGGGATAACTAAGCGTGCCGTGCGTTAACACCTGCACAGTCATGCTGAAGGCAAGCACGAGAGCCACTAGCCCCGCCCCGAGGAAGACCACCTTTACCGCTCCCTCGCGCTTACCCATGAGCGGGGTCACGAAAGCCGCCAAAAGCAATACAACGACAATAAGCACCGGCGCATGCATAAGGCTAGGCATTTCGTCTGCTCCTGAGGACGATAATCTTATCGGCGTCAATCGTGCCGTATTGCTTGTGTAGCAGCACGACCAAGGCCAAGGCAAATGCGGTGAAGCTTACGGAAATAACTATACCCGTGAGAATAAGTGCTGAGGGGACGGGGTTAACGTAGAGCACGACGCCCTCCTTTAGAATGGGCGCTTGACCGCCGCGTATATAGCCAATGGCGACAAAGAAGAGGAAAAGTGAGGTGTCCATAATGTTCATACCCATTATTTTCTTCAGCAGATTGTTATGTGTAAGCATGGTGTGAAAGCCAATAATAAAGAGAACTACGGAAGCCAAGTAGTAGATGTTAGCATAGAGGCGTTCAATGATGGCCATCCGGCTCTACACCTCCTTCCAACAGCTCTTGGAACAACTTAAAGACGGTACCCGCGACTTTAGCGCCAATGCCTAGTGTGACCAGCAAGATCATGCCGCTACTCCAAAGGCGCCCCGGCTCGCCAATCGGGAATACCCCTTGGTTAGTAAGGAAATGTCGCCCGAACAAGATGCCGACGAGCCCGGCTCCGACATAGATCAAGACGCCACCCACCTCAAACCAAAGCGACGTCTCGTGCTTAAGGCGGTGCTTCTTGGCGGTAAACCGATATACAAGGCTGTAGAAGATAAAGCTCGCGCCAATGATGGTACCGCCGGAGAACCCCCCCCCGGGCGACAGGTGGCCGTGAAATAGGATGTATGCGCCAAAGAGCTGTGTCGCCGGGATAAGAACGCGCCCGAGCATCTCTAGAATCATGTCATGCATGTTCATAGCCCCCATAGAGCGCTGCGGTCACAGCGACAACAGCCACAAACAAAACTGTAGCTTCGCCCAATGTATCGTAAGCGCGGTAATCAATGATGATGGCGGCAATGGTATTAATGGCACCGGTATCGCGCGCGCTATCGGCTATATACTTAGGCATAATGCCTTGGTGGGCCGGAGCATTGGGGTCTCCATACAGCGGCATTTCTGCGACCATCAGGACTAGGAGTACCAGCAGACCGAGCAAGACGGCTGTAGTTAAGGTCTTTCTCATTCTTCATGCCTCCCCGTGCGGCTGATGGCAGCGAGAAACAAGAGCGACGTCGCCCCCGCCCCAATCGCTGCCTCGGTGATGGCCACGTCTGGGGAATGGAGCTGCTGCCAGATAATCGACATAACCATGCTGTAGGCGCCGAAAATAATGGTCGCGCTAAGCAGGTCTTTAGTACGCGCCACGACAATGGCGCACACCACCAGAAACACCAACAAGAGTAGGTTAATTGCCGCCAGCATGCTTGTCCCTCCCCTGCGTGCGGTAGACGGCGCGCGCCATACAATGTGCAGCGGCCGGGGTCGTAACCCATAAAAAGACAATTAGCAGGATGACCTTCAGTACGAGATACATGCTGCCGCCTTCAAAGAACGTCAGCCCGACCAGTACCATCCCCGCCCCTAAGGTGTCACACTTAGTGGTAGCGTGCATGCGGGTAAGAGCATCCGGAAAGCGCAGCAAACCGACCGTGCCGGCGGTGAAAAAGAACAGCCCTCCGAGCAAAAATGCAATCCCAATTACAGTTGCAATCACTTCTTCATACCTCTCACACTATTGTACCGCGCTCGATATAGCGAGCCACACCAATAGTTAACAGGAAACTAATTAGTGCATACACTATGGCTACGTCTAAATAGTATGGCACTTCCTGAAAGATGTAGCCGATAAGCATCAGTACAACTACTGTTTTGGTGCCAATGACGTTAATCGCTACAACTCTGTCCGCCGGTGTAGGCCCGACTATCGCCCGGTACAAAGAAGCAAAGGTCAGGATCATTAGCCCTAAACAAGTGACTAGAAGCGCCGTCAGTTCCATTAGTGTCGCCTCTCAATCTCGGAAAGCAGCTTCTCGATGTGCCAACCCGTCAATCCGGCGGCAGCTCCGTCTGTAAGGGCATGCACGACAAACTCACCCTGAGCCGGCGCCTCTACCGATATCGTGCCGGGAGTGAGCGTAATGCTGTTCGCTAGAAAGACGCGCATCATTGGCTCCTTGAGCTGGCTATTGTGCGCGACAAACTGCGGCCTGAGACACAGGCGGCGAGCAAAGGCGAGCTCAGCTACCTGTACGGAGGCCTTAAACACATCGATAATTAAGAAGCCAGCGTACTTAAGCCAGGCGGGGAGGTTCCGGCGGTTGACATGTAGGTCATTCGCAAAGCTGAGCAATATGTCTCGGTTCACAAAGGTAATGAGACCGGCCACCAACCAGCCTGTAATCAGCGACTGGATGTCAAAACTCTGGGCAAACAGCATCCAAAGCAAGAACAAAGCGAGAGTCCAGCCCATTAGGCGTGTGTATCGCGACATTTTATTCCCCCCACAAGTATAAGAGCTACCACCAGCATGACGGCAGCCCCTATAATTCACTCTCTTGTTGCGCACGACCTTATTTGTTAGGGGCTTTTTCTAAGGCATCGATCACCGCTTGCACAAACCCTTCGCTTAAACCGGTGGCGCCCGAAACCGCATCAACTTCAGGGTCTTGCTCCCGGATTACTGACCGTGTAAGCTCCACAAACGCCGCATTGGCGTATTCCGGCGTGTCTTGGTGGGCCAATATCCTTACGTTCTCCACCCTGCCGGACTTGACCGTGACGGACACCCTAATCGGGCCCAGCAAACCGCGTCCTTCGCCCTCATACTCGCCGTCAGGAATACCAGCGAGGTCGCGCGTGAACCTGTCGACGGGGATAGGCGCAGCCCCGCCTAAGACGTGCTGTTGAAACAAGCCTAAAGCATTTCTCACTCCGGTTGTTACGCCGCGCACAGACAGCGTCGCGCCGGAGATGGCCTGCACGTCGACGCCGACAGCCAGCTGGTCGCGCGCAGTCTTACCCGCAAACTGCCCGAGAAAGGCAGCCGTTGTTACCCGGTCACCAATTCCTGGTGTCTCACGCTGTTCGGTAACGCGCACGCCCTGCACTGCGCCCGACACATCCACCGCGACCAGCAAGCTGATGGGGCCGGCATAGCCGCCACCTGCGCTCTGCATGATGGCACCTATTAGCTTCCCATCTTTAGTGGCAAGAAAATAGGTGACATTATCGCGTGAAGTCTCTTCGAACTTGTCCGCAGCGGGGAGAAGTTCGGTGAGAGCACGGTTTAGTTCTACTAGTCGCCGCTCGGCGATGATGACGCTAGTCACGGAATGGGTAGCTGCCAAGGCTGCCCCTGCTATGGCACAAATCAAGGCGAGCGTTACGCTAAGCTTAAAGATGTCTTTCATCTACGATCCCCTGCCTCGGTGATTGCTTGAGCTTTTCCTTGCTTATTCTAGCACAGTGTGGCCCCTTAACCAAGCGAAAGATGCCCGCGCGAGTAAAGCTGAAGGAAGTCGCGCGCTGTGCGCTCCCATGTAAATGCGCGGCTGCGTACAATACCTGCTTGGGCCATCGTCTGGCGCAGACCGGCGCTTGGCACTACCACGCCAAGCCCATTAGCCCAAGCGCAAACATCAGCAAATTGACGGATGTAATGCCCGGCTTGCGGGCCGACAATTTCGGGCACACTGCCCCGCAGACCCGCCACAATCGGCAGGGCCGTGGCCATGGCGGGCAGACAAAACCTGCCGTCTGCTGCACGCTCCTGCGCCGGATACAGAAACAGGTCGGCGGCGCGATAGTGCTCTGGCGAGAGGGCCTCTACTGCGGTTACTTCCGCGGGAGAGAGCAAAGGCGCGCTACCAACAACCAACAGCTTAAGTCGGCTTAGCGCAGCCGTTGCCCGACACCGAAGCAACAGCTCCCGTCCCTTGTCGCCGGGAGAAGCGGCCAACAAGGCCAGCGTCTCATCCGGCTTGACAGCCCAGAGCAAGCGCTGCTTTTGTCTTTCCCGCAGGAGAAATCTGTCGGTGTCGGCGGGCCGAAAGACTGACCCATCGACACCGGGATAGACGACAGTAACCCGCAACCGCAGGCCATAGTACCTGCCGATAAAGAGGTTCTTTAGAAAGAAGCTGCTTAGGACGACTTGATCCACTAAGCAGAGAGACAAGCGCAGGGCTCGGCGAGAAATCGCGTCGCCTGAGAGAGGCTCAAGGGAATGTAAATTTAGCAGCACACGCCCCGGAAAGGCCTGCCGCACCTCGGGTACTAGCCAAGGGCAGTTCTCAACTTGCACGACTGCCGGCCGCGTTTCCCGAAGCACAGGCCGGAGCACATCCGCGCGCGAGGAGTGCGACCAGCGGTAAGTTCGCAGGCCCGGCATCTCCGGCACTTTCATGTCAGCCGGTAAGAGCATAAATACTTCTACACCCTGCCTAGATAGCAGAGCCGCCACCTTAAAGACGTATAGGCGTGACTCGTCCCGCTCGAGCTTTGGGACGTCCGGTGGCAGCACATACAGAACTTTCACCCTGCTCCCCCCAACGCACACTTTACCTCAGTGTACGCAGGTGAGCTGTGAGCTGTGAGGCGCTACATATTACTAAAGATCAAATACAACCCTACACCTACAAACAGCAGACCGGCCACATACGCGCCATAATCCCAGTATCTGCTTAAGCCCCGCCACGAGCGGAGGG
>CAYGHR010000011.1:17900-28146 GCA_964349715.1 uncultured Peptococcaceae bacterium
GCCACATACGCGCCATAATCCCAGTATCTGCTTAAGCCCCGCCACGAGCGGAGGGCACCTGCTACGCTGCCCACAAGAAGTAACGGCACGCCCTGCCCTAACCCAAAGGCAAACAACAACAGCCCACCTGTATAGATGCGCCCGGAGGCCGCAGCCACGCCGACGATTACTCCCAGTACCGGGCCCGCGCAAGGTGAAGCTGCAAGCCCAAACACCAGTCCCACTAAGTAGGCCCCGAGCAACCCGTCGGTGCGCAGGGGAAGCCTACTGATGGCGGATACCGGCAGTTGAATAAGCTGCATTAGACTAAGCCCCATAAGCACCAGTACTGCCCCAAGCAACACAGGCAACAGATCCGAAGTGATGCCGATTATGCCCCCTACCAGAGCGGCCACCACCCCGAGCGCCGTGAAAGCACTGGCGAGTCCCATGATTAAGCAGAGCACAAGGAGCAAACTGCGCCGCGTCTTGATGCCCTTAAACACGCCTACATATCCTAAGACCAACGGCATCATCGCAATTATGCAGGGAGAGAGGCTAGTTAACACCCCGGCGACAAACACTGCCAGCAAGGCCAAACCAAGATGCCCTGCCAGTATGTTTTGTAGTGTTTCAAGCGCGATCATGGGTCAAGGCCCAGAAGCAGAAATCGCCGCAGTTCCTCCCTAGACATGCTGCCTACTCTGTGCTGTTCAATCCCGTTTGCGGAAATCATCACGAAGTGAGGGATCGTCCGCACGTTGAAAAGTTCAACCAACAGGGCTGTCTCCCTTTCCGGTGTGTCCGCGACAACAAATGCGACCTGCGTGCCGAACTCGGCCTTAAGTTCCCGCACCGCGGGATACATTACTACGCAGGCGCGTCAAGTGTCGGCAGTAACCATGATGAAAACCGGCCTACTTGCCCCTGTAGCGCGCTGAAACGCTGTAAAGGGTAAGGGGGTCTTTAGGTCGTCGCCACTGCTCGGTCGCGCAAGCACCCATGCCACGACAGCGACGAGCAACACGAGCACGATGGATACGCTACGTTTCATGACCGCCACCCTCCCAAACCTCCGCCAGAATGCTGCGCTCCAGACGCTTATCCCACGCCGACCAACGCTCTCCCAGTGAGAGTGTATCGCCAATAATCTTCTCCACCTGTGCTAGCCTGCTACTGGTGAAGTCGGCAAGGTGCAAGGCCATTGCATTGGCGGTTTTCGGTTCCTCGGGAGAGCCCCATTCCCTCTGACCGTGATGGCTAAGGACAAGGTGCTTCAACTCATCCCGTAGCGCTAGTGGGAACTCAGGTATGCGTGCCGTCAGACTGCCGATTAGCTCCGCTCCCAACACTACATGGCCGACGAGTCTACCCCTATCCGTCACCTCAAACGCAAAGGCACGTGGCTCGTACTCCTCCGTTTTCGCCGCATCGTGAAAAATCGCCCCGGCTAGCAGCAGGTCGCGGTTAAGGCGCGTGCCCTGCACCTCTACCATGCGCTCTACATAAGCTATGACTTCTAGAGTGTGCATAAGGAGGCCCCCCGCAAAAGCATGGTGTACATCGCGGCCCGCGGGCGCCTGCTGAAAGGCGTGTTGTACTCCGGGCTGAGAAAAGTGCAGGGCGAGCAAGTCCCGCAAGTAGGGCGTCTTAATGCTAGATATCACACCCTCTAACTCGCGCCACATATCGGCTATAGGGCGCGGGGGCGGTGCAGTAAAATCAAGGGCATCTACTTCAGAAGGGTTAGCGCGTGTTATCTCCTCGATGTATATCTGCTTGTCGCCGCGGTAATCCTGAACCCGACCTGACACCAACACAATGTCGTCCTTACGGTAGGAGCTATCGGCGACATGGGCTTCCTGCCAAGAAACGGCCGACACCCTACCCGTACGATCACCTAGCGACAAAACCATGCCGCAAGCGGGTACACCGTTTCTGTTGTAGTTAACGAGTCGCTTGTCGAGAACAAAGAAATGGCTCTTTACCTGCGCACCGACAGTTAAGTCTTTGGCATACGTCTTCTTCATCTGTCTATTGGATTACCTTCATCTCTCGGCCCACAGCTGCAAATGACTCGAGGGCGAAGTCGAGGTCATCCCGAGAGTGTGAGGCCGAAATCATGGCGCGAATGCGCGCCTTTCCCTTAGCTACCGTCGGAAAGCCTATTTTGGTGGCAAACACGCCCCTTTGGAACAGGCGGCGACTCATTTCTCCTGCTACTTCCGCTTCGCCTAACATGATGGGAGTGATGGGGGTTTCGCTTTTCCCAATGTCAAACCCTAAGCTCGTCATGCCGGCTTTAAAGTAGCGGGCATTGCTCCACAGTCGCTCTACCGGCTCTCCGCTCGCCGTCAGGAGTTCGATGGCCTTCGCTGTCGCCGCCACATCCGGCGGAGTAAGTGCCGAGCTAAACAGGAAGGGGCGTGCACGCTGCCTAAGATACTCTATCAGTTTCGCGCTGCCGGCGGCAAAGCCGCCGATGGTCCCTATAGCCTTGGAAAAAGTGCCGACCTCTACGTCTACTTGCCCGTGCAGGTGGAAGTGGTCGACAATGCCGCGCCCGTTCTCGCCTAGCACTCCCTCGCCATGGGCATCGTCGACCATAGTCATGGCACCGTAGCGCTGCGCAATTTCAACAACCTGTGGCAACTTGGCGATGTCGCCGTCCATGCTAAAGACGCCGTCGGTGATGACTAGCACGCGCCCGTTATTATCGCCGCTCAGCACAGACTCCAGTGAGGCCATATCATTATGCTTGTAGACCTTGATTTCCGCCCGGCTCAAGCGTGCCCCATCAATGATGCTGGCATGATTGAGCTCATCGGAAACAATGGTGTCGTCTTTGCCAACTAGGGCCGAGATAACAGCCAAATTAGCCATAAACCCGGATTGCAGGGTAAGCGCAGCCTCTACGCGCTTGAAACTGGCGACTTGGCTGTCGAGTTCGGCGTGCAGACGCATTGTGCCCGCAATGCTCCGCACCGCAGCAGGCCCTATGCCAAACTGCTCCATAGCCTCAAGTGCCGCCTGCCGCAACCTAGGGTCGTTAGCTAGGTTAAGATAGTTGTTCGAGCACAGGTTAAGTACCCGGCGTCCTTCGATGGTAACCCATGCGCCCTGCGCACTCTCGATTACTTTGATGTGATTGTACAGCCCGCTGGCCTTAAGCTCTTGCAGGATTTCGTCAATGAAGTGCATTTTGTCTTGCATGTGGGACCTCCTGTTCAATCATGAATCGTGAATCGTGAACTTGGGGCTTTCAGCACTCAGCACTCAGCTTGAAGGGCGACCACGCCTGACCGCACAATTTCACTACCCCTCTACTAGGAGCCAGGAGCCAGGAGCCCCCCGTCCTCACTCCCTACTTCCTCTCCTTACCCGACAAGTGCTTTTCATAGATGGTCTCTTTGAGCTCCTCCGAGCGGAGACTGCGCCAGTCAACCTCTGATGTGCCGCGTCGCGTTACAGGGTCGAACTTTAGCGAAGTCGGCTCAGCTAGAAAGGTAAGCACCATGCGGTGCAAGCTCTCGTTGCGCTTCTCGCGCGAAAGATGACGCGTGACTCTTACCTCCGCGCCGATTTGCTGGGCCACCGTTCGCCGCACGGCATCTTCAGGCGTCTCGCCCTCTTCTACGTCTCCGCCCGGCAGAGCCCACACCCCCCCAAGAGGTCTAACCATAAGGACATGATGGCCGTTGAGGACAATTGCTTGAACGTAGATTCTGCGATAATCCATGTTCGACGCTCCTTTCCATCATCTTCTTTGACTCTAGCATAGCAGAGGGAAGTTATCATCGCAAACACACCGTGACCCGTCAACCGTCAACCGTGAACCGTCAACCCGCTATTTACCCCCTGTAATCTGTAATGGAGCGAAAGAGCGCGTTAAACAAAATCTTGTACGTTCCCCGCGCCTGCGCGCGGTGATGCGGCCGAAAGCCAATGAGGACTACGCGCCCTTTCTTTACCGCGCACTCAAGCAGCGCAGCACGCCCAAGTAGCCTCTCTCCCCCATGCACCAAGCCGCATACCAGCGGACTAGCTGTGGGATAACGTCCCACCACCTTCGCTGTTTCATCGTCCGAAAACACAGGGCTCCGGATAAAGACAACTGCCGCCTCCGGAGGCATCCCATAGGCGAGCGGATGGTTGACATCAAACGCGACTCGCAGGAAGGAGCCGGGCACTAGAAACTCGTCCTCGCGCGCCGAGGCGACCAGATTAGTCACTCTAAGCCGCAGCGCTTCTATACACCAATCGCAGGCTTGGTCGACCGCGATCACGGTACCGCCACCCTCAGCGAACTCGCGCAGCGCTTGCGCCCCGGCCACCCCCAGACCTCCGCAATATTTTGGCGGATAGACGCCGGACATCAGACCTTCACTTATAGTCTTCGCCCGCGCGCTAGGCAACACCACCGCATCAAAGCGCCCGGCGAGGCCGCCTGCGCGGATATCTGTGTCTTTTAGGGTAGTATATTGGATACCGTGTCGTTCAAGCACAAAGCGCATAAACCCTTCATCGGGGTTTGGCACATATCCCTGATAGATCCCCACACGTGGCAGCCCAGCAAGAGTGGTAACCGGCGGCAACTCTACGTCTGGGAGACTCCCCACGCTAAGTCCTAGGTCGGCAGCAAGCCCCCACACAAGTTCTCTCGCCTGCCCGCTCACTATCAGAGTTCCGGGTGGCAATTCCGGTTCCTCTACATCGTGCTTTAGCCGATGTACCGGGATTTCGGCTGCGAGAAGTCTTGTCAAAGCCCCATACACACTATTCGGTTCGGGGCGAATGTACAGCCACAGTCCATGCGGTGATGCCGCCGCCGTATGCGGGTAAAGCCGCGGCGATTCTTCCAGTCGAACCAGTGATGCCTTAAAGGGCGCGCGAATTTCCCTGACGGCAACACCCATTTGG
This sequence comes from uncultured Peptococcaceae bacterium, assembly GCA_964349715.1. GTDB lineage: Bacteria > Bacillota > UBA994 > UBA994 > UBA994 > UBA994. Next base: position 22,800 of record CAYGHR010000011.1, read on the forward strand.
ACAGGCAGGCTGTGTGCAGCCATATCGTAGGGTTGCCGCAGAAATCCGTCAGCGAAGCGACGCACATCCGGGTAGCCCTGATTTTCGAGCAACGTCTTGGCAAAGGAGGAATACGGCTGCTCCATCAGCACAATGTACGTGCCCGCCGAATAGTCGATACCGTCGGCAGAGAACGGCAGTACGGCCTGCTGTATCTCGACACCGCCAAACATCAGTAGCTCTACAAGCTCCGCCGCGACTTTCGGGTCGCGCTGCCTAAGCGGCACGACGAAGGCGTAAGGACAAGGCTTTGGCAAAACTGCCCGCCGTCCGACCGCGACAAAGTTCTTAAGCCACAACCCGCGGTACTTAGCGGCGTGCCTCAGGCAAGCGAGGGCTGACAGCTTGCAGTATTCCACTATATCGCGCAAGCGCCAGTCGCCTCCCCGCCACGGCTCAGGTTGGTTCCATGTGGCCGCACGCGGGTCAAACCCCCTGCCTCCGCGCAGATGTTGCTCGTCTAGCGTCACTGGTGTGGCCAGTCTTGCGCTCGCTACTTCCGCCAGAATGCGCACCCCGGCGTGATAGTGTTGGTAGCTGCGGCTAGGAGAATAGGCATCGTAGGTGACGTTCGTCATGACACCTGTCTTGCCATGCGCGGAGAGCTCGGCAGCAATGGTCTGGCCGAGCCACGCTGCCCCTTGGCGGATGAGGGGGTCGACATTAGGGTCATAGGGGTCAACAAAGGGGGGCAGTACAATGCGCGGCCCGTCCTGTCCTTGCTGATGGAAATCAAGGACTATTTGCGGGTGCCAGATGTTATGGATATGCTCTACCATGAGCCGGGTTTCCTGCTGCGTGAACATGAACCAATCCCGATTGTTGTCATGCCCCGCATAGCGGTGATATAGCTCTGGGGGCGCGGTCCCCTCGTACGCTGTACCTAGCGTTTGGCGGTACCAGCTGACAACTAGATCTAAGCCGTCGGGATTAGCACAAGGGACGAGCAAAAGCACTGTGTTGTGCAGCACTTCTAAGGTCTCCTCGTCCTTAGCCGTCACCAACTCATAGGCCATCTCGATGCTCATCTGCGCGGGACCGACCTCGGTGGCGTGAATGCTGTTCGTCATCAAGACAATTGTCTTACCTAACGCCACAAGCTCAGCCAATTCAGTGTCCTGTCTACCGCGCGGGTCGGCGAGTTGCTTTTGCACTTGCCGAATTTGCTCTAAGCGGGCGTGGTTTTCACCTGACGTTATGATTACCAAAAGGAAAGGCCGCCCCTCTGTACTCCGGCCAATCTCACTCACTCTACAGCGGGGGCTGTTCTCGCTGAGCAGGCGAAAGAAGCTTGCGATTTGCCCCCAATCGGCAAGGCTCCTGTCGTCGCCTACAGCAATACCTAGGTGTTCTTCGGGACTACGCAAACGCGGGCACCTCCCTTTAGGCACTCGGCTTAGCTGACGATCAACCGCAACCATCAACCACAAGAGCTGAGATTTGGCACTTGAACATTCCTCGCCGTACGTTTAATATATCGTTGTATGCGTAAAGTTAGAGAAACATGCGGAAAACAGAGCAAAACGCTAACCACAGCGCGGGATGACACTTTACGGTACATTAAGCGAGATATCGCAGGATTTGGACGACAGGAGGCCCTCGGGTTGAGAAACAAAAAGGACATCGCACACATTGCACTCGAGCGCAGACAGAGCCGCACGCCTCTTTTTGATGCTTTGCGTAACTACGTGCGCGAGGGAACGCTTTCTTTCCACGTGCCCGGCCATAAACACGGCAAGGGGCTTCCGGAGTTTACGCGCTTTGTGGGCAAGAATGTCATGAACATCGACCTTACGATCATGGGGGACCTCGACAGCATCTACAAACCGCATGGTCCCATCAAGGGAGCTCAAGATTTGGCCGCCGAAGCCTTTGGGGCTGAATACGCGCACTTCCTAAGTAACGGCACCACCTCAGGCATTCACTGCATGCTGATGTCCACTTTGCGCCCGGGCGACAAGTTTATCGTGCCGCGCAACGCCCACAAATCCGTTATTTCGGCCATGATTCTTACAGGGGCGGAACCGGTATACATCCAGCCCTACGTGGACAATTACCTTGGCGTAGCCATGGCCATTACCGCCGATGAAGTACGCCAAGCTTTGCGCCAGCAACCCGATGCCAAAGCCATTTTCGTCATTAACACTACCTTTTATGGCATGGCGCCTGAGTTAGAACGTATCGTGGAGATTGCTGAAGACTACGAAATCCCCGTTCTGGTTGACGAGGCCCACGGCGCACATCTTAAGTTTCACCCAAGTCTTCCCATGTCGGCCATGGAAGCAAAAGCGGACATGGCTGCCTTAAGTACGCATAAGCTCCTAGGCTCCATGACGCAAAGCTCGCTGCTCTTGACCCGCGGCGACTTAGTAGACCCGCAGTACACCAAGACAACGCTAAACCTGACGCAGACAACGAGCCCCAGCTACCCGCTGCTGGCGTCGCTGGATATCGCGAGAAAACAGGTTTTCTTCCGCGGGCAAGAGATGCTCACACACGCTATTAACCTGGCCAACTGGGCCCGCTACGAGATTAACAATAGCATCCCCGGCCTCTACGTCTACGGCAACGACATGGTAGGACAGCCCGGTTGCTACGAATATGACCCTACAAAGCTGTGCATCAACGTGCGCGCCTTGGGCATATCGGGCTTTGAAATGGAGCGCATCCTACGGCAGGGGTTCCATATTCAAGTAGACCTCTCCGACTTGTACAACGTATTGTGCGTGGTAAGCATTGCCGACACTAAAGAAAACGTGCGCACACTAGTACATGCCCTCAGTGAAATAGCACGTAAGTATACGGTACAAGACGTGCGCGAACAGCCCATTGAGTTGCCGCCGCTCCCAGCCCTCGCCTACTTGCCGCGCGAAGCCTTCTATGCGGAGACTAAGCGCGTGCCCTTAGACCAGGCTAAAGGCAAAATCGTGGCCGAGATGCTGATGGCCTATCCCCCGGGAATCCCCCTTATCTGTCCTGGCGAGATCCTGACGGAAGAGATCATTGACTACGTGCGCATGCTAGAGGAAGCAGACGCACAGATCTACGGCACGGAGGATCCTAATGCGGAGTACATTAAGATTGTGAGGTAGCGGGACGCTTGACGCTTGTCGCTTGTCGCTTGTCGCTGGGAAATCTACCAGGAGCCAGGAGCTAGGAGCTAGGAGCCCCCCGTCCTCTACCGCTCCGCGGCATGCGCCAAGGCATTAAGAAAGCGCTTCAGGCTTATCTTCCCGCCATAGGGCGCGATGCGCTCGACACGCCGCATCTCGCTCCTCACTTCGGCAAAGTCAAAAAATGTAGCGGCATAGTTCTCAAAACGTGGGTGGGCATAATCCTCGAGCCCTAAAGCGGCTAGGTGACGCAAAGCGGATTGCACGGCACGCCGCATGCGCTGCTCAGCCGCCTTTTGCGCGGGGGGGCTTTCGCCTGCGACGTGCTGCAGCAGCTCTTTCACCGAGCAAGTGTCTCGTTTCTGGCCGCGCGCAACAAAGAGCGCCGCATCCTCCAAGTAGCGTGCACCGGACTCGCCGCCAATGCCTAGATCATGCAGGATCGCCCTTATACGCAACCTGGTGTTATCAGCCGAGGTGGCTGTTTGCGAAGCGGTGGAGACGCCCAACTCAGCCATGGAGCGGTAGATGCTGCTCACGGTACGCTTTAAGCTCAAGGTCTCACATACCTTTGTTAGGACAGCGCGCACTTCCCGCGAGTTGATAGGCTTATGTATGAAGAAGTCAATGCCCGCCTCGTAGGCCGCCTCTACCATGACCTTAGCTTGCACTTGCGAAATCATCACAAACGAAGCGGTGAGACTCCCCGACAAAAGGCGTACGAGTTCAATGCCGTCCATGTCGGGCAATAGCAAATCAACTAAGACCACATCGGCGGCGGTAAAGAGCAACGCCTGTCGCGCCTCTTGTCCCGAACCGGCGGACCCAACGAGCACGCCTAGCCCGCTCTCTTGGATTACTTCCTGTAGCATCCGCCTGACTGCCACATCATCATCAACTACGAAAAAACGGCACTGCACCCTAGTCCCCCCTTGGCAGCGGCATTTGCACGCTAAAAGTGCTGCCTTTACCCGGCTCACTATGCACTGAGATTTCTCCGTCTAGGCTCTCCACTATGGCTTTTACTTGGGCCAGACCTAAGCCGGTAGAAGCCTGTCCTGTGTCGGGGTTAAACTTTGTCGTGTAGCCCGGTTCAAAGACTACTGCTAGGTCTTCTGCCCTGATTCCCATGCCGGTATCGCGCACGGCTATGGCTAGGTTCATGTCGCACGCCCTGACATCTAGCCAGACTTCGCCTGCCTGTGGGATGGCTTCGATGGCGTTACCCATCAGGTTGTTAATGATGGCGAGAATGCGGTGGTACGCCGCCACTTCTGCCTGCCCTGTAATAGAGGAATGTATGGCAATGGTCTTGCCCTGCTCCTCTGCTAGGGCTTGGTTGGCTTTTACTGCTACTTCCGCGAGTGTATGTAGTGCCAGTAGCTTCCCTTGGCTTTCTCTAATCACAACCTGGCGGAGCCGCGCCGCCAGACGAGCAAAGTCTTTCTTAGCGTCGTGAATCTCTCTAGCGACGGCCAAGGCGGCGTCCGCGGCATCAAGTCCTGATGTCTTTAGCCGCTTGTAGAGCTGGTGGCTTTGCACCATCACCGCCTCCACTTGCGCAAGGGTATATTCAAGATACATTAGTTCGCCCGTGACATCGGAGGTCAAGAGCAGCAGGCGTCGAAACTCGCGCTCTTTCTGCTCCTGTTGGATGATTACCTCCCGCTGCTGCCAAGCCGTGTAGGCGAGCCCTGTCAAGGCTCCCCTAACCATGGCTACTAACCCAAGCAGGTAGAGCATGGGCAAAACGTCGCGGTCAACGAAGTCTCCGCGCACCAAGAGCTCGCCGATGTTAGCACCCATGTCCAGAAAGGCCAGCCCCCAGACAATGTCAAGCCCCCCGCTGTCAAGCCCCTGACGCCACAGGGCCAACCCCACGCCCAGCAAGAGATAGAACACTCCAGCCGGATAATGCTGATTTAGCCCCTGCAGAAACGGCACGTCCGCCAACAAGAAGCCGGCTCCGGCGCGAAAGACAGTAACCGATAGCCCTGTGGTTAGCCCCGCCACCGGGCGGTTCAGCCGCTCATGTACCAGCAAATAGAAGCAGAATACGCTAACCGCCAGACTAAACCTAAACCCGGTGCCAAAGGGAAAGAAACTAAAGTTGCTCACGAAAACGGTGAGAAGCGAAAGATATGTAAGCGACTTAGTGTTCTGCCACAGCTTATGCACAGGCAACTACCCGCCCT
>CAYGHR010000012.1:0-6749 GCA_964349715.1 uncultured Peptococcaceae bacterium
CCTATTCCCTATTCCCTACCCCCCTGACCTACTGCCTCTGCTTTTGCCACCGGATGTCTTCACCCACGAGAGTCACCGGCTCACACATCTCCATCAATCGCGAAGCAATGCGCGGGCCGTACAGCTCGGCAATCTGCGTCGCGCCGAGATTAGAAGACACCACTAGCGGTAGGCCGTGGTTACAGCGAAAATTGATGATGTCAAATAGGCGGTTAGTTACAAAGTCCGTGACGTGCTCCGCCCCTAAGTCGTCTAATATCAGCACGCGCGCCTCCTTAGTCGCGTTCATAATGCGGCTCTCGGATTGGGTACTTTCCGGATTGAAGGAGTCACGAATCGCCCCAATCAAGTCACTAAACACCACATACAGCGTCGGGACACGCGCTTCAGTCAGGCTGTTGCAGATGGCGCTAAGCAGGAAAGTCTTCCCTAAGCCAACACCGCCGGAAACAAACAAGCCCTTGTCGGTACGCCCCTCAAGCACACGCGCGACGAAGGCCTGACAGCTCCGCAGGGCGTCGCGGGCGCTTGCGCGCTCCGTGACCCCTTGCGGGGATTTCTTCGTTGTCGAATACCACCTGAGCTCGAACTTGTCAAAGGTCTGCTGCCTGAGTTTAACGGGAAGGTTAGAGCCTGCTACTATGCGGTCCAGCTCGGCCTGTTGCCGGCAAACACACGGCCCCCCGCGAACATAGCCTTCATCCTGGCAAGTCGCGCAGGCCCACTGCGGCTCCGCATACGAAAGCGGTATGCCGTGCCCCTCCAAATAGGCTCGCCGAACTTCCATAGCCGCGCGGACAGCACTGTGGTCGCATTGGCCGGCAGCAAAACGTCTAACCGCTTCCGCCACACCCTTTTCCAGCTGTCCCAAATGAGGGTGCGCGTTAAGCACCGCCTCGCGCCTTGACACAGCCTCCCACACTCGCCCTAAGCCCCCGTTCTTAGTAGCCAACCCCGCCCATCCTCTCTTCGGCCTCGGTCCGCTTGATGCGGCGTAGAATTATCTCTGATTCATCATAGGTAACAGAAGTTGCGGCCGGTGTCGAGGCCGGCGCCAGGGGGGCACCCCGCTTAGTCTGCCCACCGCGGCGGGCATTGCGGCGGGCCTTACCGCGCCGAAACTCCGCGACATCCTCTGTCGCCTGTTCCACAGTGCTGATACCCTTGGCTTGCCAATTAAGCAATACTTGGCGAATGTAAGGCATACTTCTAGCCTGCACCTCGACAGCAACCGCTGCCGCTGCCAAAACCAGCTCGCACCCGTAGCTGCGCTCAAACTCTTGGGCTAATGTAATCTCTGTCATGCTGAGTGGCCGACCAAACAATTTCTCCAGCTCAAGTAGCAACGTGCGCTCAGCTTCCGGCTTAACCTGCGGCGTCGGGGTGGGGTCGTAGAGGGCATACCCCTCCGCTGTAGGGACGAGCAGGCACAGCTCCTGTAGCCTCGCCCAAGCTTGGTGGCTGTCCGCCACCGACATGCCGAGCGGCCGGCACACTTGGTCGCCCCATTCAGTGGAGCAAGGGTTAGGTATCTCGCCGCCAGACAAATAGTGCAGGAAGCAATACAAGAGAGCCGCTTGCGGACCTATGTGTGGCAAATATGTCGCCCACAGCTCGTCAAAAATGACGCTAAACCCCCTGCGTGCGCCAGCCCTGTGCAAAGCGATGCGGCCTGTCGTCATGAGCCTCGCCTCCTTGATCTCGAGTAATCCAGGGGGCAAAAAAAGACCATCCCCGACAAAATGGTCTGCCAGCCCTAACGACATATTTCGACGCCATCTCCGTTCTTCCTGCTCCCGCGACGGAAGAAAGTATTACGTTTGGGAGCGTAAGAACGCGGCGAGCCTCTCGGCGGTAGCCTGCGTCATCCCCTTGACGGCGGCAAGTTCCGCAACTTTTGCCTGTCGGATCTTCTCGACCCCGCCGAAGTGTTTTAAGAGCGCCTGCCGCCTAGCGGGGCCGATACCGGGACACTCCTCAATCTGTGAGGCGCGCGCAGTCTTATGCCGCAGCTGCCGGTGAAAGCTGATGGCAAAGCGGTGAGCCTCATCGCGAATGCGCTGCACTAGGTAACGCGCCTGGGAATCGCGCGGCAGCGCCAAAGGGTGAGCGCTGTGTGGCAGGAAGATAAGCTCCTCCTGCTTGGCCAGCGACACCGCGCTTAGTTGCTCGTACCCCTCTTGCCTAAGCGCGTCTAGGGCGGCGTTTAGTTGCCCCCTACCGCCATCCACTATAATCAGGTCAGGTAAGGTCGAGAACTTAGCGTCCCCCGCACGGTGAGCCGCCAGGCGACGCGTCAGCACCTCGTGTAGAGAGGCGACATCGTTCGCTCCTTCCACCCACTTAATGCGAAATCGGCGGTACTCCGCTTTGGCCGCAAGGCCGGCGCTAAACACCACCATCGAGCCGACCGACAACACCCCCTGCATGTTAGAGATGTCGTAGCATTCCACGCGCTCAGGCGGGGATGGCAGCTTTAGGTGATGCGCAAGCTCAATCAGACCACGCCGGGCAAGTTCGTTCTTCCCGTTAACCTGGCGCCAGCGCTCCTCTAGTACCTGCAGGGCGTTGCGTGAAGCCAAAGCGGTCAGGGCCTTCTTAGCCCCGCGTTTAGGCACCTGCAGCATTACTTTGCTGCCGCGGCGGCGGGCAAGAATCTGCTCCAAGTCCTCTCCATCCGCGGGCGTATCGTCAAGAAGTATCTCGCGTGGGACGGAAGGGCCAAAGGTGTAGAACTGCACTAGGAAAGCTGACAGAATCTCGCCTCTGCTTTGGTCGGCAGTGCCGGTTAAGAAAACGGCCTGGCGGCTGACCACTTTCCCTTCGCGCATATGGAACAGAGCCACACAGGCTTCGTCTAGGCTCTGCGCCAGTCCTATCACATCGCGGTCTAGGAGCTCTGCCGCATCAAATTTTTGACGCTCCACGATGGCTTCTATAGCTCTAACTTGATCCCGCAAGAACGCGGCCCGCTCAAAATTGAGCGCCTGCGCCTCGTCAGACATCTGCTGCTTGAGGTTAAAGAGCAGCGCATCGTGTTTGCCGTCAAGCAGAAGCTCGAGCTGTCTTACGGCGTGCCCGTACTCGCTAGTGCTCACTGTCCCCAGACAGGGGCCTAGGCACTGCTTGAGGTGAAAGTGCAGGCACGGTCGCCCTACCGCCACGCCAAAAGCCACCTCCCGATTGCAGGTGCGCATGGGAAAGATGCGCTTAAGCAGCTTCTGTAGATCGCGTATGACGCCGCTGTGGGGATAAGGCCCAAAGTAGCGCGCGCCGTCCTTCTCCACACGCCGCACTACGCTAAGGCGCGGGTAATCTTCCTGCACGGTTAGGCGCAAGTAGGGGTAGTGCTTGTCGTCCTTGATGCGGATATTGTAGTGCGGGCGTAGCTCCTTAATCATGTTGCTCTCGAGTACCAAGGCCTCGCGCTCCGTGTCGGTGATGATGTACTCGAAGTCGCGCACCTTCTCCATCATCGCCCGCACCTTCGCTCCCTGCAAAGCTCCGGTCTGGAAGTATGAGCGCAACCTAGGCCTTAGCGACTTGGCCTTGCCTACGTAGATAACCACACCCCGCGCGTCCTTTAACTGGTAGACACCAGGCAGCTCAGGCACAAACTGCAGCTTGTCGATACATCGCACCCCCTAGCGCCATGTCTGTGTGGGGACAGGCATTGCTCCTGTCGAGCCTGTCTCTATAGTACGCGAGCGAGAAACTGACCGGTGTAACTGCCCGGTGTGGCGGCGATGTCCTCGGGCGTACCCAGCGCAATCACCCTGCCGCCCTGGTTGCCGCCCTCCGGTCCTAGGTCAATGACATAGTCGGCGGTCTTAATCACATCTAGATTGTGCTCGATAACCAGTACCGTGTCGCCCGCCTCCACCAAGCGGTTGAGCACGCCGAGCAGTCGGTGGATATCGGCGATGTGCAAACCCGTGGTCGGTTCATCGAGAATGTATAGCGTCTTGCCGGTACTCCGCCGCGACAGCTCGGTGGCTAGCTTTACGCGCTGGGCCTCGCCGCCGGAGAGGGTAGTTGCCGGTTGGCCCAAGCGGATATAGCCAAGGCCGACGTCAGATAGGGTCTGGAGCTTGCGCTCGATGCGAGGAACATTGGCAAAGAAGCCGAGCGCGTGCTCCACCGTCATATTTAGCACCTCGGCGATATTTTGCCCTTTGAAGCGGACTTCAAGGGTCTCGCGGTTGTAGCGCTGGCCCTTACACACCTCGCAGGGGACATAAACATCGGGCAAGAAATGCATCTCAATGCGGATAATGCCGTCGCCCTTGCAGGCCTCGCAGCGCCCGCCCTTGGTGTTAAAGCTAAAGCGCCCCGGTTTGTAGCCGCGGATTTTGGCTTCCTGCGTCTGCGTAAACAACTGGCGAATCAGCTCGAAGGTGCTGGTGTAGGTGGCGGGGTTAGAGCGCGGCGTACGTCCGATAGGCGACTGGTCTATCTCGATAATCTTGTCTATGTGCTCTAGACCCGATAGCTCGCGGTGCGCTCCCGGCCTCGCCTTAGCGCCGTGTATCTCCTGCGCGAGGCGCTTGTAGAGAATCTCGTTGACCAGCGTGCTCTTACCCGAGCCGGAAACGCCGGTGACGCACACAAACACGCCGAGCGGGATGCGCACGGTGAGGTCGTGCAGGTTGTTTTCTGTTGCTCCTATTAGCTCCAGCCACTTGCAGTTAGGGTCGCGGCGGCGCGTCGGCACCGGAACACCTAGGCGCCCACTTAAGTAATCGCCGGTAATGGAACCGGGATGATGGCTGATGTCATCTAGCGTACCTTCGGCGATAATGCGCCCGCCGTGCTCCCCTGCCCCCGGACCAATGTCTATGATGTAGTCTGCCTGGCGCATGGTCTCTTCGTCGTGTTCTACCACCAAAACGGTGTTGCCTAAGTCGCGCAAATGCTTGAGTGTAGTAATAAGGCGCGCGTTGTCGCGTTGGTGTAAGCCGATGCTTGGCTCGTCCAAAATGTAGACAACTCCCATCAGGCTCGAGCCAATCTGTGTGGCTAGGCGTATGCGCTGCGCTTCGCCGCCTGACAGCGTACCCGCCTTGCGCGAGAGCGTCAGGTAATCGAGCCCGACATTAATAAGGAAGTTTAACCGGGCTGTAATTTCTTTTTGGATCTGCTTGGCGATAAGCTGCTCTTTCTCACTTAGAACCAGCGACTCGATGAAGTGCAGCGCTTCCCGAATGTTAAGCGACGTTACTCCCGCCACATTGCGCTCCCCTAACAGGACTGACAGGGCCTCCGGTTTAAGACGCGCGCCACTGCAGGCGGGACAGGCCCGAGAACTCATGTAGTTCTCAAGCTCCTCGCGGATGTAATCCGAAGTGGTTTCTTTGTAGTTGCGATTAATCATAGCCACGACGCCCTTAAAATGCGTGTGGTAGGTATGTGCGCGCCCGTTGCCGGTGTCGTAGACAAGCGTAATCTTCTTGTTGGCGTCGCCGTTTAGCAAGACGTCTATCTTCTCGCGCGGCAATTCGTCCAGTGGCAAGTCCGGGTCGAGGCCAAAGTTCTTGCTTAAGGCCGCGTAAAGCTGGGGGTAGTAATTACTGCTGCTACTTGCCCAAGGAGCGACGGCGCCGTCGTTAAGTGACTTGCGCCAATCGGGGATGACAAGTGCTTCGTCTACTTCGAGTTGAGACCCGAGGCCACCGCACGTAGGGCAGGCACCAAAAGGCGAGTTAAACGAAAACAAGCGCGGCGATATCTCGCCAAAGCTAAAGCCGCATTCCGTACAGGCCAGGCTGAGACTAAAGAGGGTATCCTCCCCGCCTACAGGCGCGATAATGACTAGGCCGCCGGAGAGAGTTGTAGCCGTCTCTAGGGAGTCCGCTAAGCGCGAGCCGATATCCCCGCGCAGGACAAGCCTGTCCACCACTACCTCGATATTGTGGGCTTTTGTTTTCTCGAGCTCTAGCCCGTCTCCAAGCTCTCTAAGTTCGCCATCTACGCGCGCACGCACATAGCCCGCACGGCTTAACTCCTCGAGCGTTTTGACGTGTTCGCCCTTTTTCCCCCTGATGACAGGAGCTAACACCATAATCCGCGTGCCTTCAGGTAGCTGCAGCACCTGGTCTACGATTTGGTCGACAGTCTGCTGAGCAATGGGTATGCGGCAGTGCGGGCAGTACGGCCTCCCCACGCGCGCAAACAAGAGGCGCAGGTAGTCGTAAACCTCGGTAACTGTGCCTACGGTGGAGCGTGGGTTGCGGCTGGTGGTTTTCTGGTCAATAGAAATAGCCGGCGATAGCCCTTCGATGTAGTCGACATCGGGCTTGTCCATGCGCCCGAGAAACTGGCGCGCGTAAGCCGACAGCGACTCCACGTAGCGCCGCTGCCCCTCTGCGTAGATGGTATCGAAGGCCAGCGACGATTTGCCTGAGCCGCTAAGCCCTGTAATAACGACAAGTTGGTCGCGCGGGATATCTACGTCAATGTTTTTTAAGTTATGCTGCCGCGCACCGCGCACTGATATATACTTCTGCACCTAGCCTCGCTGCCTCCCCTGTGGGCGTATCCCTTAGCATTATAACATAAGAAGGGGTAGGCAAACATACATTCGTGGAGCGCTGGGTTAGCCGCCGGTCCTCGGCCGCCAGCTGCAGGCCTAAAACTAGGTCGTAAACTACCCAAGAAGGCTGATGTGGCGCACAAAATAATGGAAGAAAGGGTAGCTAACATCGCGCCAAAGACAACACCTCCCCCAGCGAATTTTGGACAAGAAGGGC
>CAYGHR010000012.1:6849-25862 GCA_964349715.1 uncultured Peptococcaceae bacterium
ATGCCGAGGCTGATGGCGGAGCGCGGCACTTGCAAGGGGTCAGCAAAGTGGCGCGCATTCGCTGCAATCGTTGCTTGGGTAAGACCTACGTGGTGTACACCTTGCATAAAGTTCGTGCCGGGCTCGTTAAAGCCGATATGCCCGTTCTGCCCTAGTCCAAGCACCTGCAGGTCTATGCCGCCGCACGCGCCGATGTGCCGCTCGTAGCGCGCGCACTCGGCGCTGACGTCAGGAGCGAGGGCGTCGATGAGATGGATATTGCGCGGGGCAAAGTCCACCTGCCCCAATAGATGCCGACGCAAATAGAAACTGAAGCTCGCAGGGTTATCCGGCGCAAGCCCAAGGTATTCATCTAGGGCAAAGGCCGAAGCCTGCGCGAAACTTAGTCCTGACTCCCGGTGCATGCGCACCAGTTCAGCATACATCAGGCGAGGGGTCTCCCCCGCCGCCAGCCCCAAGGCACAGGCGGGCTTCTCCCGCAGTGCCAAGCCAATCAGCCGCGCCGCGAATACGCTCACTTCGCTGTGTGAAGAAACCACAACTATGCGCATTGGTTCACCTCCTGTCACGCTAGCTTTCATGCGCTCACTCCTCGGCTTGATGTGCTTATTCTTGGGGCGTTTGTGTCACGTGGCAGAAGAATCTTACGTTTCGCTTCGTCGGCAAGCAGGAGAAAGCCGACATAGCGCGAATTATTGGACTAGAGGTCTATACCAGTATAATAACACCGCCTTGCTCTACAGACAACGCCTAGCTTTAACTGATGGAAGGTGAGGAAGTGACGACAGGTTTTTTGGGCGACATGACTTTGCAGGCAGACTCGCCTGTGCCGCTGTACTTTCAACTGCAGACAAAAATCAAGCGCCTGATCGAAACCGGACAGCTCGCCTATGGTGATAGGCTGCCCTCCGAAAGACAAATCGCCGAATGGGCCATGATTAATCGGCTAACGGTGCGTCAAGCACTTACGGCACTCGCAAACGAAGGCGTTCTTACTCGTAGGCGCGGGCTAGGGACTTTTGTCGCTACGCCTAAATTAGAGCACGGGTTGGCGAAACTGACGAGCTTCACCGAGGACATGCAGAGGCGTGGACTAACCCCCAGTACGGTTGTGTTATCTCTCGGCATACAAGCGGCCGAGCAGCGGGTAGCACAGGCGCTTGGGCTCGCCGCCGGTGAAGAGGTCATCGTGCTGGAGAGGCTACGTTTAGCTGATGGCACGCCCATGGCACTTGAGGTGTCGCACCTCCCCTGCCGCCGTTTCCCCGACTTCTTGACGGAGGGGTTTGACTTTGCGCGCGCCTCGCTTTATGACACGCTGCGTCGCCACTATAACGTTAATTTTGCTCGCGCCATAGAAACGCTAGAGGCGCGCTCTGCTTTAAGCCGCGAGGCGGAGCTGCTCGGCATTGCGAGCGGATCTCCTCTCCTAGCGCGTGAACGTACTACCCTAGACATAACGGATGTCCCGCTTGAACATGTGCGGTCACTTTATCGGGCGGACCGCTACAGATTTGTGATCGAAGTGGCAATGTGAACACCAACGGCGGAGATTGCGAGACCTTCACTATTGCTGTTCTCATGAAACATCTTACGGAGGGGGACGCGAGCTATGCTTAAGCCACGCACGGAGCGGGCCAACCCGCGCACGGTTGACATCGACGCATGGTCGATAGGCCAGGTGTTGGACGCGATAAACGAGGAGGACTGTCAGGTGCCCGCCGCGGTGGGTGCGGTTCTGCCGGCCATCAGGCAGGCTACGGAGCTGGTTGTAGCCTCGTTGTCAGCGGGCGGCCGGGTCTACTACGCGGGTGCAGGCAGCAGCGGGAGGCTGGCTGTGCTTGATGCCAGCGAACTTCCGCCTACGTTTGGCGCGTTGGGCAAACGCTTTGTCGTGCTTATCTCCGGCGGCCAGGAGACCATGTTGGTGGCTGACGAGAAGGCCGAGGACGACCAAACGGCTGGCGTTACGGCAGTGCGAGAGCAGAACATAGGATCTAATGACACCGTTATCGGGATTGCGGCCTCGGGACAGACGCCCTTTGTCGCGGGTGCGTTGGCTGAGGCTCGCGCACTGGGCGCGAAGACGGTAGCTTTGGTGGGCGCGCCGGGTAGCTTAGTAACGCTAGCCGATGTGGCCATATGCTTTGACGTAGGGCCGGAGGCAGTGGCAGGCTCCACTAGGCTCAAAAATGGCACGGCGCAAAAGATGGTTCTTAACATGATTTCCACTGCGGCCATGATTGCCCTGGGGCGAACTTACTCGAATTTGATGGCGGGTGCTAATTCGCATAACACTAAGCTCAATCGGCGCGCAGTCGATATACTCTCCGCCGCAGCCGCCGTTACCGAGGAGACAGCAAAGCAACAACTTGCCGCTTGCGCCGGCGAACTGGACACAGCCCTTGTTTCGATCCTAGCGGGGCAAAGCCCTGAAACGGCGCGTGCAACGCTGCAGGGAGCTGACGGCTCGATTAGGAAAGCTGTCTCGCTCGCCTGCGGACAGCCGCTGGCAGCACAGACGCGCAAAGCCTCGCCCATACCCCTAGAAGCAGCTTTCGCGGTTGTGGAGCGGGCAGTCGGAGACGGTGAGGGTAGCATCCCCGGGGCTGTGGCCGCTGTGGTACGTCGCGGCCACATAGTGGGCCTACGCGCCTTTGGCTTAGCGGCAAGGGCCCCCGAGCGCTTACCGATGCAGTCGCAAACCATCTTCGATGTAGCGTCGCTCACTAAAGTTATGGCTACTCTGCCTGCAGTTCTACTTTTGGTGGAGCGCGGTCTGGTACGACTTGACGACCCGTTGGCGCACTTTGTGCCGGGTTTTGGTCGGGCTGGCAAGGAGAAAGTGACATTGCGACACCTGCTGACACACACTTCAGGTTTGCCCGCGCACTTGCACCTCTGGCAGCTGAATCTCTCGGCGACAGGAATGATCGACTACATTTGTGACCTGCCTCTAGACGAACCGAATCGTCTGGGGCAGGAGGCGCTCTACAGCGACCTCGGGTACATGATGCTCGGCGAGGTGGTGCGCGCGGTCAGCGGCATGACCCTAGCTGACTTTGCCCGCGCGCATGTCTATCTGCCGCTGGGCATGGACGACACGTGTTTCTTGCCTTCCCAGGACAAGAAACATCGCATAGCAGCGACGGAGTACCGCGGGGACTACGGTAAGTTCATGTGGGGGGAGGTGCACGACGAAAATGCCCATGCCCTCGGGGGTGTGGCAGGGCACGCCGGGTTGTTTAGTACGGCTACGGATATTGCTACCTATGCGGCCATGTGGCTGAATAAAGGTATGTATCAAGGGGAGAGAGTCCTGTCGCCGCAAAGCGTGGCCTTGGCTACGACCACGCATGTAAGCGGTAGAGAGCCGCGCGGTTTAGGTTGGTTACTGCCATCGAGCACACATTGCTCGGGGGGCGACTTTCTGTCACTTGGCGCGTTTGGCCACACGGGGTTCACGGGAACTAGTTTATGGTGTGCGCCCGCACACCACCTCTGCATTGTCCTTCTAACCAATCGCGTGCACGCCGGCCGAGACAGCACCGACATCTACTCCCTGCGGGCGCGCTTCGCTAATGCGGTGGTGACAGGGTATGCGTGACCTCGACCCCGCGCGTATGTCTCTCGCTGAAAAGGCAGGACAAGTGATGATGTGCGGGTTCCCCTCGACTGACCCCAGAGCGGCCAGAGAAGCAGTGCTAGGGCTCGGGGTGGGCGGCATCATCTACTTTAGCCGTAACCTCGGCACAATCGAGGAAGTACGCGCTATTTCGGCAGAACTGCAAAGCCTAGCGCAGGCGTCCTCTGCGCGGTGGCCGCTCTTTATCGCCGTAGACCAGGAAGGCGGGCCGGTTTCGCGTCTAAGCAAAGACGTTCCGCGCTGGCCCCCTGCCATGGCCATAGCGGCCGCGAGTTTAGGCCTAGGCGACACAGACTTCACGCGGCGCGTCTATTATGCTCTAGGCAGAGAGCTCGCCTCTGCAGGCATCAATGTCAACTTTGCGCCAGTGCTAGATGTTAACGACGCCCCCGAAAACCCGGTCATTGGGGTGCGGTCATTTGGTGATGACCCGCAGTGGGTCGGCACTCTCGGGCAGGCAGCAGGGATAGGGTTAGAGGAAGCAGGGATTATGGCCGTAGGCAAGCACTTCCCCGGCCACGGCCACACTGGGGAAGACTCGCACGCGGTGCTGCCACGGGTGGATCGCGATGCAGCTGTGCTGGCCCAAGTAGAGCTAGAGCCCTTCCGCCGCAGCGTGGCCCGGGGCATAGCGGGACTAATGACTGCGCATGTTGTCTACCCCTCGCTAGATCCAGATAAGCCTGCCACGCTTTCGACAGCGATTATCCAGGGGGTTCTACGCCACAGACTGCAATTTGACGGCTTGGTGTTCACGGATTGTCTGGAAATGTCGGCTATAGCTAAGGGCACCGGCACTGCTAAGGGCGCGGTCGAAGCGCTAAGGGCCGGTGCGGACATGGTGTTAATCTCGCACAGCGAGGCAGTGCAGCAAGCGACACACATGGCGATTTGCGAGGCCCTAGACTCGGGTGAGCTGCCCATGAGCCGTATTGACGAAGCCCTCCGCCGCATTGCAGAGGCTAAGGCAAGGTGGTGCGCACGCCCACCGCATCCCCTCACTGCCGCGGAAAGGGCTGCCTTCGCCGCACTTAGGCGGACGGCGTACGGAGCGTCGGTTACGGTGGTAGGTGACAGCCAATCTATCCTGCCTCTGGCCGACTGCCTAGGGGCGGAGATTATCGCGGCGCGGGACGACGGTGTACTAAACAACGCGCGTGAGAATTTGGTACGGCTCCTGCAAATGAACAGCCGTAGCTCTCCCGGAAACAAAGAACACCCCGCCGTGGTGCTGGTGCGCGGTCTGGCAACAGACGAGATCCAGGCCGCTAATGTGGAGCAAGTCGCCCGTCGCTCGGTGCGAACTATCGTCGTGGCCCTGGGCACGCCCTACGACCTAGTGGCAGCACCTCTGCACACCACACGTATCTGCACTTATAGCACCGACCCTCAAGCACTTGCCGCTCTCGCCAACCTACTTTCAGGGCAACAGGAGGCGGTCGGTAAACTGCCGATACGACTGCCGGGAGCAAGTTGTACCGCTCCCCCTTCCCGGTGTGGGCAGTAACATCTTACCGGCAACCACGGGGTGTGCGGCTCCTGTGACAGAGGGCAAAGTATTTTCTCTCCCATGAAAAGCGTAATAGGCCATAACCCCAAAGGCTAACGCCTCTCGGTCGCGAGCAATCATCCCTCTCTCCTCGAATGTGCACACAGGCACAGGCATGCACTGGCGCAGCGCTTGCATAAGCGTAAGGTTATAGGCACCGCCGCCGGCAACTAGCACCTCGTCGAGCCCGTACGGCAAAATATACTCCCGGTAGCTCGCGGCGATGCTCGCGGCTGTAAAAGCTGTCAACGTAGCCATCAGGTCATAGTTGGCGCAGTCGACGGACGGGGCTAGTCGCAATATCTGTTCTAAGCAAAAGATCTCGCGACCAGTGGACTTAGGAGGTGGTAGCTGCAAATAGGGGTGTTGAAGCCAGGTGGAAAGAAGAGCTGTGTTGATCGTTCCGCACGCTGCCAATGCGCCGTCGCAATCAAAGGCCAGGCCAAAGAATCGCTGTGCAGCTTCATCTAACAGGCAGTTCCCAGGCCCGGTGTCAAACGCCAGCACTCGGCTACTATCGCCGTCCGTTGGTAGGTAAGTTACGTTAGAGATGCCACCGATGTTGTGGATGGCCCTCGCCCAAGTCGGTTTGTGGTAAAGGTGCAAGTCCCCAAAAGCAACCAGAGGGGCCCCCTCACCACCCGCAGCCAAGTCGGATTGACGAAAATCGCAAATGACCGGCACACGGCACCTCTCAAGCACCCAAGCAGCCTCGCCGAGCTGCAATGTGCTTTTCACAGCAAAGCCCTGCTCTTGGTCAATGCGTGGGATGTGGAAGATTGTTTGCCCCGACAACGACACTAAGTCAACGGGGAAAGCGTCGCACACCTTGCCGGCTAAGGCCGCATACACCTGTCCAATCTCTGCGTGAAGTTCGGTAATGAGCGCGACGCTACCAGATGTAGGCCGCATGGCACGCAACAAACGCTCCCTAAGCGCGGGAGGATAATCCAAGCGCGAACGTGCCGCCACCGACCACTTTAGCTGACCCGCTTCGACAAAAAAGTTCGCCAGGACTGCATCCACACCATCGGCTGAAGTACCACTCATCAAACTGAGTACGTGAAGCGGGAGCCATTCCATCCTAATAGCCCTCCCAGTCGCATGCTAGACTTGACTCTATCATAACAAAAACTAAAAGGAGCGTGTTAATCGTGAAAATGAGGCTGCTGGCCACCACCCTCATCGTCGCATTGGTAGCGACGATGGCGGCTGTCGACTTCACTGCACAGGCGGCAACCCCTTGGCGCGTGCTCATCAACAATGCGCCACTGCAACTTGATGTGCCCCCCGTTATTGAGCAAGGCCGGGCACTTGTGCCGATGCGAGCTATCTTCGAGGCCTTAGGGGCGACGGTAGATTGGGATGAGGTTACGCAGACAGTTACCGCCTATCGCCGGGAGTCGGCGATAGTCCTAGCAATCGGCAGCCGTACGGCCTGGGTCAACGGACCCTCGCGCACGCTAGATGTCGCGCCCAGAATTGTAACCGGGCGCACTTTGGTGCCGCTGCGCTTTGTCGCGGAAGCGCTCGGAGCCGAAGTTACTTGGGACGGCAAGGTTACCATTGGCATTAACCACACTCCGTACGTCACACCGCCGATGGGCGGCACCATTACCTTTGGTGCTACGGCCGACCCCATCATCCTAAACCCAATTATGTCGACCGACACGGGCTCAGCCTTTATCCACAGCCGTACAAACTGGGGGCTGGTGCGCATGAACGTCGACAGCCTGCCGATGAACGCCATCGCCGACCGTTGGCAGTGGGACCAAGCTAGCCTCACGTGGCGTTTTTGGCTAAACCCGCGGGCTCGATGGCAGGATGACGTGCGCGTCACCGCCCGTGACGTCAAGTTCACCTTTGATACCATCGCCCACGCCGATTACGACGGCCCGCGCCGCGCCGTAGTGCAGCATGTGCAGGAAATCGTCGTGGTGAACGACCACACCGTGGATTTCCGCATGCGGCAAGTAGACGCGAGCTTCCTCTTCCGTATCAATTTGGGGCTTTTGCCTCACCACCTGCTTGGCAACGTCCCGGTACGCGAACTGCGCGGCCATGCCTTCAGCCGGAGTCCCCTCGGCAACGGGCCGTACCGCTTTGTGCGCTGGGTGACCGGCCAATTCGTTGAACTAGTTCGCAACCCTCAGTTCTTCCAGTATCCGCGCCCCTACATAGAGCGAGTAGTGGTGCGCACTTTCCAAGATGACGCCGTGCGCCAAGCCGCTTGGGAGGTTGGCGACATAGACTTCTTGGCTTCAATTTCGCCGGACGCCATCGAGATCGTAAGGCGTACCCACGCAGAGCGCGCGCAGTTCAGAGAAATAATGGTGCACGGTTTTGACTCCGTTACCGTCAACCTCGAGCACCCAATCCTGCGAGACCGCGCGGTGCGCCAAGCACTAGTTACGGCCATCGACCGACAGGCCATGGTCAATACGGTGTTGAACGGATTCGGGCGCGTTGTGCACAGCGCACAAATATCCACCTCGTGGGCACACGGCGCTACGGGTTTAGATCCCTACACGCACAGCGTAGTAAGGGCGAGGCAAATGCTTGATGCTGCCGGTTGGCGAGTGCCTGCGGGAAGCCGGGACGGCGTCCGCATGAAAGACGGCCAGCGCCTGAGCTTCGGTATAATCGTGCAGTCCGGCCATGTCTCGCGTATGGATGTAATGACTATGCTCATCAGTTACTGGAGGTTGGTGGGCGCCGAAGCGATTGGCGAGACGATTGAGTGGGCGGTCCTAGGCGAGCGCTCGCGACGCACCCAGTTCGACATGATGATTACCGGCTGGGCTCCCGGGCCCGACCCGGATGTACTCCGCTTCTTCCATTCTTCGCAGGCTGAGCGCAACGCACAGGGGCATGTACCTGGTTTTAACCGCGCCTTGTTCCGCAATGCCGAGGTAGACAGGCTGTCCGAAGCTGCTCTGGCTACGGTTGACGTCGCGGAACGGCGCCGCATCTACCACGAACTCGATGTCATTCTGAATCGGGAAGTGCCTTGGATATGGCTGTTCCAGCGCAGTGCTGTTTCGGCTGTGTCTAACAGGATAGGCGGAATAGTGTGGTCCCCCATTGGCGCCGAGGAGCTTGATGCTTGGTTTATCCGCCGCTAGTGAGCCGCTCTGTCGTACACCTGCGAGGCAGCTCACCTAGAAACGAAGATGCCTACTTGCTAGATGACCAGCAAGGACTCTACGCCGTGGTAGACGGGGCCACCTCACTTGTCCCTTACTGCGGCCATAACGGCGAGAGTGGTGGCGAGTTGGCCGCCCGCATTGTCACCGACGTCCTAGGAGGCAACATAAGGCAGGGAGCCCATGGCCCCCTGCCCCTTGCTGCTTTGCTCAAGGAAGCGAACGACGAATTGCAGAGAGCCATGAACTCTGCCGGCATAGATGTATCCCGTCCTGAAGAGCGGTGGGGTGCCTGCGTCGCGGCAGTGCGCTTGCACGCGGACTACCTAGAAGTGGCACAGATTGGCGACGCAGTGTTAGCAGTGGTACAGGCCGATGGCAGCGCCACCCTCGCCACTCCCAACCAATTGGCAGGCGTCAGCCGTATCACGCGACAGCGATGCCGCGAAGCTAACGAGCGTAGATTCACATGTGCTAGCGAACGCCATGCCTTCATTCGCGAGGGACTATTGAAAAACCGACACCTGGCAAACACGCTAGGCGGCTACGGTGTACTAAACGGTCAACGAGAAGCCGAGAGCTTTATTTACTCTCGGCGCATACAAATGAAACAAGCTCCGTCGCTGCTCCTAATGACCGACGGCCTAGCTTTCCCCGGAACTGAAAACGAGGACGGGCTAGGGGCACTTGAAGTGGTCGCCCATGTGCAGCGCATGGGACTAGCCAACTATGCGCAGTGGCTGCAAGAGCAAGAGCAAGCTGACAGTTCCTGCTTACGTTTCCCGCGGGTTAAAGCCAGCGACGACAAGACCGGCATATGGCTCTCTTTTGTAGCCCCTTAGACCCATGCCGAGCGCACCAATGCAAAAAAACAGCCGCGATAGCGGCTGTTTTGTTCAACTGCGTTTGTCTTATTGCAGAGCCGTAACCTCGTAGCGGCCGTTAATTTTCGCCACCCACTTGGAATGACAGCAATCGCAACACAAGGTGACTTCCCTGCCACCGCCGTTCTCAGTGACAAACACCACCTGAAACAAGAGCGAGCGACCGTTGCCTAAGACTAAGCGCGGTTTGTCAGGGCGAAGGAACTTTAGCTCTCGTTCTGCGGCAGCAGAGCCGAGCACTTCTTTGCAAACGCACATAGATATCCGTAACTCCTTTTGTTGCCGGCCAATCCGAGAAACCAGCAACCTAGACAAAAGTTTATCACCTGCTGCGCTTAAGGTAAAACCCTGCCCTTTCGCGCCTGAGCCCGCGGCAAGCAGTTTTGGGCCATAATTGCGCTCTGAAGTCTTCCATGCTCAGCGCTGTCAAGCCGTGCCGCTGATTGCTCCGCGAAATGCGGGCACAAATGCAATAATTGACGTACTACTCGCACAAACGGAGCCACTTACCGCGCAGGCTTGTCCCGTCCTGCCTTCAATTCAATCACCACATCGCGCAGCATCGCCGCGTGCTCGAAATTAAGTTCTTTAGCGGCCTGCTTCATCTCGCGTTCGAGTCTGCTGATGACCTCACCCCGTTCTCTTGCGGTCAAAGCGCCGAGGCTCCCGGCGGTAAGCTTAGCGGCGACGTCCGGGGCCGCACCAATAGTAGCCTCGATGATGTCGTGTACCCGCTTCTTTACGGTTACGGGGGTAATACCGTGCGCCTGATTGTACGCTTCTTGTTTCTCGCGGCGGCGGTTAGTCTCGTCTAGGGCGCGGCGCATGGAGTCGGTAATGTGGTCAGCGTACATGAGCACCTTGCCGCGCTCATTGCGCGCCGCCCGTCCTATAGTCTGAATGAGTGAAGGTGTTGAGCGCAGAAATCCCTCTTTGTCGGCGTCGAGGATAGCTACCAGCGAGACCTCGGGCAAGTCGAGCCCTTCCCGCAGGAGGTTAATCCCCACCAATACATCGAATTCGCCTAGGCGCAGGTCGCGAAGGATGGCCATGCGTTCGAGGGTCTCAATGTCGGAGTGCAAATACCTCACCTTAATACCCATTTCTTTGTAATAATCCGTAAGGTCCTCTGCCATACGCTTAGTGAGAGTAGTAACCAGTACGCGATCCCCGTTCGCTACGCGTTGCCTTATCTCACCGTATAGGTCATCGATCTGTCCGCGCGTCGCTCTCACTTCAATCTCTGGGTCTAGCAGCCCCGTGGGACGAATGACTTGCTCCGCTACGCGCGCACTGCGAGCCACCTCATAGGCGGCAGGCGTGGCCGACACATAGAGCAGCTGAGGCACACGCTCGGTAAACTCGGCAAAGGTCAAAGGGCGGTTGTCCATAGCTGAGGGCAGGCGGAAACCGTGTTCGACCAGTGTTTCTTTACGTGAACGGTCGCCTGCGTACATGCCGCGCACCTGGGGGATGGTGACGTGAGACTCGTCCACCACAAGCAAAAAGTCCTTAGGGAAGTAGTCGAGCAAAGTGTAGGGCGACGTCCCCTCTGCCCTTCCCTCGAGATGGCGCGAATAGTTCTCTATCCCCGAGCAGAAGCCAACTTCTCTCATCATCTCTAGGTCATAGCGGCAGCGCTGTTCTAAACGCTGCGCCTCCAACAGCTTGTCCCGCGCGCGCAGCTCCGCTAACCGCTCCGTTAGCTCGGCCTCAATGCGCAAAATTGCGGCCTGTAGTTTGTCGCGCCCCGTCACAAAGTGGGAGGCGGGGAAGATGGCCGCGTGGTGCCGCCTGCCCCTCACTTCCCCCGTTAACGTATCTATCTCCGTAATGCGCTCTATTTCGTCGCCGAAAAACTCAACGCGCAAGGCCTTGTCAGATTCATTCACCGGGATAATCTCCAGACTGTCGCCCCGCACGCGGAAAGTACCGCGCTCAAAAGCTATGTCGTTCCTGCTGTACTGCATCTGCACTAGGCGACGCAGCACTAGGTCGCGTTCGCGCAACATCCCCACCCGTAGCGAAAGCGAGTTTTCCGCATATTCTTGTGGGTTGCCAAGACCGTAGATACAGGACACACTCGCCACAATGATTACGTCCTGCCGTTCAAGCAGCGCCGTGGTCGCGGAGTGGCGCAGTTTGTCTATCTCTTCGTTGATTTGGGCATCCTTCTCAATGTATGTGTCTGTGCGGGGGATGTAAGCTTCTGGCTGGTAGTAATCGTAGTAGCTCACGAAATACTCCACTGCATTTTCGGGGAAGAATTGCCTGAACTCGCCGCACAGCTGGGCAGCCAGGGTCTTGTTGTGGGCCAGCACCAGCGTGGGCTTCATGGTCTTAGCGATGACGTTCGCCACCGTAAAGGTTTTGCCGGAGCCGGTTACTCCGAGCAAAGTCTGTTCGCGTGCTCCTGCCGAAATACTCGCGCTTAGCGCCGCAATGGCTTCCGGCTGATCGCCTGTAGGGCGAAACTCAGAATGCAGCTTAAACACGCTTACCTCCTCCACAGGCGCGCCAACCAATCTAGCGGACTCGCGAAGCGGGACTCCAAGTAGACTTGTGTCTCGGCATTAGGCACGGGGACAAGCCCTGTCTCCTTAAACCCAATGCCGGCGGGCAGAAAGCGAGTCCCGCGCGTGGTTTCAACACGCACTGTGCGGTCGCTCCCCTGCAGCACGAGGTCCAATTGCCCCGGTGTGGCAATGGCTGTCCCCTCGGCCGCAAGCACAACGTCGCCCTGGCTAAACCCGGCGCGCGCGGCAGGTGAGCCGGGCAGAACGTCCAGCATTTGTAGCCCCTGTACGGCGCCCCCATGCATAGGCTTGCCTTGCATCTCGCGCCGGTTAGTAGTCCAGACCAGTAGCTCATGGCCAAGCGGGGCGAAAACCGCGCCGACATAAAGGAACACCTCGACACGTGTCGACAACCACGCCAAGAGGAGCAACGTCAAGCTAAAGAGAGCGAGTTTGCCGGCCGACTGGCGGGCGCGCTGCTTGGGAGTCGTGGTGATGGCCAATTCCCCATAGCCAAGCCCCGCCACTACCGGGATCATCCATAAGCTATACTGCGGCCCAACACCCGCAGGCAAAATAAGCGGCCACCACTCAGGCATGGGGATGGTCTCCACCCCCGGCGGTACTTGACCTGGGATGACTGCCAGCGCCAGCAAAGGTACGGGCCAAAACTTTTGCAGACTAAAGCCGCCCACTATCTCCCCTAAGGAGTTCTTAATGCTGACGGGCACAGCGCCAATGTGCCCACTAAGGTACATCAATACGCTCTCAACCCCGTGCAAAAGCGCGACTAAGGCCAACAATGCGGGGATATCTAGCGCGGGCCAACCTAAGACCAGCGAGCTGATAGCGACAATCCCTCCGGCATAGGCAAAGCACATCAGCCTCGGCGAGACAAAAGCCAAGGCTAGGGCCACCATCCACACATAGAGCATCCATCCTCCCGACAGCGCGACACCGACGCCCAAGAGGAGCAGGCTGCCGAGTAGACCACCCACTACTCCGTACACCAAAGACAAAACAAGTAGCTTCCACACGGGTAGCCGCGGCCGTCCCCAGAGCTTACGCTCAAGCTGAGCACCGCGCATGTACTGCGCAACAATCAGCGCAATCACTACATAGAAAAGCGGAGTAACGAGGAACTGAGGCAGGGCACGCAAATAGGCCAAGCCTAAAGCATCGAGCGGCAACAAAAATAGGACACCTCCCGTCTAGCCTATTATACCACTAGTGTGGATTAGACCGCATAAAGGAAGGTGTCGACATGGGGCATTTACAGGAAGAACCGTCCCTTTTGGAATCCCTTTTGGAAAGGGGTTGTTAGGGACGCACGCGCTCGCTTGGGTTAAGTCGGGTTCCGGCTTGGTTGCGCACCTCAAAGTGCAGGTGCGGGCCCGTGCTGTGACCGGTGCTGCCCACGCGCGCGATAACCTGACCCTTGGTGACCTTATCCCCTTCTTCCACCAACAGAGCGCTGGCATGCGCGTAGAGCGTGGAGAAGGCACCGTGGCTGATAATTACCGTCCTGCCGTATCCCCCCAACCAATCTGCCCACAGCACCGTGCCTCCGTCCGAGGCCACGATATTCCGACCGCTCGGGGCTCCGATGTCGATACCGCTGTGGAATTCCCGCGTGCGGAAAATGGGGTGTGTCCGCCAGCCAAAGGGGGAAGTAATGCGGGTGCTACCCGGAACCGGCCACGTAAACGTGCCTGTGCCCACGCCGCGATTGCGCGCCTCCAGCTCCCTAATGACGCGGTCTAGTTCTTCCGCTAGGCGGTTGAGCTCGTTATAGGCGCGAATGGCTTCCTGCTTGTCCTGGTTTAAGCTGTTAAGTATAGAGGTGCGACTGGCGGCGCGACTTTGCAGGCTGGTTTGTTGTACTTGTTTCTCAGTGCGCAGCGAGGAAATTTCCACGCGCCGCTCCTCCGCCTCGACTCGCCGCTCCGCAACAATCGTCCGTTCCTCTTGCACAGCGTGGTAAATTGCGATATCCTGATTTATCACCATACGCAGCAGATTAAAGCGGTTAATAAAGTCGGCGAAGCTGCGGGCTTGAAACAGCACTTCTAGATAGCTTACCGCGCCGCGCTCATGGAGGGCGCGCAGACGCGTGCCAAGCTGTGCGTTGCGCCGACTCAAGCGTTGTGTAGCGTCATCAAGTTCACGTGTCAGCCGCCTGAGCTCGCTCTCTGCCGTACGCAGTCTGCCCTCCAAAGTGCGAATTTCTTGGGTTGTGCGGTCAATGTTGCGCTCTATGATCTGCAGCTCACTGAGGACGCTGCGTGCCTGACGGTCAGCTGCGGCAGCGCGCCGTTCGGCCTCCTGCATGCGCTGCTGCACCAGACGGCGCTCGCGTTGCCGAGCCTCTAGGTCAGTATTAGCTTCTGCGCTAAGCGGCAGGAGTATCAACGCTATCGCCAGCGCCGCCAGTATTCGCCTTAACATCATCCCACCTCCTAAACGTCCAAGTGGCGTCGCACCGACATCCCGCTGCCGGCCACGCCCAGCAGCGCGCCAAGACCGAGCAATGCCAACGCAAGTTGCTGCAGTAGCGGCCAAGGAGCGACAAAGGGCCAAAAGGGAATGGCGGCGGCTAAAGAGCGCACGGCAAAATAGTACCCCCACGCTAACACCGAGGAAGCCAATACCGCGCCAATGATGCCTAGGACGAGCCCTTCAATGATAAAGGGCCAACGCACAAACCAAGCTGTAGCACCGACATAACGCATAATACTGATCTCCCTGCGCCGCGCGAACACCGTTATTCTGATGGTGTTAGCAATAATGAAGGTGGCCGCCAGCGCGAGTCCTGCCATGAGCCCAATTCCTACTAGCCGCACCGCGTGGGTGATGGAGAGAAGCTGCTCCACAATCTCGCGCCCGTAAATGACTTCTTCTACGCCTCTAAGTTTGGCGACCTCCGCTGCAATCTCCCCCACGCGGAGAGCCGAGTCAGCGCGTATGGCAAAAGCTTCGCGCAGAGGGTTATCTTCCTCCCACCCCGCAAGGAAATCGCGGTCATCACCGTACCATTCCAGCAGCCTCTTCCAAGCTTCCTCGCGGGAAACAAATGTGACCTCCGCTACATGGGGGATGGCTTTAAGCTCGTCCTTAAGCTGAGCCCGCTGCTGACTATTCAAGTCGGCTAGGTACGCCGTTAGTTCCACTTGCTCCTCTACCTGCGCGGCCATGGCACCGATGTTCACCGCCAAAAGCATAAAGACGCCAAGCACCAGTAGCGCGACCGCTACCGTACCGATAGAGGCGAGTGTCATCCAGCTGTTGCGCACGAGGCTGCTGCCGGCGGATTGAAAGAAGTAGCCAAAGGTGCGAGGTTTAACCATGATAAACCCCTCGCTCCTCGTCGCGCACAACACTTCCGCCTTCTAGGGCTATAACTCGTTTGCGTAGGGAGTCGACAATTTGCTTTGCGTGAGTTACCATTAGCATAGTTGTACCAGCGGCGTTTATCTCCAGGAGTAACTTGACTATGCCCCACGCTGTTTCGGGGTCCAAATTCCCTGTAGGTTCGTCGGCGATAACGAAGGCCGGCTGGTTTGCTATTGCCCGCGCAAGAGCTACCCGCTGTTGCTCTCCGCCCGACAGCTTGCCGGGCAGCTGCTTGGCCTTATGCGCAAGCCCCACCAGCTCCAGCACCTTGGCTACTCGCCGGTGAATGAGCCTGGGTGCCGCCTCGACGACCACCATGGCAAAGGCGACGTTTTCTTCCACCGTCCAGTTAGGCATGAGGCGAAAGTCTTGGAACACAACCCCTATCGACCGCCGCAGATACGGGATTTCACTGGCTCTCATTTTGATGATGTCCCTGCCATTGAGGATAATCTGACCCTGTGTCGGCTTTTCTTCCCGCAGCAGGAGCTTAGTTAGTGTGGTCTTCCCCGCGCCGCTCTGCCCAACTACAAACACAAACTCGCCTTGGGAAACGGTCAGGGAGACGTCGTTAAGCGCAATCGGTCCATTGGGGTAAGCCTTGGTGACCTTGCGAAGTTCGAGCATTTTCTCTTTCCTTTCGTGTAACCGAGCTACACTGTGTCCCTTTCGACAAATCTCTCCTTAATTCCTGTTTTTTTGCGCTGTAAGTTAACGGTAATCCCCCGAGAAAGGTTGGTTCAAACTGTGTCTGATAAGTTGCTCTTAATTCCGCTAGGTGGTATGGGTGAGATAGGTAAGAACATGTTCGCCTATCAATACCGCGATGAAATCGTGGTTATCGATGCCGGCCTGAAATTCCCCGAAGATGAGATGTTTGGCGTCGACTATGTTATCCCTAATATCGCCTTCCTTTTGGAAAACCAAGAGAAGGTGAAAGCCATTTTCCTCACCCACGGCCATGAGGACCATATTGGGGCCCTCCCCTATGTCTTAAAGCAGCTGCCCGTGCCGGTGTATGGCACCCGCCTGACTATTGGCCTCCTAAAGACGAAACTTGACGAGCACAACATTGACGCTGTGCTGAAGGAAGTCAAGGCGGGTGAGGTAGTAAGGATAGGCGGCTTTACGCTGCAGTGCTTCCACGTCAACCACAGCATACCCGACAGCTTAGGGCTCGCTATTAAGACGGCGGTGGGGACAATCCTGCATACCGGCGACTTTAAGCTCGACCAAACGCCGGTGGACGGCAAAGTGACGGATTACTTCGCGCTGACGCAGCTCGGCAATGAAGGCGTACTCGGCATGCTGTCCGATTCCACTAACGCGCATCGTCCGGGCTACACGAAATCGGAGCGCGATGTCGGCAAAGTCTTCGAGGACATTTTCGGCAAAGCCAAGGGCCGAATAATTGTGGCGACTTTCGCCAGTAACATTCACCGCGTCCAGCAGGTCTTTGACACAGCCGTGCGCTACAGACGCAAGGTGGCCGTCGTCGGACGCAGCATGATTAGCAACGTAGAAACAGCGACGGAGCTAGGGTACCTTACCTACCCTGACTCCGCCTACGTTGAGATTGAAGAACTCGACAGCTTAGCCGCCGACCGCATTGTGATTGTTTCCACCGGTAGCCAAGGCGAACCTTTGTCGGGGCTAACCCGCATGGCCAGCGGCTCGCACCCGCGCATTAACATCGTCCCAGGAGATACAGTGATATTCTCGTCCACGCCCGTGCCCGGCAACGAGAAACTCGTGAGCAAAGTCATCGACAGCCTGGCCAAAGCCGGGGCGCGCGTCATTTACCAAGGTATTGCCGACGTACATGTCTCGGGCCACGCCAGCCGCGAAGAGCTCAAGCTCCTTATAAACATGACGCGGCCGAAGTTTATGGTGCCGTGTCACGGCGAATACAGGCATCAGGCCGCCTTTGCGGACTTAGCACAACTGATGGGCTACGAAGCGTCGGCCGTCCTCAGCGTAGAGAACGGCGACGTGGTGGAATTTACGGCCGAATCCGCGCGCGTCACCGGTAAGGTCCCGGCAGGGTCTGTGCTTGTTGATGGCATCGGCGTGGGAGATGTCGGCAACGTGGTGCTGCGCGACAGACAGCAACTCGCGGCCGACGGCGTCATGGTTGTGGCGGCTACGATTGACCGCAGCACACGCAAGGTTATTGCCGGCCCGGATATCATCTCGCGCGGATTTGTCTACGTAAAGGAGTCGGAGGGCCTGCTTAGCCAAGCTGAGCTTAACGTCAGCGTCGCGCTACACAAGGCCCTGCAAGAGAGCACGGATTGGATAGCTTTGCGCTCCGCCATCCGCGAGCCGCTCGCTAATTTCTTGTATGAAAAAACCCGGCGTCGTCCCATGATTCTGCCGGTGTTACTGGAAACAAACAGGAATTAGAGTGCAACTGCCTACCGCGCCAGTGCCCGCCCTATGCGCGCGGCGATATGCTCTGCCGTCAATTCATAGGCGGCGAGGAGCTCCTGCGGCTCACCGGATTGTCCGAAGCAGTCCTCTACACCAATCATTATCTGGGGTGGGCGAGATTTGCCGGCCGCGAGAGCCTCTGCGCACGCGCTGCCTAGACCCCCGGCTACTAGGTGTTCTTCCACAGTGACTATAAGTTCACTTTTCTCGGCCACTGACGCGAGTAATGCCGTGTCCAGTGGTTTTATGCTGCTCATATTAACGACTTGACACTTGATGCCGCGCTCCTTTAGGAGCCGTGCGGCCTGCAGCGACGCCTCTACCATCACTCCGCAGGCGATTATCGCTACAGGAGCTGCTTCACCTAGGACGCAGGCCTTGCCGGGCGTGAAGATGTAGTCCGGCGGCACTACTCGCGGCACGGGTTGCCGCCCTAAGCGCACGTACACCGGTCCCGAAGTGACCTCCGCGGCGGCCAGAATCATCTGGTAGGCTTCTTCGCCATCCGCCGGCACCCACACCTGCATCCCCGGCAGGACGCGCATCAGCGCAATATCCTCAATTGATTGGTGCGAACCGCCGTCCGGACCCACAGTAAGCCCGGCATGTGTGGCCGCGATAACTACCGGCAGGCGCGGATAAGTTACGCTGTTGCGCACTTGGTCGTAAGCGCGCCCGGTGGCAAAAATGGCGAAGGTGCTGGCAAAAGGCTTAAGCCCGGCTAGAGCTAAGCCGCAGGCTGTGCCCATCAGATCGGCCTCGGCGATACCGATATTAAAGAAGCGCTCCGGATACTTAGCGGCAAAACCCGCTGTCTTAGTAGATTTAGAGAGGTCGGCGTCAAGCACTACGACATCGGGGCGCATTTCGCCTAAGCTCAGGAGAGCCCGCCCATAAGCATCACGCGTGGCTTCCGGTTTAGCTGACATCTAGATTGCCTCCCAACGTAAGGACGTACTGGCGCGCTTGCTCAGGCGACGGCGCTTTGCCGTGCCAGTCGGCCACGCCTTCCATGTAGTCCACGCCTTTACCTTTGATTGTGCGCGCGATAACCACGAGCGGACAGTTGTCGCGCTCGGTGTGGAAGCCGCGGTACAGGTCGGTAAACGAATGCCCGTCGACGGTGACTGTCTGCCAACCGAAGCTTTGCCACTTCTCTGCTAAGGGCTCCACGCGCTTGACGGCTGATGTGTGTCCGTCGATTTGCAGCCCGTTATAGTCGACAATCGCCGTGAGATTACTGAGTCGGTAGTGGGCTGCCGTCATGGCGGCCTCCCACACTTGTCCTTCCTGTAGCTCCCCATCGCCGAGCACCGCATAGACCTTGTTCGGCAGGCCCTGCAGCCTAAGACCGAGTGCCAGCCCATTAGCGACTGACAAGCCCTGCCCTAAAGAGCCCGTGGACATCTCCACTCCCGGCAGCTTGCGCATGTCGGGATGACCCTG
>CAYGHR010000013.1:0-25525 GCA_964349715.1 uncultured Peptococcaceae bacterium
CCACCGCCAGAAAAACGCCATAAGCCGCTGATAACGCTCGCACAGAATCCCCCCCATCACAAAGTGATTACTTCTGCAACTGCCCCCTAGGCTAGCACAAAACGCAAGATAAAGAGGACCGACAGGACATACATCGTGACTGACACCTCGCTGAACCGACGGGCAGCGAGCCGCAAAGCTACATATGCCAGCACGCCCCAGACGATACCTTCAGCAATGCTAAACGTAAACGGCATCATAGCAAAGGCAAGAAACGCTGGAATGCCCTCGGCATAGTCTTCAAAGTTTATTTTGGTGATAGGCTCCATCATAAACACGCCTACTATAATTAAGACCGGCGCGGTGGCGGCGCTTGGGACCAACCCGGCCAGCGGCGCAAAGAACAGCGCGGCAATGAACAAGAGCCCAGTTACCACTGCTGTAAGCCCTGTACGCCCACCCTCGGTCACGCCGGCAGCGCTCTCGATGTATGTTGTAACGGTACTCGTGCCCAACACCGCTCCCGCTACGGTACCAACGGCATCCGCGACAAGAGCATGGTTAACGCGAGGGAGCTTGCCATCCTTGTCTAGCATTTTCGCCTTACTGGCGACGCCCACGAGCGTTCCTACCGTGTCGAAAACGTCAACAAAAGCGAAGGAGAACACAATTGGCACCGCCGCCAACCCTAATGCCAAGAGGTCCCGCATGCCCCCGGCAAACTCACCGAAATGCTTAAGGCCCGGCGGCATGGCAAAAAGTCTAAACCCTTCCGCAACCGGGGCCACTCCCGTAACAAGACCGACTATCGTCGTGACACCGATTCCAATGAGAAGCGCCCCGCGAACCTTGGTCACGACTAGGGCACCGGTCACTATTAGGCCGAATATCGCCAGCATGACGTTTGGGTCGCGCACGTTCCCGAGGTGGACAAGTGTGTTGGGGTTAGCTACTACTATGCCTGCGTTCTTAAAGCCGATAAGCGCGATGAACAGACCAATACCCGCACCTACCGCAAGCTTCAGTGACATGGGGATAGAGTTAATAATAGCCTCGCGCCCGCGCGTCGCAGTCAGGGCAATAAAAACCAGGCCGGACATAAATACTGCCGCCAGCGCAACCGGGTAGCCATACTGACTGCCTACGACAAAAGCGAAATAGGCGTTAAGGCCCATTCCCGGCGCCAGCGCAAAAGGATAGTTGGCAATTAGGCCCATGAGGATGGTCGCCAAGGCGGCAGAGATGCAAGTTGCGGCAAAAACTGCGTTAAAATCCATGCCGGTGGTAGACAAAATGCTGGGGTTTACAAAAATGATGTAGGCCATGGTCATAAAGGTAGTGATGCCCGCAAAAACCTCTGTGCGTAGATTAGACTTGTTTTCCCTGAGCTTAAACCACTGTTGCAGCAATTCTGCGCCTCCTCTTTACTGACTTCTCCACTAACTTGCCCAAAACGACAAAAAGGAGAGGTTTTACGAGAAAACCTCCCCGTCCGGGCTTTTGTCCCTTCGGTGTAGCGCTGACGCGCCTGCGCCGCTCGGACCACTAAGTGGAACCCTAGGCGCACTTTAGCTCGTGGCTGAAGCCGTATTTACTTCACGCCGAATATAACACTCACCGGCGCCGCTGTCAACGCATAGCGGTTGACAAACGAGGTCTAAAAAAGCGTATAATGGAACGGGACAAGCACTATGGCAAAGGTCGGTGGCGAATGCAAGCTGTGATACAAGGACTGATCCTTGGGTTTATTATTGTCCTACCCGGCATGAGCGGGGGCACTGTGTTCTTAATGATGGGCCTTTACGAGAACCTTGTAGCCGACCTAGTGCGCTTGCGTCTCAGGCGTTACGGCCCTCTACTAGCTGGTATGTTCGTAGGCATCTTTATTAGCGGGGTAATCTTTGCGCGTGTCTTTATGATGTACCGTGACATTACCGTTACCGTCCTGCTAGGTTCGCTCTTGGCGTCTGTCCGCTCGGTGTTGGCTACTTCCCCGACGCTATCTTGGAAACGTGCTCTATGCTTAGGCGTAGGCCTTGTGGCGGGGCTGTTGCTCGGAGTAGAGCCCCTCGACATCAGGCAGGCAACCGGAGCCGTGAGCCCCCTCATCCTCATCGTCGGCGGCGCTCTAGGTACTGCCGCCATGGTCCTCCCCGGGGTCCCGGGCAGCTCGGTGCTGATCATTATGGGCATTTACGATTCCCTGCTTTATGCACTCAGCGTACTGGCTGTCGTGCCGCTCTTGTGGTTCTTGGTAGGCAGCGTGATGGGGTTGTTCTTGTTGGCGCACGTTTTGGACAGGCTCTATGCCCGCTATCACGACCTAGTATCGTACTTTTTTGCCGGGCTAATCGTAGGCTCGTCGCGCGCACTGTTGCCTAACACAGTAAGCTTCATCCTCGTGCCCTTCTTCCTGCTCGGTTTCGCTTTAGTATGGTGGTGGAGCGGCAGGAGAGCCCAAACCCCTGCGGAAGGAGACGCCACTTGATTACCAATTACGTTTTCGTCGCTCTGCTGACTGCCATGTGGCTGGCGGCCTTCGTCTACCCCCTCAAGAAGAAACCTAGGCGGAACGTCTTGCGACTACTCACTCTCTTTCGCTATGCGTCCGTTTGGTGGGTGCTCAGCATGTCGTATAGGTTTCTGGGGTTTCTTGTGCCCGACTTCATTCTACCGAATGCCGTGGCTTGGGTTTTTTCGTACACCATCGCTTTGCCGAGCCGCTTGGGAGAAGGTGTGGAGCATGTGCGCAGCGCAGCTCTTGGCACGCAGTTTGACTTAGCGCTCGCCATGATCTTTGGCCTCGGATGGAGCTTCCTCGGAAGCTCGCTCCTACTAGCTCTTGGAGCTGCACTTAAGAAGAGGATCTCACGTTATCGCACTAGACAAGCGACAAATCCCGCACTTGAAGCAGTGGAGAGTGGTAAGCAATGTGGGTTAACTCAGCGTTAGTACAGATCGACATTGTTCTCGGCAATAAAAAGGCCAATATGCAACGCATAAAGACGCTTATGGGAAGCGTCTTTAACCGGCAGATTATTCTTTTGCCGGAGCTTTGGAACACAGGCTACGACTTGGCCCGCAAGCAGGAGTTAGCTGAAGACCTTGCGGGAGAAAGTGTCGGCTTTATGGTTGAGCTCGCGCGGGAGAAATCGGCCTTTGTCGGCGGCTCCATCTTGCGAAGGCACGAGTCCCAAGTGTATAACACCTTCGTCCTCGTTAACGCTAGGGGTGTCGTTGCCACCTACGATAAGGTACATCTGTTTAAGCTGATGCAAGAGGATATCCACCTGGCGCCGGGCCAATCGTTTACTACCGTGGACCTGGGTTTTGCTCAGGCCGGGCTGGCAGTATGCTACGACCTGCGCTTTCCGGAGATGTTTCGGTACTACACTGACCGCAATGTGAACATGATCCTGTTGGTCGCGCAGTGGCCCACTGCTCGCCACGAGCACTGGTGCACCCTCTTGCGCGCACGCGCCATAGAAAACCAGTGTTTCGTTCTGGCCTGTAACCGCGTCGGCGGTGAAACACACAATGCCTTTAATGGCGGTTCCTCGGCCATCGACCCTTGGGGAGTAATATTGGCCGATGGGACCCGCGAAGAAGGGGTCGTCACGGCGGAAATGAACCTTGGCCACATCAAGGTTGCTCGCACCCGTTTCCCTGTTCTGCTTGATCGCCGGAGGGATCTGTTCTAGCGTAACGCGCCGCCGCCCCAAGCAGGCGCTCAGTGATAGCCGTGCGCAGCTCCGGCGGGCCGATAACCTCTGCACAGTCCCCGTAGGTGAGCACCCAGCGCATAATCTCCTCTAAACCGTCGACCTCGGCCGAAAAAAGGATTGTCCCGTCCGGCTCAAAGGTCATCTTCTGCGTGGGATGCCAAGTTGTTTCCCCGACAAGGCGCGAGGCGGGAGGGAAGAACTTGACAGTGACCTTCTTTCGCTCCCCACGCATCATGCCCCACGCGCACCCCAGATAGCGGTTAAGGCTAAAATCCCTCGGACGCTCAAAAGTGCGATCTTGGCGCGTTAGTGTCCTAATCCGGTCTGCGCGGAAACTGCGCACTTCTTTGCGCCAGTGGCAATACCCCACTAGATACCAGGCCCCTCCTTGGTAAAACAAGTGGTAGGGGTCTATTTGTCTGTTTTGTTCGACGTCGCGGTGCAGCGCGTAGTAATTGATGAGTACGCCGACTTTGTCGGCAATGGCTTGTGTTAGCTGCTCCAACAGGGCTGTCAGCGCCTCATAGTCGGCTAGATGCGTAGTGAGTACTGAAACATCGGGCATAGTGCTTCGCACTTCGTTCCACTGCTCGGCGCTCAACGAGCGCTTTACCTTGTCCATGGCTGTCGACAGATGGTCACCATAGGGCAAAAGGTTATGTTCGTCCACGACACAGGCGGCCATTAGCAGCGCACGATACTCCTGACTGTTCAGAATCCTAGATATTTCTGGGGGACTGAGCCGGAAGCCGCCAAGGCTGCCCGGGCATGCCTCGACGCCCACTCCCTGTTTTTTGAGTGCCTCCATGTAGCGGTATACAGTGCGGCGGCTACTGCCAAAGCTTGTCGCTAACTCCTGTGCGGTGATGCGGCCTTGTTCAGTAAGAATCTCCATAATACGGGCTAGACGTTCCTTCTTCTTGCTCGCCATTTCTCTTCCTCCTTGTGCTGCCGAGATATGTCTAGGCGCGTTCCAGACAGAGGGCATTTAGGGTTGTTTGCACCAGTACGCCTGTCCCTACTGCCAGTGCGTCCTCGTCGAAGTCGAACTTGCCGTTGTGAATGGGTGCCTCCGGCGAGAGCGGCCCGTGGCAGCCGAGCCAGAACATTGCTCCTTTGGCATGGTCGAGGAAATATGCAAAATCCTCCCCACCCATGGATGGCCTGCCGAGCTCAATCAACTCGTGTTCCCCAAGCACCTCGACAACAGCCTTACTTACTACATCCACAGCGTGGGGCTGGTTATACAGAGTGGGGTATCCATACTCGTAGTTGACTTCTGCCTCTGCCCCAAACCCTGCCGCTACCGCTTGCGCCAGCGTCGTAATGCGTCTGGGAATCGTGCTGCGCAGAGTCTCGTTCTGCGTCCGCACTGTGCCGTCAAGTTCTGCGTACGGAGCGATAACATTGTAGCGCTGCCCGGCATGGAAACTGCCAATCGTTAAGACAAATGGCTCCAAGGGATCCACTTGGCGGCCGGCAATGGCCTGCAGGGCCGTCACGATGTGGCTGGCAACCACCACCGCGTCAATGGCCTGGTGTGGGGCCGCGCCGTGCCCACCCTTCCCTTGAATACGGAGACGTACCCTGTCAGAAGCCGACATCAGCGCGCCGGTTTTGATGCCTACTTTGCCGAGCGGCAGTTCGGGCCATAAGTGTAGGGCAAAGACGTAATCTACCTTTGGGTCAACCATGACTCCTTCCTCAATCATGCCCAACGCTCCGCCGCGAGGCGCGCACTCTTCGGCCGGCTGGAAGAAGAATTTGACCGTCCCCGCGAAAGACCGGCGATGCAGGGAAAGCACTCGCGCTGCTCCAAGCAGCATAGCCGTGTGCCCATCGTGTCCGCAAGCGTGCATCTTGCCGAGATTCCGCGAGGCAAAGGGCAAGCCTGTTTCTTCAGTAACGGGTAAGGCGTCCATATCGGCGCGAAGAGCCACGCACAGGCCCTCTCCGTCTCTCTCCCCCTCGCCCCGCAGCACGCCTACCACACCGGTACCCCCGACGCCCTCCTCTACCGAAAGCCCAAAACTTCGCAGTAGCTGAGCTACAAAGGCAGCAGTCTCTACTTCTTCGTACCCGAGTTCGGGGTGAGCGTGGATGTGCCTTCGCCAAGAGATAATCTCCTGTTCGATCGCCTGCACGGCTGACCTTATTTCTAAAGTTTTCATCCCATCAATCTCCTTACCGCAAAATCGCAAAAGGCCCCGCCTACACAGTTGTAGAACGGGGTATATTTCTCGTCGGAGTATTGGTTTACCTGCAACACCCTCCGTTTTGCGTTAGGAGAGGCCCAGCGGGTTGCCATTCTCGTAGTAGTGGCGCTTTATTAAGGGGCGGAAGGCTACGTCTACGCTCGCTACTCCTAGCGCCTGCAACCGGTGCGTGATCGCTTCCGCTGTGCGGTCAAAGACTGCCGCGCCGCGGTCGAAGCAGTGCACCTCCACATAGGGGAAGCCCTCTTTCACCGCGCCGTCGTAAACAAAAGTCGAAGCTACGTGCTCTATAACGAAGTGCTCCCGTTGCACCCCCATGAGCGCGGCTAGTTCATCGACTAGCCCCTCACTTACTTCCGCCACTACGTGTAGCGGTAGGGCATAGAACTGCAATCTAGGCACAAAAACCCCTCCCTTTCTATGTACCGCCTGTGGATCGCGCTTGGCTGCACTTACCGCATGATCCGCTGCAGCCCGTGAGCTTGACCACTAAGCATAGACATCTCGGACAACGCAGTGCAGCAGACGGCA
This sequence comes from uncultured Peptococcaceae bacterium, assembly GCA_964349715.1. Taxonomy (GTDB): domain Bacteria; phylum Bacillota; class UBA994; order UBA994; family UBA994; genus UBA994. The sequence continues at coordinate 6,452 of CAYGHR010000013.1, forward strand.
CAGGGGCCTTACACCGCGGGCACAAATCTTGGCAAGTCACCTAAATCACCAGCTTAGCGACCAGCCCGCCGACGAGAAAAGCTACGGTAAACGAGCTCGCCCAGAGAATAAGCCCCTCCTTGATGTTGCGCTCCTTAAACATAACCAGCACAGCGGCGATACAGGGCACAAAGAGGGTGATGGTAACCATAGCGACAAGGGTCTGTGCCGCCGTAAGGCTCATGTCCGCTAGGCCCGCAGCGCCAAAATCGCGGCGGATTATACCCATAATGAAAGCGGCTGCCGCCTCCTTAGGCAACTCCAGCCAACCTGCCGTAAGCGGGGCCAAGAGGTTCTCCAATGAGACTAGTACTCCCGTCAACTGCATACCACTGATCAGTAGCGCCCCCACGGCGAACATCGGCGTGGCCTCAAGCAGGAACAGGTAGGATTTGTTCAGGGTCTTCTTCACTATGTTGTGAAGCCGAGGCAGGCGCAGCGGTGGCAAATCAATAAGTAGGTCTGAGGACTTGCCCGGAAGTAGCTTATTAAGAAAAAGACCGATAACTGCAAAGACCGCGAAGATCGTTGCCATGTAAATGGCGACATACTGCCCCCCCAAAGGCGCTATCAGTCCCACGATAACCCCTAGCTGAGCGGAACAAGGAATGGTGATGGCCAGCAGCGCGACAGCAATCAGCCGTTCGCGCGAGGTACCAAGCAGGCGAGTCGTAATGGCAGCCATGGTCACGCAGCCAAAACCTAGGATGAGAGGAATAACCGCCCTCCCGTTTAGACCGACAGAAGTCAGAGCGCGGTCTAACAGCGCCGCAATGCGCGGCAAGTACCCCGTGTCCTCAAGTATGGCTAGAAGAAGATAAAAGCCAACCACCAGAGGGAGGAGAAGCCCTAAGACATAAGTCATAGTCATGGTCAGAAGGCCAAACTCGCCTACGAGTAGCGTATGTAAGACGGTCCCTTCGCTTATGAAGCGAGCTACAACCCCTCGCACTGCCGGCTCATATATCCCGAGCATAATCGTTTCCTCGGTTATGCCTACCACTGTGCCGGCGACAAACACGCCAATGATGTGAAACATCGCGTAAAATGTGGCTGCCAGCATAGGAATACCTGTAATAGGTTTTAGCATAAGCAGTCCCAATGTCTTAGAGAAACTAGACCCCACCGCTCGTTCTCTAACCACGGCGTGGACCAGCTCGTTTACCCGCTCGCGTCGCGCGAGATATATCCTCTCCCGGCTACCGGGAGGCTTTAGGCCATGTCGCACAGCCACTTCGTTGTCGTCTTCAAGGTAAAGCAGTGCTTCGCCCCTTGTTTTTAGCCGCTCCACAAGGGAGGTGATGTCAGGCTCCAAGTACTTGCCGGCAATGCCTGTCTGGGGTTTCGCCAAGGCCAGTTTTAGTTCCTTTAGACCCTTATTCTCCACCGCGACCGTCCCCACCACAGGGACGCCAAGCTGTTTGGCCAGCAACTCTAAGTCTACAATTAAACCGTGCGCCCTAGCCTCATCAAGCATGTTGACGGCAACGACTACGGGCAGACCGAGGTCTATGCACTGCAAGGTCAGGAAAAGGTCGCGTTCAAGGTGCGTTGCGTTTACCACATTGACAATAATGTCGGCGGTTAGGCAGACGTCGCGCGTCACTTTCTCTTCGTCGTTAAATGCCGAGATGCCGTAGACACCGGGGGTGTCTATAAGTAGGTTTTCTCCTAGGCGCGCCTGCGTCACTTCCACAGTCGTGCCGGGGAAATTCGATACGTCCACATAAAGACCCGTCAGTGCGTTAAAGAGGGCCGACTTGCCGCAATTAGGATTACCCACTAAGACCACGCGCTGCGGGCGACCGGCAGATGTATGGGTAAGGTTCTGCTTATGGCTTCTACGCATGCTTCTTAACCTTGCTCGTGCGTTCAACCTCGATTTGACGAGCTAGGTTTCTGCCGATGGCATAGCGCATAGTCCCTCGCCTGACAATCACCGGGCCAAGCGGCAGCACTTCCTCCACGGAGACTAACGAGCCCTCGGCAATGCCAAAACGTATGGCCTGCGCGCGGACTATGTCGTCGACAATCTTCCGAACTATGGCGGCCTCCCCGCGCTTTAGCTCAGTCATGTACATGGGCACGCCCCCTCTTGTGATAATAATTATCATTTTAAGTATATGCTACGGAGGGGGCAGTGTCAATACCTACTTTACAGCAGGGAAATTGCCGCTCGCGCTAGTGCGTCGCATCGTTCGTTCTCTTTGTTCCCGGCATGACCTTTGACCTTGACCCACGTGACGCGGTGCTTTCTGTTCAGCGCTATCAGTTGTCGCCAGAGGTCCTCATTGTCCACGGGCAGCTTTTTGCTGGTAAGCCAGCCGTTCTGCTCCCATCTCGCCATCCAATTCTGCTGAAAAGCATTGATGAGATAGGCACTGTCGCTGTAGAGAGTGACTGCGCACGGGATTCTCAGTGCGGCCAGCGCCTCCACAGCGGCAGTAAGTTCCATTCTGTTGTTAGTTGTCTGTGCCTCCCCGCCGCAGAGCTCCTTACGTCTCTCTCCGCTCATCAGCACAGCTCCCCACCCCCCCGGGCCGGGATTACCCGAACAGGCTCCGTCGGTATAGATGACTACTTCTTTCACGCTATATGTCACTCCTACGCCAGACAAAACAAAATTACACGTCCCCACTGTTGCGTCCCCACTGTTGCGCGCACCCGCTGTTTACATGGCTACCGAATCCTCTGGAGCTAGCGTTGCCTCTACAAATGGATGAGCGCGATTGAGGCGGCAGGCTGTGGTAGGGAAGTCGTTGTTGCTTGGGTTTGGCACCTTGTACGTCTCAAGTATCCCTTCCGCGATCGCGCGCGAGACTACGAACTGGGGGTCCTTTAAGCTAGAAAGCACCCTAGTTGTCACTAGCTTCAACCCCACGAAAGCCATGCGCGATTGCTCCAGGCAGTCGACTTTCTTTATGAGGAAGGCGAGGTCCGGCGCGATTACTTCTCCTGCTTTAGCCGTAATTTCTTCTATGCCGAGGATGCCCTCGACAGACGAAAACGCGTCGGCAAACTGCTTGAGGTCTTTGCTGGTGGTTCGTTCTACCCCGATTACCTGTACCTGCTTGCGCCGTGTGTGGAGTTTCTTGATGACCTGTATCATATCCCTGTCTCCGCAGACTAAGCAGTAGTAGTCGATGTCAAGGCGCGTGTAGACTAACTCTAGCGCGTCTAGCGACAGCTCAATGTCCGCTGCGTTCTTGCGCCTGTCCTCCTCCGAGTTCACGGAGTAGACGTGTCGTGGCTCGACAGACCTTCGCTGCAGTTCGGTCTGCAGACCTTTGAAGTCTGGGTGGTCAAAATCCGCATAGGCTAGCATCAGCACTACATGACCCTGGCGTTGGACTAAGTTGCGTACCCCGTCGACTAGCGTACCCGGCTCTAGACTAAAACCGTAAGTGTTCTTAAGACTCCAGTAAACGTTCTCGTAATCAATCAGCACTGCAATGTCTATGTTTACCACCTGCCATTTCAGTATTAACCCTACATAAAGAGACGGTTACCCGTCTCTGCTAGTTAATACTATGCCCAGCTTCAGGCATCTTATTCTGGCAGTAAGAACATTTCGTGCAGGCGCAAGTCCTCCGTGAGCTCAGGGTGAAACGCAAGCGCCCAAACATGACCTGCGCGCACGCCTACAATCTGTTCATTGCATAGTGCTAGGGGGCGAACTCCGGGACCTAGGTCAGTAAAGCGCGGCGCGCGTATAAAGACCAAGGGGAAGTCCGGCAGCCCCGCGACTTCAGCCCGGCAGGTGAAGCTGTCGAGCTGTGAACCGTAGGCATTGCGATGCACTGTCACATCAAGCACGCCAAGGACCGGCTCCTCCGGCGACGGCCCGATGCGCTTGGCCAAGAGGATAGCCCCGGCACAGGTCCCAAGGGTTGGTCTCTTCGATGCAAAGTCCCTAAGGGGAAGCATCAACCCGGCTTTGTCAAGTAACCGCCGCATCGCGGTGCTTTCTCCGCCGGGGAGAATTATCGCGGAGAGCCCCTCAAGGTGCTCCGGTAGCCTTACCTCGACGCCTGTATGCCCGAGTCGCTTGACAGCGCGCAGGTGTTCTCTGACCGCCCCCTGTAAAGCTAAGACCCCGACTCGCACTAGTGTCCCCTTTGCGCAAAGGTGGCGGCAAGCCCGGAAATCTCAAGCCCCGGCATGGCTTCGCCTAAGCCGCGCGAAATGTGCGCGAGCCGCTCCGCGTCCTTAAAATGCGTTGTGGCCTGCACAATCGCCGCCGCACGACGCGCTGGGTCCGCCGACTTAAAAATGCCCGAGCCCACAAAGACCCCGTCGCAACCTAGTTGCATCATCAGCGCAGCGTCAGCCGGCGTAGCGATGCCACCCGCGGCAAAATTCACTACGGGGAGGCCGCCTAGCTGCTTGACCTCTTGCACCAGAGGGAAAGGTGCGCCCATCTCCTTCGCTATCGTCATCAGTTCTTCGTCGGGAGCTAACGTTACCCGGCGAATCTCACTTTGCACGGCCCGCATATGGCGCACCGCTTCCACGACGTTGCCGGTTCCGGCCTCGCCCTTAGTGCGCACCATAGCCGCTCCCTCGCCAATCCGACGCAACGCTTCGCCTAAGTTGCGCGCCCCACACACGAAAGGAATAGAGAAGCGGTGCTTGTCGATGTGGTACTGATCGTCCGCGGGTGTGAGCACTTCGCTCTCGTCAATAAAGTCAATGCGCAGCGCCTCAAGAATCTGTGCTTCCACAAAATGACCAATGCGCACTTTCGCCATCACGGGGATACTCACGGCTTCCTTAATGGCAACAATGAGCTCCGGGTCGCTCATGCGCGCTACCCCGCCCTGCTTGCGAATGTCGGCCGGAACGCGTTCAAGTGCCATCACGGCGACAGCGCCTGCCGCCTCCGCAATGCGCGCCTGCTCCGCATTCACGACGTCCATAATGACTCCGCCCTTAAGCATCTCGGCTAGACCACGGTTTAGTCCTGTCCGCATTTGACATACAACTCCCTTGACATCTATTCGGTGTATCGATACAGTTAGAACTGTATGAGCTACTCCGTCGCCAAGATTATAGTAGTCCCGACGCAATTGTCAAGGAGGAACACGCTGTGCCTAGCCTAGACAAGCATACGCCGCTCTATATGTCACTGGCCGAGCAGCTAAAGCGCGAATCTTGCTCATCCCCCGCTCACACTAGGCTGCCCTCCGTACGCGCACTTGCGCGCGAGCGCGGCCTTAATCCCTCCACAGTAGTCGCTGCTCTGCGGGTACTGGAACAGGAGGGCTTGGTATACTGCCGGGAAGGAAGCGGCACCTACCTAGCTCCTAAAGCTATCTTCCCACCCGTGCCGCAGGAAGCGGAGCAGGCAGACATCGACTTTACGTCAGGCACACCTTCGCCGGAGTACTTCCCGGTGGATGAGTTTAAGGCCGCCTTCAACACGGTGCTAGACCGGGACCGCGGCCAAGCCTTTGCTTACCCGGAGCCGCAGGGGTACAGCCCCCTTAGGCATAGTATTGCCGCTTACCTCGCACAACAAGGACTGACCGTGAATCCGGAGCACGTACACATCACTTCCGGCGCACAACAGGCCATCTTTCTTTTGGCGCAGCTTTTGCTCGCGCCGGGCGCGCTGGCTGTCGTGGAAAGCCCCTGTTACCCCGGAGCGATGCAGGCGTTTCAAGCGGTGGGAGCCCGCGTAGTCGGGGTCCCGCTCGGTCAAGCGGGACTTAAAATAACTCCCCTACAGCAAGCCTTGCGTCATTCCCCGCGCTTAGTCTACACCATCCCTAACTACCATAATCCAACCGGCGCTGTATACAGCGCGGACATACGCAAGAATCTTGTCCGATTAGCGCGAGAGCGGGATTTCTACATTATCGAGGACGACCATATCTCGGAGCTGTTCTACACCCCTACCAGACCGCCCCTGTTGTGGCAGGACGCGCCGGATAGAGTTCTGTTCGTGAAGAGTTTCTCGAAGATGTTTATGCCGGGCCTGCGCCTCGGCTTTATAGTAGTGCCGCCCCAGCTGATGTCACAGGTCAACAACGCTAAACAGGCTGTAGACATCGGCAGTTCCGGCCTTACCCAGCGCGCGCTTGACTTGTATTTGCGGAGTGGCCACTGGGACAGCCACCAGGCGTTTCTGCGCGGCATCTACCGTGAACGAGCGGGAGTCCTCTACAACGCGCTGAAACGCCACTGGCAAGGCACTGCCGTCTTTCACCCACTGCGGGGCGGCATGAACTGCTGGGTAGGGTTACCCGAGGGAGCGCGCGCTAGCGAGTTGCTTAAGCTCACCGCGCCGCAAGGCGTCCTTTTCTCTCCGGGCGACGATTTTTCTGTGGCGCGACAAGAATATCGCAACTTCTTACGTATTAGTATTGCGGGCACTTTCCCCGAACGCATCGAGCGGGGCATAGCGGTGATGGCTCGCAGTTGGCACTCCGCCTGAAAGCACAGTAGGCGCGCCGGCCTGCGCTACAGTCAGCAACCCGCTAAACCCCGCTCGTCGCAAGTAAGGGGTAACTGTCTTCACTGCTAGGGAAGGCGTGTTGCAGTCCATACTAAGGTGCGCTAGCAGAATGCCCTGAGTGCGCTCCCCTACTAACTCCTTAAGGGCTACCCCCGCCTCGTCATTAGACAAATGCCCGAAGCGGCCCAGCACGCGCCGGATAAGCATTTGCGGGCGACCCGAGTTTAGCTCCATCTGTCGGTCATGGTTGCTCTCAAATACGAGGTAGTCAACGTTGTGCGCGCCGCGATAGACTTCCTCGGTTACTTCGCCAAGGTCAGTAACCACCGCCGCGGCTACACCATCCGGGGCGGTAAGGCGAAACATTAGGGGTCGCATCGCGTCATGCGATTTGCCGTAAGCGCTAACGACTAAACTGCCAATGCTCACAGTGGCACCCGGCACCAGCGCATACTGGGGGGTTGCGCCGAGACCGCGCAACCCGGCGGAGAACAACTCCCTCGGCGCGTACACAGGGATGTTGTACTTCGTCGAGAAGGGTGTCTTTAGCTGCAGGGACTTTATGTGGTCGCCGTGCTCATGCGACACGAGAATTCCGGCGAGAGCGCGCGGGGACACTCCCAAATCGGTCAGGCTGTGCTCTAACCGACGCAGCGACAAGCCGCAATCCACCAATACATATGTAGAACCCCAGCCAACAAGGTAGGCGTTACCGTAAGTGCTCGAACTCGCTAGTGAAACAACCTTCATCCACATCACCGTGTAGATTATAACACTCAGACAAGTCTTTTCGCCGACTTAATTATAGTGCCGGATTGCATCCGTCTATTTTACCCCAGGAGGTTTTGTGTTCATGCCAAACACGCCCGAAATTGTCGATGCGGCACTGGTCTGGTTGGCCTCAGCTACAAAGGGTTCGCTCATCGTCATCGATGCGCGAGAAGTTGTTGTTTTCGCCAACACCGGCGCATATGACCTCATGGGGATTGATCCGACAGAGTCCTCCGTTGTGGGCAGCCACATTGAAAAAGTCTTCTCTTACACCGGCTTTACACGCGCTCAGTCGCCTATATTGCGCTCGCTGCACGAGGGCATCCCCTTTCATCACGTGCGGGCTGTCACACCCAGAGGCGTGTTCATTGTCGATACCACCCCTATTATGGTAGCGGGGAAGGTCGCGGGAGCGGTAGCGCTCGGCTATGACATATCTAAGGAGGAACGCATCCAGCAGGCTCTCTACGAAATCACGTCACATCTTTCGCAGTCGACAGCCGAGGCAACGCAACACCGCGACGCCTTGACTTGGCTCATTGAGCACAGCCCCATAGGCATTTTGGCGCTAGACAAAGATGGGCGCGTGACCGGTGTAAATGACACGTGGCTCCAGCATATGCAGGCAAGCCGCGAGGAAGTCTTAGGTAAGCACCATCTAGAGCTTACCCCAAGCGTAGGCGCCTCCGTCATTGCCGGCGCGCTGCAGGGCACGGGCACATCAGGTACTCGCCAACACATCCGCAATCGCATCTACGACATCTCTACCTATGCGCGCCAGACTAACGCCGAGGCCCTAACCGCAGGCGTCCTTGTCCTAGCTATTGACTGCACAGAAAAGGCACGGGATGAAGCTGCCTTGGCAAGGCTTGAACGGCTGAATCTTGTGGGAGAGATGGCGGCGAGCATCGCGCATGAGATCCGCAACCCACTCACTACCGTGCGCGGATTCCTGCAGCTGCTGTCCGAAAAGCCGGAGTTTGCCCCTTACCGCAAGTTCACAGACTTGATGACCGAAGAAATCGACAGGGCCTGCAGCATTATTTCCACCTATCTTTCTCTCTCCCGCACCGCAGTAAACACTAAACCCTGCTGCCTATCTGCCGTAGTGGAGTGCTTCGCCCCCGTGCTTAATTCTATGGCGCTCGTTAAGTCTATGCGCATTAGATACGCTCTGCGTTCGCCTGCCCAGATCGTCGCCAATGAAGCCGAGCTGAGGCAACTACTGACGAACCTCGTTAACAATGCTCTGGAGGCCATGGCACCTAGGGGAACCGTTTCCATAGTGACCGCAGAGCAGGGAGATGCAGTGAACCTAGTAGTGAGCGATGAGGGGTGCGGCATTGCTAGCGAGCTCATACCCGAGTTGGGTACACCCTTTCTCACCACAAAAGAAAACGGCACCGGGCTTGGCCTTGCGGTCTGTTACCGCATTGCCGAGCGCCACGGCGCCAAAATCACTGTCGAGAGCTCGCCCTTAGGCAGCACATTTACCATCGCGTTCCCTAGGGTCGGCACGCAACCACTTACTTAGGGCATGCCACTGACTGTGCACAGCGGCGCACAGCAACTTTGCGCTGCTAACGTCGCGTGTCCCAATTCTGCCGCGCGCGGCGATCGCCCTGACGGCGCTCGCGCCCCTGCGTATCGCTATGCGGTCGGCTAAAGGGCCGCGGTCCGGTACGCGAGCGTCGCTGGGGGGCTTCTTCAGTGAGCAGCACGGGGGTGGCGTCGGGTTCTTTGGTTAAGACCTTTAGAGCTGCGGCCACTAGCGCAGTGGAGTCAGCCTTAGTTAACAAGGCTTCCGCAGCACTCATGTAATTCTCGATATTCCCCTCTTCGACGACTTGCAGTAGTTTTTCCATGCTTAAGCGGCGTTGCCCTTCAATGGCTTCACTGAAGGTGGGGCTAGGACGCCGCCTTATTTTGCGTCCAGCCATCTTCTCTATGAGGCGCAAGAGGTCAAACTCGCGGGGTGTCACTAGCGTCGTGGCCTGGCCGGTGCGCCCCGCGCGCCCAGTGCGCCCAATGCGGTGTACGTAGCCCTCGGCATCCTGGGGAATATCAAAGTTGTAGATATGCGTTACGCCCTCGATGTCTAAGCCGCGTGCTGCTACGTCTGTCGCAACCAGCACTTCAATGGAGCCGTCACGAAACTTGCGCATGACTTGGTCGCGCCGCGGCTGTGTTAAGTCGCCGTGGATTCCCAATGCGGCATAGCCTCGCTTAGCAAGTGCCTCCGAAACTTCATCTACGCGGCGCTTAGTGCGCCCAAAGACAATCGAAAGCCCGGGGCTGGCAGTGTCGAGCAGCAAGCATAGGACGTCAAACTTCTGCGACTCCCGGACTTCGATGTAATGCTGCTCAATCGTCGGCACGGTAAGCTCGCGCACCGGCATCGCGGCCTTAACCGCTTCGCGCATGAACCGCATGGCTAGGTTTTGGATAGGTAGCGGAATCGTCGCCGAAAAGAGCATGGTCTGGCGTTCGCTCGGCGTTTCCGCCAGAATGCTCTCAATGTCCTCGATAAAACCCATATTGAGCATTTCGTCAGCCTCATCCAGTACGACAAAGCTCACTTGCCCGATGCGCAATGTCCTCCGGCGCAAGTGGTCAAGCAGCCTGCCGGGGGTGGCCACGACGATGTGCGGTCGAGCTCTGAGCGCGCGGATCTGACGGTCTATCTCCTGCCCGCCGTAAACGGGGAGGCTGCGCACGCCCTTCGCTGCCCCAAGTCGGTTGAGCTCTTCCGCGACCTGCATGGCCAGTTCGCGCGTGGGGGCAAGCACTAGTCCTTGCACTTGCTCCACATCCAGGCGGATGCGCTCCATCATCGGGATGCCAAAAGCGGCCGTCTTGCCTGTGCCCGTTTGGGCTTGACCCAAGACGTCGCGCCCTTCGAGCGCAAGCGGTATGGCCGCAGCCTGAATAGGAGTCATCTCCTCAAAGCCCATGTCGGCGATAGCCATGAGGACCTCGCGGCTCAAGTTTAGTTCGTTAAAATTAGGCAATTCTTCTTCTTCCTTTGCGTTCATAGTTTGGACACCTGCACCTGAGACACCAAAAACCAAGGCTTCTATACGCTACCCTAGAGTACAGAAGCCTACATTATTCACGCCTCCAAGTCAATTGTTGCCTTGAACAGTATAGCACGATGCCGGGGCAGACGCAACTCGTGAAGCAAAAGGGACGGAGCCTTTTGCTTCGCTTGACAAAGGGGGCGGTGCGCGGTAGAATTCTACCTGTAACTGAATATGATAGACCTTCGGGGTTGGGTGTAATTCCCTATCGGTGGTAATGCGAAAGCTAGCCCACGAGCCACATGGCAGACTTGGTGTGATTCCAAGGCCGACGGTTAAAGTCCGGATGAAAGAAGGTGTGATGTGAGCCATCTTTGGTTTGCTCTTGCCCCGATTGTTTGTCGGGGCTCTAATTTTTTTTGGGGGGAACACGAATGAATCACAACAACCGTCGTCAATCTCTGCGGACCCTAGTAACTATGGCCATGTTAGCGGGCATGAGCTACCTCCTGATGTTTGTACTGCAAGTACCCCTCATTCCGGCCGCGCCGTTTTTGAAGTATGACCCGAGCGATGTACCTACCCTGATTGGCAGTCTACTCCTAGGACCCCTCGCCGGGGGCGTCATTGCACTTGTCAAGGTGGCCTTATTCTTCTTCACGAAAGGGACGGGCGGTCCCATTGGCTCCATCCAGAACCTTTTGGCCTCCGCCACTTTTGCCGTTGTAGCGGGTATCGTGTACCGCAGGTTGCCAAATAAATGGGGTGCCCTGCTCGGCATGCTCGTCGGCGGTGTGGTGATGTCGGTGGTTATGTACGCTTCTAACTTGTACTGGGCACTTGCTGCCTGGGGCGTGCCTGAGGCGCAACACGCTGAGCTTCTGTGGACAGCTATCGTGCCCTTTAATGCCGCGCGCGCCGCTTTGAGCACGGCGATTACACTCCCGGTCTACTTGGCGCTCGCCCCGTTCTGGAAGCGCTTCGGGAAGTGAAGCTTCACTTGAGGGCGCGGAGCGGGTTGTAGGCGGCGAACCGCCCGATGATCTCATTGGTATCGCTAATGGTCATGAACGCCTGCGGGTCTATCTGTAGGACGACCTCTTTGAGTTCCACCACCTCATAGCGCGTTAGCACACAGAGAATTACTTTCAACTGGGAGTGGCCGTAGGCCCCTTCGCCATAGAGAAAGGTCACACCCCGCTCTAATCTGCTGTTGATGGCTTTCGCTATCTCGTCAGCCTGACGCGAGACGATAAGCGCGCTCTTGCGCCCATGCGCGGTCTGTAGCGTGTCAACTAGCCGTGCGGCAACGAACATAGCGATTAATGTGTAGAGCGCGGAAGTAAGGTCAAAGAGCAGAGCGCCCGCGGCCACTATTATGGCATTAAATCCCATTAAGACTTCGCCAATGGATATGCCTAGTTTGCGGTTAGCGATAACCCCCAGTACGTCTGTACCGCCGGTAGAACCACCGGCCTTTAGTACTATACCTAAGCCCAGTCCATTCATCACTCCCCCAAAGACTGCGGCGAGGAGCAAATCGTCAACTAGGGGTTGCACAGGCACAAGGTCTAACAGCAGGGAGAAACTCACTACCGCCATGCCGGTGAGCAGGATAAACCTGCCGCCAATGTGCTTGTAGCCAAGGTAAAGTACGGGGATGTTTAGGAGAAGCACCATTGCGCCGGTCGGCCATCCCGTGAGGTTATTGATAATTATACTCAGACCGGCAAGGCCGCCCGAAAGCATGCGATTTGGAATCAGGAATTGGTTAAAGGCAGCGGCAGACAGCAAAGTGCCAAAAGCAATCGTGAAAAGTAGCCGCATCGTGGCCAGTGGCTTACGCAAGTCGTCACTCCCACTCCAGTATAGTCGCCGGCGTCCGCTCATAAACTTTAGCGGTGGCGCTTGGCAGTATACTATCCTGCACACGCTAGGAGGTCAAGCGTACTTTGCCGAAAGCCTCTCTAGTGGTATACTTGCTTTAATCGAAGGGGAGTAGCCGTAACTAGCGAGCCAACACACTGGATGATGAATCCTGGCCGCTAGAGTCAGCTTGCAGGCTGGTAAGTCAGTGAGCTAACTGGTGAGACTTTCGGTGCTGAAACGGCGCCGAAGGTCTCTTGTCTTTAGCCGGACGAGAAAGGAGCAAGCACATGTCTACTTTAGGGGTCACCGCGGTTATCGTGTTTCTGGCGGAACTCGGCGACAAAACACAACTGGTGTGCTTAGGTCTCGTAGCCAAGTACGGCGCGCCGCGCGTGCTTGTGGGCGCAATGGTCGCTGCCCTAATGAACACGGCGTTAGCGGTAGCCTTGGGAGAGGGTCTAAACCACCTAGTGCCCATGACCCTCCTAGAGCCCCTAGCCGCGCTGGGGTTTATCGGTTTTGGTCTGTGGTCACTGCGCACACCGCAAGGAGCAGGAAACTGTCCTGACGTCCCCCCGGCGTCCCACCATCCCCTAGCCGCAATTTGCATGGCCTTTTTCTTAGCGGAACTCGGTGATAAGACGCAGCTCGTTACACTAGGTCTAGCCGCGAAGCAGGCCTCGCCAATTGCCACCTGGCTAGGCGCCGGCCTAGGCCTGTTTGCCGCTCAAGCGCTAGCCATCATCGCGAGCGCTAAGATTGCCACCTACATCCCGCCCCGCGTGCTGAGAATCGGGGCAGCTATGGTCTTTATCTCCTTTGGGCTCTTGGGACTGCGCCGATACTTGGCTCTCTCGCCTATTAGCACGACGCCTGTGCTACTCTTGTTGGTCTTGCTCTCTACCACCGCTTGGATATGGATTAGATCTAGGCAACCGGCGCGCACTCGCCGCTACCTAGCCAAGGCGCAGCGCCGATCTAGACGATAACACGGGCGCGGGCGAAAGGAGATTTCCATGCACGCCATAGTCGACGACATCATTCGCAGACTCCCGGTGCCATTCTGCCACGCCGAGCCTAAAGAAATTACGCTTGGAGAAAGCGGCTGCCTAGTCTATAGGCTCCTAGTTCGGGACGAAACGGCAGTACTCAAGGTATCTTCCCGCCAGCTGATGCCGGACTACTTGCGGCTAGGGCACCCGCAAAGCGATATTGCGGAGTACATGTTCTACACACAGCTACTGCCCCGACTTAGGACGCCTGCTCCGGAGCTACTCGATAGCGGGGAGCTAGAGAGTGGCGCAAACTACATTCTGTTGGAAGACGTTGCGCGTCACCACGTAATCCCCGCCTTAGGCCACCGCTGGACGACTGCGGAGATGATGGCGGTAATCGAAACCTATGCGGCCTTGCACGGGCGCGCCGCGCAGGCGCTGACCAACGATACCTCCCTGTGGTGGCTAAAACAAGACCCGCGCCGGGAGTTTAGGGCAGAGCAGGCCCTCACTTTACTCTACGCCCTCTACGACAATGCGTGGACGCGCTCGCTTGTCGCGCCGGTAGTTCTGCACCCGGACCTTGAAAAGGTCTTGAGCCGCGTGCTTAGCACACTTGCTCATCTTCCCCTTACGCTCCTCCACAACGACTTCTATCCGCTCAACATAGGTCTGCGGCGAAGCGCACCCGGTCAAGCGGTACTTATGGACTATCAGCTCATCGGCCTAGGGCCGGGGGTACTGGACATTCTCAATATCGGTCTTTTGCATGAGCACCCGAGCTTTAGGCAGGTAGACAGAGACGCCGTGCTTGGGCACTACGTGCGCCGCCTTTCTGCCCACACCGGGGAAGGTGCGGATATGGCTGAGTTTCGCCGCATAGCCCCATGGGCTACGATGCTTGGGTGGGCGGACTACCTGCCGCGCTTTGTCCGAGCGATGCAACGGGACAACCAAGGCACGGAACCTTGGAATGCGTGGCTACAGGCGACCCTCACGCGAGCCATGGCCGAGTGGGCGCAAGCTCTACGCCAAAGGCAGACTTAGAGCGTCATCCCTACGGACGTTCTTTATGTAGGGCCTTCTGTATGTCCTGTCGGCTGAAGACATCCGCCACTGTTCCTGCCAGAGCTTTTGCACCTAGCCCGAGGCCGGCATGCGCGACAGGGGTAATGGTCGCGTCTGCAAACTCCCGGCTGTGGCCCACCAGTTTACCTTCGGAGATGCATATATAGGGGTGAATAGAGGGTACTTCATGGCTGACATTGGCCATGTCGGTAGAACCGGCCCCCGATACCTCCGTCTCCTCCATCTCTTCTCCCAGATCCTCCATATTGGCCTTAAACACCGCGCCCAGCACGGGGTTGTTAATCATGTTCTTATAGCGTTTCGCGGTTTGCCTAAACTGCACCTCTGCGCCGGTAGCCAAAGCGCCCGCCCGCGCGCAGTTCTTAACCTTCTCCACGACCGCCGCCAAATAGTCGGCCTCATTTGCACGCACGTACAGCCGGATGACCGCGCGCTCCGGGACGATGTTAGGGGCCACCCCGCCCTCGCTGATAATGCCATGGATGCGTACGTCACTTTGCACGTGTTGCCTGAGGGCGTTGAAGCCATTAAAAGTCTGGATGGCCGCATCCAAGGCGTTAATGCCCTCGTGCGGGGCCCCGGCGGCGTGAGCGGGTTTCCCCTTAAAGACTATCTCCAAAGCTTCGCGCGCACTAGAGGAGCCGCCGACTACATTACGCGTAGCAGGATGCACCATGAGAGCTGCGTCTACGCCCACAAACGCGCCGTGCTCAATTAAGAACACCTTGCCGCCGGCATTATCCACAGCGCCTTCTTCCGCGGGCGCACCAAACACAATGACAGTGCCGCCCTCGCGCAACCCCTCTCTTAAGCCGATTGCCGCAAGAACTGCCGCACAGCCGATAATGTTGTGCCCGCAGCCATGGCCAATATCTGGCAGCGCGTCGTACTCGGCCAACAACGCGACCGTGGGGCCGTCGCCGAGCCTGTATACAGCCTTAAATGCTGTCGCCAGCCCCGCGTAAGGCATTTCCACGGTAAACCCATGCCCGCTAAGCTCACGCGCCAACCGAGCCGCGGCTTGATGTTCTTTATGCCCAATCTCAGGGTGGTGGTACATCCAATCGCTAATGGCAGCGAGGCGCGAAAGTTTGGCGTCTATAGCCGCGTAGATTGTTTGTTTGCTCATCATGGCCTCCCCTTGCGGAGCCTTCCGCTTGGTTTTTGACACCTGTAATGCCCTACCTTCGCCCCTTATCGTATGGTTCGCCCAGAGCCTTAGGTGCCTGGGACGAACGCGAAAACACTACCAGCGCCAACAAGGTAACGACATAGGGGAAAGTCTGCAACAAAATGTCAGGAATGTGTGCCAAATAGGGCAATATCCGCGAGACATTGGCAATTGTGCTCGCCAGTCCAAAAAAGAATGTCGCGCCAAGCAAACCAAGCGGCTTCCATTGGCCGAAGATGAGCGCAGCCAAGGCTAGAAACCCGAGCCCGCCGGCCGTGCCGCTATACTCGCCAGCTATGGTTACAAGAAAAATAGCTCCCCCAAGTGAGGCTAAAGCGCCGGATATAATCACGGCAGTATAGCGCATGCGATAGATGTTAATCCCCGCTGCATCCGCCGCGTGCGGGTTCTCCCCGCAAGCGCGTAGCCGCAAGCCAAAGCGTGTCCGGTATAACAACACTGCCGATACGGCGAGGATAATCAGCACAAGCAGGGTGCTCGCGTAAGCGCGGCTAAAAAACATCTCGCCAATTATGGGGATGTCCGCGAGATAAGCTAGATTGCGACGCGGCATGGCGATAGGGATGACAATGTTGCCACTACCTGTAATGTTACGCGCCAGATAGGTTGTCAACGCACCGGCCACCATGTTAATTGCCGTGCCGCTAATCACCTGGTTGGCGTTTAAGGTGACACAGGCAAAGGCGTGCAGCAGAGCGAAAACCGCTCCCGCTAACACCGCCGCCAACAGCCCCAACCAAACTGCCGTACCCTGCATGGTAGGTGCGAGGCGCGCGACTGTCAGCGCTCCCGCGAACATCCCCACTATCATGAACCCCTCAAGCCCAATGTTAACTACCCCACTGCGCTCGCTGTATAGCCCACCGAGGCTGACCACCAACAGCGGAATGGTAAAGGCAACTGCGTGTGGCGTAATTTGAATAATAGTCTCCCACATCTTACTTCACCCCCTGCCGCAGAGTAGCCCGCCGCTGCTGTGCACCGCGCTGCTCACGCCGCTTGCTGTGTTTGTCCCAAAACGTTTCAATCAAGACGCTAGTGGCAGCAAAATAGATGATCGTGGCAATGATGGTGTCGGCAATCGTGGGCGGAATAGCGGTCATGGCACTCATAAAACCCTTACCGGTATGCAGGATGCCAAAGAAAGTAGCCGCTCCCCACACCCCCCACGGCGAACTTGAAGCTAACAGCGCTACGGCAATGCCGTCAAAGCCTTGCGCCGGCAAAATGCCAATCTGAATATTAACGGAGTACCCCGCATAAAACACCAAGCCGCCAAGCCCGGCGAGTGCCCCGGCGATAGCCATAGACGCAACCATGCGGCGATCAATGTCTATGCCTGCGGCCTGAGCCGCATGCTTGTTGTATCCCACAGCCTTTAACTCATAGCCGAAAACCGTCCTGTCCAGAAGAAAGGCGATAGCGGCCACCGCGGCAATAGCCAGAACAAGTCCGAGATTGATGTAAGAGCCCCGGAACAGGTCAGTCAGCCACTCAGTCCGTAGAGATGCCGCAGCAGGAATCCGACGGGATTCTGTCTCCATGAAGATGTCGCGCAGGTAGCGGGGCACAACGTAAGAGACCGTCCAGAATGCTATCCAGTTCATCATGATGGTGGAAACAACTTCATGCACGTTAAACTTAACCTTTAGCCACCCCGGCAAAGCACCCCACGCACCGCCGCCAACAGAAGCCGCTAAAAACATAGCTGGGAGCAAAACCGGCCTAGGCCATGCCACATACAGCCCAACAGCCGAAGCAAGCAGCCCTCCCATGAGCATCTGCCCGGAAGCCCCAATGTTAAACAGTCCCGTCTTAAAGGCAAAGGCCACAGAAAGCCCGGTAAAAATCAGAGTGGTCGAAGAGGCTAAGGAATTGCCAAAGCGCTCGATGTTCATGAGTCCACCGCGAAACAGGTGCAAATACCCAAGCAGGGGGTTGTTGGCGGTAACCGCCATGAGTACTGCGCCCGCGATTAGACCTAGACTTATTGCGCCAAGCGATACGGCAAAAGTCTTGCTAAGTTTAATCCTCACTTTGCCACCCCCCGCCTGACTCCGGTCATCATTAAGCCAATCTCGTTCTCGTCAGTTTCCTGCGCGTTGACAATGCCTATTAGCTCGCCATTGCTAATGACGGCAATCCGGTCAGAGAGCGCTAGAATTTCGTCTAGCTCGAGGGAGACGAGCAGCACAGCCTTGCCAGTGTCACGCTGCTCCACTAACCGCCGATGAACATACTCAATGGCGCCAACGTCTAAGCCTCGCGTAGGCTGTACAGCCAGCAACAAGTCGGGGTCGGAGTCGATTTCGCGCCCAAGAATCGCCTTTTGCTGGTTGCCGCCGGATAGCGTACGTGCCAAAGCGCCCGCACCCCTGCCGGAGCGCACGTCGAAGTCGCCAATCACCTTCTGCGCATGCGACCTGATGGCGGGAAAGTTTAGCAGCCCCTGCTTGGCAAAAGGTTCCCGATGATATGCTTTAAGGATCATGTTCTCCTCAAGCGAAAAGTCTAGGATTAGGCCATACTTATGCCGGTCATCAGGGATAAAAGCTAAGCCTGCGGCAATACGCTCACGCACCGACAGGGTCGCGGCATCCCTGTTGTTTATCAGGATGCGCCCCCCGTCGACGCGACGGAGTCCTACCAAGGCCTCTACCAGTTCCACTTGCCCGTTGCCGTCAACTCCCGCTAGGCCCAGTATTTCTCCACGCCTAACACTGAGTGAAACTCCCTTTACGCGCGCCACGCCGCCGCGTCCGCGCACCCGCACTCCCTCTAACTCCAGCACCGTCTCGCCTAGTCTAGCCGGGGCCTTCTTAACACCAAAGGAGACCGCACGCCCGACCATCATCGCCGCTAGGGTTTCTTCCGAGGCGTCGGCCACCTCCACGGTACCCACCAATTGTCCCCGCCTAATAACCGTGCAGCGCTGTGCCATGGCCTTAATCTCGCGCAACTTATGGGTGATAAGAAAGATAGACTTGCCTTCGGTGGCTAGATTCGCCATGATTTTGGTCAACTCGTGCACCTCTTGCGGCGTTAACACCGCAGTGGGCTCGTCAAATATAAGAATATCAGCATTGCGGTAGAGCATTTTTAGAATCTCGACTCGCTGTTGCATACCTACAGAGATCTCTGAGATCAACGCATTGGGGTCGACTTTAAGCCCATAGCGGTCAGAAAGTTCCCTAATCCTCTCGGCCGCAAGCCTAGTATCTACGAACATACCGCGGGTTGGTTCCATCCCGAGTATGATGTTCTCAGTTACAGTAAAACACGGAACAAGCTTAAAGTGCTGATGCACCATGCCGATGCCAAGGCGATTCGCGGCGTTAGGGTCGGAAATGTTCACTTCACTACCGCGCACGCGAATGGAACCGCCATCCGGCTGATACAAGCCAAACAGCACGCTCATCAGCGTGGACTTGCCCGCACCGTTCTCCCCTAGCAATGCGTGTATCTCGCCTTGCCTAAGCTCGAGCGAGATATTATCACAGGCTACTACCCCGGGGAACTCTTTGCGGATGTTCTCCATTTGCACAATTGCGCTCATATCATCGACTCCTTGTACGTCTAGGGGATAACTAGTCACGCCCTAAATGTTACCGCAAGCGTCTAATACCCGCAAGGTCCAAA
>CAYGHR010000014.1:0-1348 GCA_964349715.1 uncultured Peptococcaceae bacterium
AACACAGAGATGGAGGTTTCCGAGCTTGATGGCGCTCAGAGGGATGAGTTTCTCGCCGAGCTTAAGCTAGATGACCCCGGCATTGACCGTGTGGCGCGTGCTAGCTACCAAGTGTTGGGGCTGATTTCGTTCTTCACCGTAGGGGAGGACGAAGTGCGGGCATGGACCGTGCGCCAAGGTATCTCCGCTAAACAAGCGGCAGGCAAGATACACTCGGACTTAGAGCGCGGGTTTATCCGCGCGGAAGTTATGCGCTATCACGAACTAGAGACCCACGGCAGCGCGGCTAAACTCAAAGAAAAGGGCTTAGTTTCGCTAGAGGGCAAGGATTATATAGTAAGCGACGGCGACATCTTGAGCATAAGATTCAATGTATAGACAGCTAACCGCCTAATTAAGGGGGATGACCATGGAAGCAGCAGTCTTAGCGCGCAAGATAAGCACCTGGATCACTCAGCAGGTGCGCGCCGCTAACATGACCGGTGTGGTGTTTGGCTTAAGCGGCGGTCTCGATTCAGCGGTGGTTGCGGGATTAGCAAAACTTGCCCTGCCTGAAAGCTCTCTTGGTGTTATCTTGCCCATACACTCCGACCCCTTAGATCGCGAACACGCGCTGCTGGTAGCCCGAACCTTCGACCTGAAGGTGATCGAAGCAGAGCTGTCTACTGCTTACGACGCTTTCCTTAGCGCCGTATCCCCCCCTTTGGCCGGCGGTGAGCTGCCGCGCCTAGCCCAGAGCAACATCAAACCGCGGCTGCGCATGGCGGCTGTCTACTTTTACGCCAGCATCCATTCTTGTCTGGTGCTCGGGACCGGAAACCTCAGCGAGTACACAGTCGGTTACTTCACCAAACACGGCGACGGGGGCGTAGACCTGATGCCGCTCGCGTCCCTAGTTAAAGCGCAGGTCAGGGAATTAGGCCTGTTCCTCGAAGTACCCCAAGTGATTTTGGACAAACCTCCTTCTGCGGGGCTGTGGGCAAACCAAACTGACGAGGCGGAAATGGGTATTACCTATGCCGAACTTGACCAGTACATTCTGACGGGTGAGGCCGAGCCGCCTGTCAAAGAACGGGTGGACCATCTAGCGGCGATGAGCGCGCACAAGAAGCGGATGCCGCCTACGCCCAAACTGTAGCCGGCCGGATATTCTGCCGTCAAAGAGACATCCTACCGACAAGGAGGGTGTCTTTGTGTCTAAGAAGATGTGGCTACTAGGTGCGGCAGCGCTGTTGTCGTTAGTAGGCGCAGCAATTCTCTATGCATTTCTATCCGCGCCTTTGCCTCCGCGGACGAGGCTACCGGAAGGGACGGGGCTTGGCGATATCACGGAAGCGATCCTGACTTA
>CAYGHR010000014.1:1448-4274 GCA_964349715.1 uncultured Peptococcaceae bacterium
AAACGCTCCTCTTAAACAGCTGACGGCAGTGCGGCTGGAGCTCTTGCCCAAAGACTTTCAGGACAGCCTGCGGCGCGGCATACCCATTCGCGATGACCATGCCTTGATGCTGTTTCTGGAAGGAATCGAGTACTAGCAGGAAAAGAAGCCGCTATCACGAACCTGTGTTCAATGGGATTTCATCCGATCATGAAATTCCTTGGGGGAGAGATGGCATGATTGTACTCGGTATAGACCCCGGCATTGGGTTGACAGGTTACGGCGTGGTGGAGGAGCAAGGGAGCAGAGCTGCGCTTATAGAGCACGGCTCTATCCGCACGCCCGCTCACACCCCCTTACCTGGGCGCCTTAAGCTCATATTCCAGGAGCTTGACGCTGTGTGCCGCCGCTTCACCCTAGACTGTGTGGCGGTAGAGCAGCTGTTCTTCAACACCAATGTAACTACAGCTCTGACTGTGGGACAGGCGAGAGGGGTAGCTGTGCTGGTTGCGGCGCAACATGGCCTAGAGGTGGCGGAGTATACGCCTTTGCAGGTCAAGCAGGCAGTCACGGGCTATGGCCGCGCGGATAAGGCACAGGTGCAGCGGATGGTACAGAGCCTGCTTGGGCTAGAGGATATAATTCGCCCCGATGACGCGGCCGACGCTGTGGCCATTTGTCTTTGCCACCTGCAGTCCTACCGGTTTCGGCGCGCCGTTAGCAAGGGAGGGCATCATGTATAGCTATATTTCCGGCCTACTCAAACACAAGACAGCGGGAGCGGCAGTGGTAGACAACCACGGTATAGGCTACAAGATATTTACTTCAAGCAGAGTACTGGCCGACCTTCCCCTTGACGAGCAAGTTACTTTGTACACGTATATGCACGTGCGCGAGGACGAACTTTCTCTTTACGGTTTTCCGGAACCCGAGGGGGTGCAGCTGTTTGAAGCACTCCTGGGAGTGACAGGCATTGGGCCCAAAGTAGCGCTTAGTATTTGCGCCGCCGGGCACACCCTGGCGGTCTATGGGGCGATTGTGGCGGGAGATGTCGCTTGGCTGACCAAAGTACCCGGCGTTGGCCGCAAGACGGCGGAACGCCTGGTGCTAGAGCTAAAGGACAAGCTTTCGCGCCACGAGTCACTCGCGCCTGGCACTGCGCAAGCCATCTCCTACGCGAACATGGCACTAGGGGTACAGGGGCAGACCATCGGGGCATTGCGAGGCCTCGGATATGAAGAATCAGAATTCTCGCCGCATCTTAAGCAGGCACTAGCACTGCTTGGCCCGCAGGCCACGGTGGAAGAAGTGCTGCGGACCGTACTTAGAACACTGGCGCAAGGGAGATAGCGGTGTATGGACAGAAGAATTATCAGCGTAAATGCAGAGACCAATGAGGAAGCGTTAGATACAAGCCTGCGCCCCAAATATCTTAGAGAATACATCGGACAAGGGAAAGCCAAGGAGAATCTGCAGGTGTTTATCGAGGCCGCTAAGCGGCGCAGGGAACCGCTTGACCACGTGCTGCTCTACGGCCCCCCGGGGTTAGGCAAGACGACCTTAGCGGGTGTGATAGCCAATGAGTTGGGTGCACAACTGCGCGTTACTTCGGGGCCGGCGATTGAGCGCCCCGGCGACGCTGCCGCCATCCTCACCAATTTAGCGGAGAACGACTGCTTGTTTATTGACGAAATTCACCGTTTGAGTCGCTCTGTGGAGGAAGTGCTCTACCCCGCCATGGAGGATTTCGCCCTAGATATCGTCATCGGTAAAGGGCCCAGTGCCCGCAGTATTCGCTTAGATTTGCCTAAATTTACGTTAATTGGCGCTACTACCCGCGCCGGTGCACTCACCTCTCCGCTGCGGGACCGCTTTGGCGTTATATGCCGCTTGGAGTTTTACACGCCCGCTGAACTTGAGCAGATCGTCCGCCGCTCCGCCCGCATCCTGTCTGTGCCGATTGAGGCAAGAGGTGCGGAGGAACTGGCGCGGCGTTCGCGCGGCACCCCGCGCGTAGTGAACAGGCTGTTGCGTAGGGTGCGCGACTTTGCTGAGGTGCGCGGTGAGGGGGAGATTACTGCTCTCTTGGCCGACAGGGCGCTAGACATGCTTGAGGTCGACGCCCTAGGGCTCGATGCTGTTGACCGCAAGCTCTTAGAGGCGTTGCTGGTTAAGTTTGACGGTGGGCCCGTAGGGCTAGAAACCATGGCCGCGGCGATTAGCGAAGCCCCGGAGACGATTGAGGACGTCATTGAGCCCTTCTTACTACAGCTTGGCTTTCTGCAGAGGACGCCGCGCGGCCGATTAGCTTCGCGTTTAGCGTATAGCCACATGAACGTAGACTGGAGCAAAGAGTGACCTAAACATGAACATCCTTCTGCACACCTGTTGTGGCCCCTGTGCTACCTACGTGACCAAATACCTGCGGGAAGAAGGAGGCAGAGTGTCCCTCTACTTCTACAATCCTAACATTCATCCCTATGACGAGTATGCTCGGCGGTTAGAGGCAGCCCGCGTCTTCGCAGGGAGCATCGGGGCTCCGTTGCTACATGAGGACGTGTGCGATGCGACGGACTGGATTAAAGGGATAGCGGCCTCTTTGCCGGACAGGTGTCGCGCCTGCTATCACTTGCGTTTGTTAAGGACTGCGCTGCGGGCTAAAGCCGAAGCCTACGATGCATTCTCTACTACGCTCCTGATTAGCCCCTATCAGAAACACGCGGATTTAATGGCAGAGGGGCACAGAGTCGCGGAGGCGGTAGGGATTCCTTTTTACTACCAAGATTTCCGCCCCCACTTTCGCTCTACCTTCGCCCCCGCGCGCGCACTCGGTCTCTACCGCCAGAA
>CAYGHR010000014.1:4374-24164 GCA_964349715.1 uncultured Peptococcaceae bacterium
AACAGTTAACAGTTAACAGTGCAAATAAGAGCTAGGAGCCAAAATCAACGAGGTGAAGACAGCAAATGCGGAGAACTAGGGTTAGGGTAACAGCGCTTGTGGCTATTCTGTGCGTAAGTTTAGGGCTGCCGCTGTTTTTATTTGACGGTTACACATCAGCGGATGGTGTGGCACTAGACAACTACATGTTTCGCATTGGCATTCACCACGGGGCCAATGCTTTGCCAGCCGTGCGCCTGAATTCAGCGACGCGCGTTGAGTTTGGCTTGACCGCGATAGACGGTGCTGTAATCCCGCTCCTTACAGATGAAGGCGGCGGATGGCAAATCCAGCGCGAGGCTGTTCGCTTGGCGGTGGGTCCTTTTGGCGACCAAGCGGCCGCCGCACAAGTTTTGTCTCGGTGGCCGGCAAACAGCGGTCCAGCTTTTGTCTTGCGGGAGGGCACCGGGTTTTCGGTGGTCGGAGGTTTGTTCGCGACAGTTGACCAAGCTATGCAGCACGTGCCCCACCTATCTGCCGCCGGATTAAGCAGCGTTACCGTGCGGGGCACGCTTTCGCTTGTTACGAGCCCCTTTCTTGCTATCGAAGCCGTGCAAGCCATTCGCGAGCGGTTAGCAGTCGCCGGCATAGAGGGTAGGCTCCACTTTGACGGCGCGTGGCGCGTAGCTGTCGGCTATGCCACGGACACAAGTTTAATCGACTCCTTGCAGGGAGCCCTAGCGCTGGCTACGCCGGAGTTGGCATGGGAAACTCTGCCTGGCGACTTCAGGCGCATCCACGTGATCAGCCAAGACGGTAGGCTCTTGTTTGCCTATGCTAACTTGTCTGGGGCTACGCTACGTGCACAGACGAGCGGTAGTTTCATGAGTGTGGAAGGTCGGCAGCACCGCGGCGCATTCGAGTTTACGCTTGACCAACTTAATCGGTTTATGGTCGTCGGCCATATGCACGTGGATGATTACATAAAGGGCGTTGTGCCGCGCGAAATGCCGGCTAGCTGGCACCTTGAGGCACTTAAAGCCCAAGCAGTAGTAGCACGCACCTACGCATATGCCAACAGGAACAGGCACGCCGCCTTGGGCTTTGACCTCTGTCACTTGAGCACTTGCTGTCAAGCCTACGGCGGAGTCGAGTGGGAGCACCCGAACTCCAGCCAAGCGGTCGATGAGACCCGAGGCGTTATCGCCCTCTTTAACGGCAGGCCCGCCTCGACTTTTTATCACTCCGACAGCGGCGGGCACACCGAGAATGTCGAGAATGTCTGGACTAGGGCTATTCCTTATCTTATTGGCGTTTCGGACCCGTTCGGAGCACAGGCAGGGTCAACCCATGCTCGGTGGGAACGGGAGCTTACACAGGCGCAAATGCAGCAGATAGCGCGGTTTAACGGCAACGATGTCGGCGAGGTGCTTGCGGTTACAGTGGAGAGCCGCTTCCCGTCGGGACGCGTCTCAAGTGCGACGATAATCGGTACGGCGGGGCGCGTATCTCTCACACGACAACAACCGCGACTGCCTGACGGCAGCACGGGCCTATTCGCTTTGCGTTCCACGATGTACACGGTCACCAGCCGCGTCTCCCCCGTGGTTGTGCAGAGTGACCACACCACCGTCAGCCTGCCTGGACTTCAGAGTGCACAGGTGGCCACCGCCACAGGCGTGCAACCACTGGCCCTAGCGCGTGAGTATGCAGTGCGCGGGGCTAACGGAGACAGCACAATCAACTCCACGCCCGGCAGTTTCGTGTTTGTCGGCAGCGGCTGGGGGCATGGTGTAGGGATGAGCCAATGGGGGGCTCGCGGCATGGCCGAACTGACGTATAACTATCGCGATATATTGGCGCACTACTATCGCGGCATCTTTCTCGCCGATATACCACACTAGCCAACCGCCATCCGCCTGAAGCCTGAAGCCTGAAGCCTGAAGCCTGAAGCCTGAAGCCTGAAGCCTGAAGCCAGCCGCCTGACGCCCGACGCCTGACGCCTGACGCCCGAAGCCTGAAGCCTGAAGCCTGAAGCCTGAAGCCTGAAGCCTGAAGCCTGACGCCTCAACAGAGAGGAGCATCTGCTTGAAACTCAGCGATTTTGACTTTTCCCTGCCGCCCGAACTTGTAGCGCAGCATCCGCTGCCGGAGAGGGCGGCTTCGCGTTTGTTAGTTTTACGTAAAGACAGCGGAGCGATTCTACATCGGCAGTTCCCAGACGTCTGCCACTACCTCAACCCGGGGGATGTCTTAGTGCTTAACGACACCAAGGTGCTGCCGGCTCGCCTGCTGGGGCGCAAGCGGAAAACGGGCGCGGTGATTGAGGTAGTCTTGCTGAAAGCATTGTCACACCTATGCGAATGGGAAGTGCTGGCCCGCCCAGGCAAGCGACTGCGCGTGGGCACAGAGGTGGAATTTGGCGAGGGCGAGATGTCTGCTGTGGTGCTTAGCGACACCGCTGCGGGCGGCAAAGTCCTGCGCTTTAGCGTAGAGGGCGACTTTTATGCCGCACTTGACCGCCTGGGGCAAATGCCGCTCCCTCCCTACATTAAGGAGCAGTTGGCCGATAAAGAACGGTACCAGACCGTGTATTCCAAGAACCTCGGCTCGGCGGCTGCTCCCACGGCAGGATTGCACTTTACCAAGGAGTTACTGGCAAGTATCCAAGCTCAAGGGGTTGAGATTGTCTTTTTGACGCTGCATATCGGGTTGGGCACGTTCAGACCGGTGCAAGTGGACGACATTGCCGAGCACAAGATGCACAGCGAGTACTACGAGGTGAGCCCGGAGACTGCCGCGGCGATTAACAGAGCGCACGCGCGGGGGAAAAGGGTGATAGTCGTTGGCACTACACCCCTACGCACCTTAGAGACTATTGCGGATGACACAGGGCATGTCCCGGCAGCATCCGGCTGGACGGACATCTTCATCTATCCTGGGCACCGCTTCCGCGCCGTAGACGGGCTCATCACCAATTTTCATCTCCCAAAATCCACCCTGATTATGCTGGTGGCGGCGCTGGCGGGGAGAGAGAACGTACTGAACGCCTATCAAGCTGCCATTTCGGAGCGTTACCGCTTCTTTTCCTTTGGTGACGCGATGTTGATCATTTAGGAGTGAAGTCCTTGGCCATCAAGTTTCAGCTGGAGAAAACCTGTCGACAGACGGGTGCGCGGCTCGGGGTTCTGACTACGCCGCATGGAAGCTTCAACACGCCTGTGTTTATGCCGGTTGGCACCCAAGCCACGGTAAAGACACTTACTCCCGCGCAACTAAAGGCGGTAGGGGCAGAGATAATCTTAAGCAATACCTACCACCTCTACTTAAGGCCGGGACACACCTTGGTCGCCAAAGCGGGAGGACTGCATCGCTTTATGCAGTGGCCGGGCAGTATCCTCACCGACAGCGGCGGGTTTCAGGTCTTCTCGCTTAACGATTTGCGTAAGATTACCGAGGAAGGCGTGGAGTTTAGGTCGCACCTCGATGGTTCGAGGCAGTTTCTCTCCCCGGAACTAGCGACAGGGGTGCAGAACGCCCTTGGCGCAGACATAATCATGTGTTTTGACGAATGCACGCCCTATCCGGCCGACTACACTTACGCCAAGAACTCGCTGGAGCGCACTATACGCTGGGCGGCGCGCTGCCTAGAAGCCCACGCGAGGCCGAGTGAGCAAGCTCTCTTTGGCATCATTCAGGGCGGCATGTACAAGGACCTGCGCGCGCAGAGCGCTAAAGCTATGGTGGAGCTAGACTTCCCGGGCTACGCGCTCGGCGGTCTAAGTGTAGGGGAGCCAAAGCCTTTGATGTACGAGGTGCTGGAGAGTACCGTGCCATTCATGCCTGCCGACAAACCGCGCTATCTTATGGGTGTGGGCAGCGCCGACTGTCTCGTAGAGGGCGTGCTTCGCGGCATAGATATGTTTGACTGCGTGTTGCCGACACGCGTTGCTCGCAACGGCACGGCTATGACCGCCAACGGCAAAGTGGTCGTCCGCAACGCTACCTATGCGGAAGATTTTGCGCCCATTGAAGAGGGATGCGACTGCTATACCTGTCAGCACTTTAGCCGCGCCTATGTGCGGCACCTGATCAAAGCAGAGGAGGTCTTAGGGCTCACGCTTATCTCCATTCACAACTTGCGCTTCCTGCTTCGCCTGATGGCAGATATGCGCCAAGCTATAAGGGAAGACAGAAGCGGGGACTTTGCCCGCGCAGTTCTATCGCGCCTAGGCCGGACATAGTGTATACCAGAGCTTCAGGAAGTGGGGTATGCATATGGAAGCAAAGGGGACGGAGCTTTTTGCTTCACGCCGCGCTCCTTCGCGCCGCAAACTAAGTCAGGATACTGCGTCAGTGGGGCCTTTGCTGGAGCCGCGAGCTCTGCTTCGGGGCACTGTTTCGGCCTTTATCTTGTCTTTGGTGCTGTTTGCGGTTGTGAGTGCCGTCGTGACCTATACTGCCTTGACCGACGAGCATTTGCCGCTCGCGGCAACCATCACCGGCGTCTTTAGCGTCTTGTGGGGAGGGTTTACTGCCAGCCGCAGCGCTCACCGCGCCGCCCTTATCCACGGCGGGTTAGTGGGTCTATTGTACGGCTTCCTAGTGCTCCTGCTCGGAAGGTTTGTGTTGGGTGAGCCGATAGCCGCGGTTATGCTGTGGCGGATAAGCGGGGCGGTTCTCTGCGGCGCGGTAGGAGCGTCACTGGCACCACGACCTAGACTGCGACGCAAGCCATAACCCCGGGGCGTGCCCCGGGTGTTTTCTTTAGACGGCGAAACCTAGACGTCCCTATCTCGTAGTAACAGATAGGGCTATTTTATTTCCGACCTATTTGCTATACAATGGCAATAGGACACTTGGGGGGGTGCTTCATGACAGTTAAGGCGACTAAGGCGCTTGTTGTTGGTATTTTGGCCGTGCTGGTGCTTTTGCACTTCCTTGTATTCCCCTTGTCGGCAGCTGCTCAAACGGATCTAGTCTTCACCATCCCTGTGAGCGGCATTGTTGACGCGAGCATGTTGCGTTATCTACAGAGAGCCTTTGCTGAGGCGGAGGGCGCTAACGCACAGGCCATTATTCTGGAGATCGACACGCCCGGGGGATTGTTGTCGGCGGCTTTTGAGATCAGCGACCTTATCCACGATTCGCCGGTACCGGTCTACGCTTACATCCGCTATAACGCCTTGTCGGCAGGCGCATTTTTGGCGCTCTCGGCGCGGCAGATGTATATGGCTCCGGGCGGTGTAATCGGTGCTGCCGAACCGCGGCAGATGGACGGGCAGGCCGCCGACGAGAAGACGCTCTCTGCTTGGGAAGCTCGCATGCGCTCAGTGACCGAGCGACAGGGCAAGGACCCCGAACTAGCGGCTGCCATGGTGCGCATGTCCATTGAGATCCCGAATGTAGACGTGGCAGACACTCTCTTGACATTAACCTATCAGCAGGCGCATGAGTTGGGCTTTATCGACGGAGTGTTTGACACTACGCACGACCTTCTGGGCGAGCTTAACCTAGCAGCAGCCGAAGTGCGCTCGGTGCCTAAAGCGCCGGCAGAACTTTTGGCGCGCTTCCTCACCGACCCGGTCGTGGCTACCCTTCTGCTCGGCATTGGGATGGCTGCCCTTGCTATCGCCATGACCACCGGGGAATTTATGTTGACGGGTGGCATAGGGCTAATTGCTTTCGCACTGTTCTTTGGTGGTCATATCTTCGCGGGACTTGCTGGGAGGGAGGTTGTTGTGATATTCATGGCGGGGTTAATCCTATTGGTGATCGAAGCGTTTATCCCGAGCTTTGGCATTGTTGGGCTGAGTGGAACCGCGGCTGTTTTTACGGCGGTAGCATGGTCGGCGCTTGACACAGGTCAGGGCGTGCGGATGATGTTGGTGGGCCTCGGTGTTGCCGTAGTGCTCTTCTGGCTCGGCAGGCGATTTTTCCGGCGCTCCTCGGTATGGTCGCAAATTGTGCTCAAGTACTCCGAAACCAAAG
Source organism: uncultured Peptococcaceae bacterium (assembly GCA_964349715.1). GTDB lineage: Bacteria > Bacillota > UBA994 > UBA994 > UBA994 > UBA994. Next base: position 10,345 of record CAYGHR010000014.1, read on the forward strand.
ACCGTGGGTACGTTGCCCCTAGCGACGAAGCAAGCTTGGTCGGGTGTGACGGCGTTGCCATTACTGCCCTGCGCCCGGCTGGTATTGCCGAGATCGAGGGCAAACGCATGGACGTAGTGAGTGACGGCGCTTTTATCGCGGCGGGTGTAGCTGTTTTCGTAGTTAAGACTGAAGGTACTCGCATAGTAGTGCGTCCAAAAGACAAATAGGGGAGGTTAAAAAATGCCGTTTGTTCCTGAAAGCCTGTTTCTCATTGCGCTTATCTTCTTTGGGGTTTCCATTTTCTTAAGCTTTGTGCCGCTTGGTCTGTGGATTTCTGCTCTGTCTGCCGGGGTGCCTATCGGTATTATCACCCTCGTCGGTATGCGCCTGAGGCGGGTGCCCCCAACACGCATCGTTAATAATCTGATTAAGGCCAACAAGGCCGGCCTAGACCTTGATGTCAATAAACTCGAAGCCCATTTCCTTGCCGGCGGCAACGTTGACCGCGTCGTTAACGCCCTTATCGCCGCACAGCGGGCGGGAATTGACATCGGTTTTGAGCGCACAGCAGCGATTGACCTTGCCGGGCGCGACGTGCTGCAAGCCGTACAAGTAAGCGTAAATCCTAAGGTCATCGAGACCCCGATAGTCACCGCTGTTGCCAAGAACGGCATCGAAGTTAAGGCTAAGGCCCGTGTTACATTGCGCGCTAACCTGAGCCGTCTCGTGGGCGGCGCGGGGGAGGAGACGATTATTGCCCGCGTGGGCGAGGGCATTGTCACCACCATCGGTTCTGCCGAGACGCACAAAGAGGTGCTGGAGAACCCGGACATGATCTCCCGCACGGTGCTTAACAAAGGGCTTGATTCCGGCACCGCCTACGAGATTCTCTCCATCGACATTGCCGATGTCGACATCGGCAAGAACATCGGCGCGCAACTGCAGACCGATCAAGCCGAGGCCGACAAGCGCATTGCGCAGGCTAAGGCCGAAGAGCGGCGCGCGATGGCCGTGGCTAGGGAGCAAGAAATGTTGGCTGAAGTGCAGGCCATGCGCGCGAAAGTTGTGGCGGCCGAGGCGGAAGTGCCCTTAGCCATTGCTGATGCTTTGCGCGCGGGTAATCTTGGAGTTATGGATTATCTCAACCTGCAAAACATTCGCTCGGACACGCAGATGCGCGAAGCAATCGGCAAGACCGAGAGCCCGAAGAGCGGCGACCCGACTAAAGGCTAAACTAAAGTGAGGAGTAGACCACTATGGGAATGAAACCCGAGTACTACCCGCGGGGCCTTGGAACGAGCCGACCGCGCAGAGTAACACCGCCAGTCGAGACTAGGCCCACTCCGGTCATAGAACCCCCCGACGCTAAGACTGACTCCCCTCTGCCGTCGGTTCCTGCCGCACCGCCGCAGTCACTTGCCGTTACGGCAGCGCGAGTTGCGGTCAGCACAGATGTGCGGGCAGCGCGCTTAGGTGTGGTCTGGTCAGAAATCCTGGCTACTCCGCGGGCGCGTCGCCCTTGGCGCCCCAAGCAGTAACGGAACCTACTGCTTTTCGCAAGTCCAACACTTTGTCGGCAGTAACGCTTGCGCCAGAGACCCCAGTCTTGCGAAGCGTCCCTTCGATAAGCAACAACGAAGCCTCAAGCGCATTCCGCGCGTACTTTTCCTGTGTTGCCGCAAAAACGGCGACATCGATAAGCCCGGTGTGATCTTCCATAGTCAAGAAAATGACTCTCTGTTTGCTGCGCGTAGGCGGGGTTTGTCGCGAGACAATCATCCCCGCTGCGCGCACTTTGCTTCCGTGTGCAAGTGCGTCTAAGTCTCGGCTAAGGGTTACGTTGAGTTCACTAAAGTACTTGCCGTAGAGCGTGAGAGGGTGGGCGGTGTAACAAAGGCCTGTGGTGTTAAGCTCGCCCCACAGGCGTTCCTTCATGGAGATCTCGCCGTCGGCTCCCGCTGGATAGATAACCGGCTCTTCACGGACTGCCAGTCTTTCGTACCAAACATGTGCTAACTCACGGCGGCTGCCTTTGTTCAGCGCAAAATAGTCCGTCAGTGTTTGGGAAAGTGAAGGCCGCGGCCCGAAGCTGTCAAGAGCCCCAGCTTGCAGCAATTTCTGCCACAAAGCTAAGGGAAAGGGCAGGGTGGTCAGAACATCGTAGAGGGTTGACCAGGAGTTAGCCTTTCTACGTTGACTCAGGCAATGGTAGTGCTCTTTTGTAAAAGCGGGGATAGCTTTAAGTCCTACGCGTATTGCGCCGCATTCAACGGTAGAGTCGTATTTGCTGTCCCTAACATCGGGGGGGAGTATGGTTATCCCCATAATTCTTGCTTCATTTAATATAACGCGGGCCGGGTAGAACCCCAAGGGCTGGTGGTTAAGCATGCCGGCTAAGAAGTATGCGGGGAAATGTGCCTTAAGATAGGCGGTGTGGTAAGCTGTGAGGCCAAATGTCGCGGCATGCGCCTTGTTAAAACCGTAAGCAGCAAAGGCGGAGAGCTGGGCGAACACCTGCTCTGTAACTTCGGTGTTGATACCGCGCTCTTGACAGCCCTGTCTAAACTCCCGGTGTATGCGTTCCATCTGTTCCGGCGGGCAATGCCTTGTCATGGCTCGCCGCAGGAGGTCGGCCTGCCCGAGGGTAAACCCCGCCAGTGCTGCCGCGACCTGCAGCACTTGCTCTTGGTAGATGATTACGCCATAAGTCTCACCCAAAATCGGCGCAAGGCAGGGATGAGCAAATTTTACGGCCTCTCCCCCGTGGCGGCGCGCTAAGAACGGGCTAACCATATCGGCCTGCATGGGACCGGGTCGGAAAAGGGCAATGTTGGCCAAGACGTCGGAGAACTGCGTAGGCTGCAGTCGCCCCAAGAGCTCGCGCATGCCGGGGCTCTCTAGCTGAAATACGCCGACCGTGCGGGTGCTTCGCAGCAACTCATAAGTCTTCGCGTCATCAAGCGGCAAAGATTCAAGACAAAGCTCTATACCTTCCGCGTGGAGGGAGTCGATGGTGCTTTGTATCGCGGAGAGAATCCTAAGCCCGAGCAAGTCCATCTTGACTAAACCGAGGGCCTCGATATCGTCTTTGTCGTATTGGGTAATGATGACGCCTTTAGCACTCCACTGCAACGGCACTAGGTCTGTCAGAGCAGTGCGGCTTACTACCACCCCGCCTAAGTGCACGCTTAGGTGACGCGGTGCGCCGTCTAAGTCCGCGCAGATGTCTAGTATTTCTTGGTAGAGCTTGCCCCTCGGAAAGTTTTTCAGCTCAGGCAAGGTGTCGATTGTTTTGCGTATATTACTTGCTGCCGTATGCGGCATAAGTTTTACCAAGCGGTCGATTTCTGCCGGCGGGAGAGCTAGAGCTTTAGCTACTTCGCGCAGGGAGCTACGAGCGTTAAAAGTGTTAACCGTGCCCACCATAGCTACTTTGTCTGCGTCATAACGATGGTATACGTATGCTAGGACTTCATCGCGCCTAGCAGAGTCAAAGTCTACGTCAATGTCGGGCAGGCCCTGTCGCTCAGGGTTTAGGAAGCGCTCAAAAAGCAAGTTATGGGCAATGGGGTCAATCGACGTCATCCCCAGCACATAGGCCACTAAAGAGTCGGCGGCTGAGCCGCGCCCCGCATAGCGGATACCTTCACGGCACGCAAAACTCACGATATCCCACATCACCAAAAAATACTCCACAAAGCCAAGTTGCTTAATAACCGCAAGCTCATACTCCAGTCGCTCAGCCGGAAACGCTGCGTGCGGATACAGCTGTCGTGCTCCCTTAAACGCTAGGTCGCGCAGGTAGGAAAACCCCTCTTGGCCATGCGGCAGGGGAAAATAGGGGAAGTGATACTGCCCTAAAGGCAGCGTTAGATTGCATTGCTCAGCTATGATTAGCGTATTGGCGATAGCGTCAGGGTGGTGAGTAAAAAGGCCGCGCATTTGCTCGGCGCTTTTAAAGTACCTTTCTGCGTTTAGATGGCGCCTTGGGCTTTGGTGCAGTATCGTCGTATTTTCACCCATGCACCGCAACACATCCCGGCTGCGGTGCTCGTGGGGGTGCAGGAAATGCACGTTGTTAGTGGCGACAAGGGGTAAACTGAACTCCTCGGCATAGGAAACAAGCCGCCGCATAATAGCAGGGCTCGCCGGAGTAAGATTGTTTTCTAGTTCCACGTATACTTGGCTGGGGAAAATGTCTCGCAAATCACCCAAAAAGGTTCTAGCTAACGCAGGGGTATCTTGTGCGAGTTTAGAGTGGTTGCAGCCGGTTAAGCATATTATTCCTGCGCGGTGTGACGCAATCTGAGGCAGCGTAGCTTTAGGCTCCTTGCCGGGGTCGCCTAGGTGCATAGCGGTTACCAAGCGGCAAAGGTTACTGTAACCGCCAAGATTTGTGGATAAAAGCACTAGGTGATGCCCTGTATCAAGCGTAACTTCGCAACCGATAATAGGTTTTATTCCTGTCTCGCGACAGGACTTGTAGAACCGCACAGCGCCGGCTAGCGTGTTATGGTCGGTGATGGCTACGGCAGGCATCTCCCACTCCTGCGCTTTTTTTGCTAATGCTTGCGGTGACGGCGTCGCATCCTTAAAGCTAAAGTGCGAATGAACGTGGAGGTGGGCAAACACTAGTCAAGTACCTTAAGTAAAAACCAATTATCCTTTTGCCCTTCGCAATAGAGCTCAAAGACTCCGCTGCCGCCGAAGTTGCTTTGCGCCGACACTACGCTATGCTTACGGCGCGCGGGCTGTTTTTGCCGCCACCCGTTGTTTATTGTCCAAATGCCGATTATTTGCCGCACTTTATAAAGCCTACCGCGCCAGATAAAAGCGTGAAGCTTATCCTGCGCGCAGTAGGCCAGTACGGGCTCATTGTATTTTTTAGACATCTGCACTTCCCCCAAACATATGTTCGCAATAAACATATGATAGCAGGGCGGTGCGTATTCTGCAAGGGCAGCGAAAACGAAACTAAAACAAAATTACACGTTCCCGCTGTTGCGTTGCGGCTGCAGCGCAGGTATGATCGCGATCATCATGGTAGCCACTAAACCTCCGGCCAGACCGTTGTTGTAGAGATTCATTCCCCCGTGCATGACCCCGACGTGCATTACCACGCTCAGGTGCAGGAATCCTGCCACCACGCCGGCTAGGGGGCCGAAACTGCCCGCTATAGGAGCTAAGGTGGTGCCAAAGAGAGCCGCTAACTGGGGCCCCGGCTGAGATGCGTTGGGAACTAGAATCAGACAAGCTATCCATACGCCAGCCATCACAGGCAGAGAGTTTTTTAGATGTTTACCGAAAGCGGCAAACCCCACTATGGTGAGCACGCCGCCGAGGGTGGGTCCATTCACGTCGCCACCGATTAATTGCAGGTACAACAGGCTCATTAACCCCATGATACCCATATTAACAAAGGTTGTGGGGAAGCCTACCAGCGCCGTGAAATCAGTGATTAAGACTCCGCTTTGTTTATGAATTTCTCCGACCCCGCGCCATGTCCCCTTAAGCAGTAGCCCGAGCAGAACCATGGATGCAAAATATACAGCGAAAGCCACGAACATTGCGCTAGAGTGCTCTGTACTCCAATGCATCACCGGCACGGAAGTATGCCCGACAGTTCGGAGCAAGGCCATAGCCAGTGTGCCGAGGATGCCCGCTGTAAAACCGATGTTGTAAAGGTTATGACCCTGATGGTTAGGTAGCAGATGCGACGCTAGTGCCGGCATCACAAAGCCAGCTACCAGACCTGCTGCAAGCCCTGCATACCAAGGCAGCCCAAAGCCGAACGTCATTTGGCTCACCAAGGGAGCAATGGCTGTGCCAAACATAGCCGGACCCAAATAGGTCTTAAAGGGGGTTCTTTTAACGCGGCTATAAACATACACACCGGCGATGATAGGCAGAATGTTGAGCGGATTCTTGCCAAACAAGGCGAAGCCGGCTAGTGTGAAGATGCCGGCGACACTCCCTCCCGCAAGGGAGGCTCCGCTAAGAGGGACTAACGCGAGCCCCACAAGGCCCACTAAGCCGGCATTAACCAGAGCGGCTCCAGGCCCTCCGATAAGCATGTAGTCACTCAGGAGAAGGCTCGGAGACTCAAGTATCCGCACTAGGCCTTCGCTCAGGCTGTGAGTACCGGGCCAGAAGGCTCCCATTACAATGAGCGCCAACATGTAAAACAGCATAATTCCTTGCCAGGCAAGCTGTGAGCCAAACTTCCCATTCTCGTTACGCAATTCCTGCACCCTCCGAACATCATCATTTGCTGCCTTTCCGATTTTATTGGCCTCAGTCGCCTTTGTCAACCGAAACAAAATTACACGTCCCCAGTGTTGCGCAGGGTTGCTTGCGGTGGTGAGTGATAAGTGCGGGGCGATGTGGTAGAATCAAATGAAACTCGTAGAGGGGGACAAACTATGAACAAGCACATCAAGGTCATTGCACGGGGGACGATTAAGTCAACGGCAGAACAAAAAGCGTGCAAGGAATGTCAGACTTCGTGTCAGTCCGCGTGCAAAACCTCTTGCACTGTCGGCAATCAGGTTTGCCAAAACCGCTAATCCAAAATGCATGTCTTTAAGTTTCACGGCAAGACCTTAGCTCTTAACCCCATCACCGGCACGCTGTTAGAAGTAGACGCTCTAGCGGGCGAGGTACTTAAGCTGTGGACCGTTCTGACCGCGGCAGAAATAACTGCAGGGCTGTCCGATCGCTATGCTCTAAGTGATATAAGGGAGGCCCTGTCTGAAGTCGAGGAGTTAGCCGCCGCAGGTCTGCTCGACGCCGTAATGCCACCCGAACCGATGCCGACAGATGAAGGCGTGCAGGTTAAGGCTTTATGTCTGCACGTAGCCCATGACTGCAACCTGCGCTGTCGCTATTGTTTCGCCGGCACCGGCGATTTCGGCTTTGAACGCACCCTCATGGACGCTGCTACCGGGCGAGCCGCCATCGACTTTTTGCTTAGGTCGTCGGGGACGAGGCGGCATCTCGAAGTCGATTTCTTCGGCGGAGAACCGCTACTGAACTTCTCTGTGGTGCGCGACGTTGTCGCCTATGGTGAAGAACAAGCCCCTAAGTTCGGCAAGGTCATCCGCTTCACCTTGACTACTAATGCTACTCTCCTCGATGACGCTGCCATCGAGTTTTTGAACGACAAGCAGATGGCGGTTGTCCTAAGTTTAGATGGTCGGGAAGCGGTAAACGACTGTATGCGCCCTTTAGCCGATGGCACGGGGAGCTACAGCACGGTGAGGCAGGCTATCGAGCAGTTTGTCGCTAGTCGCGCGGGGAAAAACTACTATGTGCGCGGCACTTATACCGCGCACAACCTTGACTTTGCCACTGACGTCATGCATCTATACAACTTAGGGCTACGTGAATTATCGATGGAGCCCGTAGTAGGCGGGGCGGGGGAATCCTACACCCTGACAGAGGAGCATCTCGCCGCTCTCGGCATGGAGTACGAGCGACTGGCGGAGTTCTATCTTAACAAACAGGACGAAGGCAAGCCCTTTAATTTTTTCCATTTTAATATGGCCACTTACGGCGGGCCATGTTTTGGCAAGCGTGTAAGCGGCTGTGGGGCGGGGTGCGATTACTTGGCAGTTACCCCCGCGGGGGAGCTGTATCCGTGTCACCAATTCGTAGGTCAAGAAGATTTTGCCATGGGCACAGTTTTCTCCGGCGTCACGGTTCCCGACTTGGCCAAGGATTTTGGCAGGGCCAATCTTTACCGCAAACCGGAGTGTATGCGATGCTTTGCTAAATTCTTCTGTAGCGGAGGCTGTCACGCGCACGCCTATCATAGTAATGGGACTATTTTGCAGCCGGATGCACTGCATTGCGAGCTGCAGAAGAAGCGCATAGAATGCGCTCTAGGCATCAGCGCCTTTAGGAATGCTCAGTGACGCGTTCCACAGCGCGGTGACCAAGCCCCACGGCCACGTCGCTTAAATCCATCAAACCAATGCCAATTAACACGGCCACGGCAAGGTTTTCGTTGCAGTAGGCGATGCCGATTTTCCCCGCGATGTTTAGCCCCACGGCTTTTGGCATGACCTGTGAGAGGGCCTCGCGCGTGGCACCAACTACGGCCCCCGAATCAGCAAACGAACCACAGATAATGCCATCGTTTTTTGAAATTTCCAGCGCGGCGGCAATCCACTGCTGAATCGAAGGGATGAAGTCGCCGGAGATAGAAAAAGCAGTGGCGGTGATGCCCGAGCGTCGAAATCCCATTTTTGCGCTGGTTTCTTCGCTCTTGTTTTGCGTCAAACTAATAGCGAGCGCCGCGCGCGCGACGTCGATACTTTTTATGGATGAAATAGCGCATCACTCCTTTTGGTCTTCTTGGCGTTCTATGAATGAAATTCCATGCCGCAGCTAATAATAGAAGTTTGCCCAAAATGTTGTCTGCATCTCCTGCGCGGTTTAGGGAAACCTAAGAGCGAAAGGAGTTGATAAGCGTGGCTAAAGGTAGCGCGCAAATCGGGCGGAAGGTAGTGCCGGAGGCTCACAAGGCTCTTGACAACATGAAGTACGAAATAGCTTCCGAGCTTGGGATTCCGGTTCACCAAGGGAGCGAAGACTACTGGGGGCATGTTCCCTCACGCGACTGCGGGGCCGTGGGCGGCCACATGGTGCGCAGGATGATTGAAATGGCGGAGCGGGCGCTGGTAAACAAGCACGGGACTTACTAGGGAGAGGGCGCAAGCCCTCTTTTTTTATTGTGTTTTCTTTATCCTAAAGGCCACTTTGCCGGAATACAAGCCTTTTTTTGTTTCTACACCACATTTTACGCTGTAAACGGCCGTACTTGTGGGAAAGTCCGGATTCGCAGGCTTAACCTTTGCCTAGTATGCTGTGTGCAGTGGTCGGCCGACCCCAGTCCAGGCAGAGGGAGGTGAAACAAATGGCTTTGCGTGAAAACCAGCCTTCGCGGCTGCGCATCAGTGTACAGACCGGGCTCTTACCCGACGGCGCGCCTGTTCTTCGCCACCGTACTTACAACCGCATGAACGATGTGCTTACCGACGCTAGCGTCCTAGTGATTGGAAACGCTCTCGGCAGTCTGCAGAAGCATCCTGTGGCTTACATCCACCGCATTGATGAGTCGAGAGTGCTACCTCTCTAGACTCTCCGGTCAGCCGCGTCAGAAAGACTAAGAAAGGAGGTAACCCATGAACAAGACTCTTCAGATGATCTTTGTCAATGAGCTCGGCAGAAACGTAACCATTTCGGTTGTGGACCCGCGCGACGACGTAACTGCGCAGCAGGTGTCGGCGGTAATGTCTGACATCCTGACCCACAATGCGTTTATTTCTGTCGGTGGTAGGCTGCTAAGCGCCGCCGGGGCACGTGTAGTAAGCCGCGGAGTAGAAGAAATCCTAGGGTAGACACCAGGCGGAGGGGGCCAACAGGGCTCTCTCCGCACACTATTAAGGAAGGAGCCAAAGTATGCCTCTTTACACAGCTTGGAGTGAGGCTCTGCAAGAGCGGTGGGTGAGAATTGTTTCGCTGCTCTGGGCGGGCTTCTACTACTTAGTTGAACCTGACGCAGCTTTCTTGGCCGTGCTTATTGCTGTGCTGCTCGACCTCGTCACTAGGCTTATCAGCATTGTGGTCAACTGCGGAGGGTTTACTGCGGCCGTTCGCGGCGGCGGGCTTTCAAGCCACAAGGCGTTTATGGGCACGTTCGTCAAGCTTGTTGCCTATTTTTCTTTAGGTATTTTGTCGGCGCAAGTGCAACATATCGCCAATGTGGAGATGGCGTCAGCCCTCAGCAAGACGGTGGTCTTTAGCTTTCTCTTTACTGTCGAGTGCATAAGTATTCTCGAGAATCTCGTAGCGGCCGGACTCACCGACCTAGGCGTGTTACTTACTGCGCTGCGCAAAGCAAAAATGGGCAGCCAGTAATTACCGCTGGAGTTAACGCCAAATGAGAAAACAGCCGAGATGGCGGCTTACAGTGAGCTTGTATGAGAAACTTGTGCTTTTCCCCGCTGCGGCGGGTTTTTTGCTGTAAAGGAGGATCTGCTATTATAATTGTGTAACAATTTAAATTTGCATGGTGGCACGCGAGCGGTGTAAAAAAATTAATTAAATAATCTCAAAGCAAAGCAGGAATTCGCCCGCTCGACGTGAATAACTTGTTTAGTAAGATAGGCTTGCATATCTGCAAGCTAACCTTAAGGGTTTCTGCGCGCCAGCGCAGAGAATACAAAGACTTGAGGAGGTGAAAAAATGGATCTGGTTAAGGGTAACATCTTTGGTTTCTATGCGTTGCTCGTCACTTCTCTGGTTGTACTAATCGTTGTGTGGATAGCTAAGAGGGGGACATACATCCCCACGCTACGCCGTATCGCCGGTCTTGACGCCATGGAGGAAGCTGTCGGGCGCGCCACCGAAATGGGCCGACCTGTTCACTTTTCTCCCGGTATCGCCGACATTACAGGCGACACCGCGCCCCAGACTTTCGCCGCACTTGAGGTGCTGTCGTACCTCACAGGGTTGTCGGCGAAGTACGATGCGGAGCTCATTGTTTCCATTCGTATGCCTAACGTGTTCCCCGTCGCGGAGGAAGTCGTGAAACAGGGCTACTTGGCTGCGGGCAAGGCCGACATGTACAAGGACAGCTGCGTGCGCTTCTTGTCTAGCGAGCAATTTGCCTACATCGCGGGTGTACTCGGCATCATGCACCGCGAGAAAGTTGCTGCCAACGTCATGATTGGTGGTTTCTGGGCGGAGTCTCTGCTTATGGCCGAAGGCGGTGCGCATATCGGTGCAATTCAGATTGCCGGTACTGCTAACATGCCACAAATCCCCTTCTTCGTCGCCGCCTGCGACTATACCCTCATCGGCGAGGAAATCTACGCCGGTGGTGCGTACTTGTCCCAGGACAGGATTAAGCTCGGCAGTATAGCGGCGCAAGACTATCTCAAGCTTGCCTTGATGGCTATGCTGTTCGTTGGGGCAGTGCTAATGACGCTAGACAACCCTTGGTTGCGCAATGTCATCGTGAGATAACGAAACAACTAATCTCGCAAAGGAGGTGTAACAGTTGCGTAGAGAAATTCCCATCATTATAACCTTAATAGTCGGTCTGGTCTTCTTGCTCGGTCCGATTACTACGGGGAATATCCCGTTACTCGATGTGCAGTTTAGAGACCTTGTGAGCAGGCATCTCAGCCCGTGGACGACGATTATTGCGGCCTTTGCATTAGGTCTCGCCTCTGTCAACCTGCTCCGTATTCACGGGAATACCATATCTCGTCAGCGCTCGGGCTGGATGTATAGTGTCGTCCTCGTTGTGGCCATGCTTTTCTTTGGCATCACGCGCACTATGGTCGAGTTAAGCCCGGCGAACAAGGAGTTGGCCGCGTTTTACGGTAACTTCTTTAACTTCCTCTACAACCCGCTGTCCGGTGCAATGTTCGCGTTGCTCGCCTTCTACATTGCCTCGGCTGCCTACCGCGCCTTTAGGCTTCGCAGTCTGGAAGCTTCGATTCTCTTAATCGCGGCAGTCATAGTCATGTTAGGTGCGGCGCCTGTCGGAGCTCTCATTTGGGACTACTTCCCCTCGCTACAGACGTGGTTGCTGCGCGTGCCTAACCTTGCCGGGCAGAGAGCGATTATTATCGGAGCTGCACTGGGTGGTTTCGCCACGAGCTTGCGCATCCTGCTAGGTCTTGAGCGCGGCCATCTCGGTGGCGAATAGTTAATACTAACAGAAAGGAGGTGCCCTTCTCGTGGACTGGTTCAGTAAATTACAGCGTATTGACCCCCGCATTGTTTATGCCCTGATGTTTGTAGCGCTGTCTGTTCCGCTGCTTGTGCCGCTAGCGATTCCGCTTCGTATTACTCCTTCGACTACTGCCGTTTATGAAATCATCGAGGAACTCGACCCGGCGACAGACGTAGTGCTGCTTTCGTTTGGCTATAGCCCGGCGGCCGCAGCCGACATTCACCCGCAAGCCGTTGCTGTGGTCGATCATCTGACTAGGCGTGGTATTAGGTGGGTAGGTGTATCGTTCTGGGCGGAAGGCCCGATGATGATTGAACAGATTACCGACGTCTTAGAGGAACGCGGCGGTAGGTACGGCACGGATTTTGCCAACCTCGGCTTTAAGGCCGGCCTCGAAAACGCTATTGCTGCGTTTGCTAATAACCCTTTAGCAATCACTACGGACTTTGTCGGCAACAAGACTGCCGAGCTCCCGATTATGCAGGGTATCACTCATATCAGGGACTTTGGCTACGTGATTGAGTTTGCTTCCGGTGACCCAGGTATCCCGGCTTGGATTCGCCAAGTGGTGGACCCCATGGGCGTGCGGATGGCGGCTGGAGCCGTTACCGTCAGCGTGCCGCAGTTTGTGCCCTTTGTTCAATCCGGTCAGCTCGATGGTCTTTTGGCGGGATTGCGCGGCGCTGCTGAGTATGAGCTCCTGATGGAGGCTCCGGGCCTTGCTGTGTCCATGATGGACGCGCAATCTGTGGGGCACTTGTTGATTATCGCCTTCATTCTTATCGGCAACGCGGCCTACTTGGTCACTAAGTTCACCAAGAAAGGCTAGGTCTCTCTACTGGACTCACCACATTTAAGGAGGTGACACTAGATGTTTTCAACGAACCCATGGCATTGGGTTATGGCTGCCGCTATCCTCGCCATATTTTCCTTCCTGTATAGGGAGAATTCAGTGTATCGCTTGGCGGAGCACATTTTCGTAGGCGCAGCAGCGGGCCATACGCTGGGGATGGCCGTCGGCAATATCCACCGCTTCGGCTGGGTGCCACTCACGACCAAGGACCAGTGGTCTCTCATCATCCCGCTCCTACTTGGCGTCATGCTGTACGCGCGCTTTATCAAGGGCTTCGCTTGGGTCAGCCGCTGGCCGATTGCCTACTTGGTGGGTAACGGTGTAGGGCTCTCCCTCTACACGGCCCTGAACTCGCAGGCCATTCTCCAGGCCAGAGCGTCGATGATTGACTTTATCGTGCACGACCAAGCAGGTAAATTCCTGCTCAACATGTCTTTCGACAACTTCATTATGGTCTTTGGCGTGCTAGCGGTGTTGACTTACTTCATCTTCTCCATCAAACAGAGCGCACCGCTCAAAGGGGTTTCGCACGTGGGCCGCTGGCTGATGATGGTGACTTTCGGGGTGTCGTTTGGCAACGTTGTTGCCGGTCGTATCTCGCTCGCACTAGGCCGCTTAGTAGACCTCTACGACGTTTGGCTAAAGATAATGTAACAGATCTAACAGTTGAAAAGTCCTTGGCCAAAGGGGCCAAGGACTTTTTTTCTAGGAGGACAGTGTATGCTTGGTTGTAACCGCATCCGTACTTTTGCTGCCGCCTATATCCTGCGGGGTGATTATTGGCTGATGTTAAAACGCTCTCCCACGCATACGCTCTTCCCAAACACCTGGGCACCTGTGGGCGGGCATGTGGAGGTGCAAGACAAGTGTAACCCCATCAACACCCTCCTGCGAGAGCTAAAGGAAGAAGCGGACCTCTCGCCAAGTGAAGTGACTGACCTTAGACTTAAGTACATTACCCTCCGCGTTAAAGGCCAAGAACTAAGGCAGCTCTATTTATTTTTCGGGCGCACCGCGCGCGCTTGCTTTGAGCACTGCCGCGAGGGGGAGATCCATTTTGTACATAAGGATCAAGTCCTGTTGCGGCCGCTTGGCGCGGTAAACAAGCTGACACTGGAGTACCACTTGGCGGAGGGCGAGAGCCGCACCGATGTGATGGTCGGCGCAGTCCATGTCGCTGACGGTCTGCCGGCTGTTACGTGGTTGCCCCTGCAGGACTGGGGCGAGGAGCCG
>CAYGHR010000015.1:0-24045 GCA_964349715.1 uncultured Peptococcaceae bacterium
CACTTGTCGCTGGTCGCTTGTCGCTGGTGGGGTGGCGCATGTGAAGCAAAAGGCTCCGTCCCTTTTGCTTCGGCTTCGGCGAAGGTGGTTATGGTTGAGCCGTGGGTTACTAGCGCCGCGAAAAGGGCTTCTTCGGTTATGGTGGCGACTGTGCCTCCTTGATGCACGACTTGAAACAAGTGGTAGCATCCCGGCACCATGTCTTTAAGGGCCTTAGTTACGGGGGTCTCGGGCAAGACCACGATTAATCTTCCGACTAACGCACCAGCCGCGGTAAGCTCTCCCTGCTTACCCCCGAGATAGCTCATAAACAAGTAGGGCATCATTTTCTTCTCTTGTGCTACTGCATAGACCAGAAAAACCGCCAAGACTACCGCATTCACACTCGCGATGCCATAGACGTTGAGCAGGGTAACCGCTCCGAGCAGCCCAAAGGCGGCCGCGTCCATAAAACGCACTAGGCGACCCCCGCCGGCGCTAAGTCCAAACCGCTTAACTACCGCGCTTCTAACAACCCGCCCGCCGTCGAGCGGCAGTATAGGCAACAAATTAACTGCCAAGAGCAGCAAGTTGACCTCTAACAGCGTATCCGCCCAAGTGACGCCCTGCCCCAGCAAAGCCAGCACACACAGCACCAAGCTGTTCGCCGGGCCTGCTAGGGCGATAGCAGCTTCGGTCTTGGGCTCGCCCCCTAGCCAACGCCCGAGCCTGGCCACACTGCCAAAGGGCATGAGCACCACTTCCTCCACACCCACGCGGCAATTACGCGCGGCGAGAATGTGTCCCAGCTCGTGAAAACACACGGAGATGACCAGTACGACAGTGTATGCCCAGTCCCCAAGCGTAGCCGAAACGAAGAGCCACAACAAAAAAAGATAGTGAACCTTAAGGCTCACCCCTAGGACTTGGCCCAGATGCATTAGCGTGGAGACGAACGCACGCGCGTAGTGGGGTCAACTAACCGATTCGCGATGCTGAGGGCAAAGAAGAGCCTTGCGTCGGGACCGACTCTGCCTAACACCTGGCCTAGAGCGACCCGTTCACCCTGTCGCACGACAGGCGCGTCTAAGCCCCGGTAAACAGTACGCATACCGCCGCCGTGGTCAAGCGTCACTTGTCCCCCGGGGGCATCCACTTGTACAGCATTTCCTGCCAGCACAGCTTGCACGGCGGAACCGTGCGCGCTCTCGATGTACACGCCGCCGTCGGCTGCTGAGTAGTTGACACCCTCGACAGGCCAATCAAAGGCGAGCGCGTCTTGCCGGCCGGTCAGGGCTACCCATACAGGTAGAGCTGCTTCTTCTCGCGGCTGCCAGTCTAGCCACACCGACCAGGGCGTGCCGGCCGCAGCCCCGGGGACAAAGACAAAACGCAGATACTCCCGCATGACAGCAAACTGCGAGCCCACCCAAGTCATCAGGACTAAGAGAGCGGCTAGGACCGAGCGCGTGACCCACACAGTGAGCGCTCGGCGGCACTCGCCCCGTCGCTGCCGCAAAGACTTCTGCGGTCGCCCCTTTTTCCACCACTGTTTAGCCACACAGCCACCTCCCGGAGCATCATTAATGTATACTCCGGGGTGAGGCAAACTATGTCCTAGAACAAGATCTTCCGGTGCCTCATACCGACGTTTAGGACTAAGCCCACTCCCAGCGAAAGCGCCAAGTATGAACTGCCCCCATAACTCAAGAAGGGTAATGGCAACCCTGTAACCGGCATCAGACCTACGGTCATGCCGGTATTGACGATTAGCTGAAAAGCTACCCAGCTCCCTACGCCGACGGCGATGTAGCGTCCGCAGGCGTCCTTGGCTATGGCGGCGATTTGCAGACAGCGGTAGACGACAAAGAACATGGCCAGCACCACACCGGCCGCGCCAAGGAAACCTAGCTCCTCTCCAACTACCGAGAAGATAAAATCCGTATGCTGTGCCGGCAGGAAGTTCAGCTCGCTTTGCGGCCCCTGAAATAAGCCCCGCCCGGCAAACATGCCGGAACCCACTGTGATAATCGACTGCGTGAGGTGATAGCCTATCCCCATGCGGTCAAGCGAAGGGTCGAGGAACACAATCAGGCGCGCCCGCTGGTAAGCCTTAAGGCCAAACGACCACACGACAGGCGCGAGCGCTAACGCACCCGTCCCCAAGAAAACAATGAGCCGCCGCGGCAGCTCTGCGGCGTACAGAACAGCGACCATAATACCAAGAAAGACAAGCGCTGTGCCGAGGTCTGGTTGCACGACAATCAGCACCATCGGCAAGGCCACATGCAGGACTACCAGCGCCAGCCGAAAAAAATCATCCACACGGCGGAGCTTTTCGACATGGGTGGCTAGAGTGACGACGACGGCAAGCTTGGCAAATTCGGAGGGTTGTAGGGTAAATGCGCCTAAGTCAATCCAACGCTGTGCTCCTCCTCCCTGCACTCCGATTGCGAGGACCCCGAGCAGTAAGGTGAGATTTAGCAGGTAGATGGGGATGCTCATATTGGCAAAGAAACGGTAATCAACCACCAGTGCAAATAGGAGCAATAACTGCCCGATGACCACCCACTGCAATTGTTTAGTCCAAAAAAAGGCCGGGTCGCCTAGCGCATTGTTCTGCGATGCGCTCGCAATCATTAGCACGCCAAACAACGAGAGGCCGAGATACATTAAGTACAGGGACCAGTCGAATGTGCGCAGAAGCTTCTTGTCAACCATTTGCCTCTCCCGCCTCGCCCGACACCCCACGTAGAATAGGCAGACGCACCGTAAGAATAACTGCGCCATCCTTATACTCGACCGCGGCAGTAACGTCGGTTTCCGCCAAAACTACCTGCCCGCGCGCCGCGTTAAGCAGGGCGGCTGTCAGCTCATCAAGGCACTCCTGCGAAACCGGAGAACGGTCTTGCACGAGGACTTTGCGCAGGCGATCGCGGGCTACAAGAATACTCCGGCTTCCGCTAGTCACGACTTTCCCTCCTCCTGTGCCTACGCTTCGCCCATCAACTTCTGCAGGAACCCCATAATACCCCGCCGTTCCGCAGAGAGGCGCAGGGGAACGGCCTCGCCTAACATGCGACGTGCCATATCGCGATAAGCGCGCCCCGCCCTGCTTTCCGGCAAAAGCACGCAGGGAAGGCCCTTGTTGGTCGCCACGATGGTCACTTCGTCCTCCTCCACTAGTCCCAGCAAATCTAACCCCAAGAACCCAAGCACGTCGCTTTGGCTGAGCATATCCCCGCGGCGCACCATGTCAAGCCGCAGCCGGTTTATGACTAGCTTAGGCGAGTTGATGCCTTTGCTGCGTATCAGCCCCACTACTTTGTCCGCGTCACGCACAGCCGGCAACTCCGGCGTTGTCACTATGATGGCGTCCTCCGCGCCCGCGGCAGCGAGGTGAAAACCGTGGTCGATACCTGCGGGCGAGTCGATAAGCACAAAGTCAAACTGCTTGGCCAAATCCTCCATAAGGCGCTTCATGTCGCGCTCGGTAGTGCGGGAGCTAGCCTGCCCTGCCGCAGGCAAGAGGCTCATATTGGCAAAGCGTTTATCCCGCACTAAGGCTTTGTCTAGCTTGACGCGCTTCTCCAGTACGTCTGTCAGGTGGTAGACAATGCGGTTTTCCAGGCCAAGAAAGAGGTCTAGATTGCGCAGACCGGTATCGCCGTCCACTAGCGCCACACTTTTGCCTAAGTGGGCTAGGGCAGCCCCGAGATTGGCAGTGGTAGTGGTCTTACCCACGCCCCCCTTGCCGGACGTTACGACGTAGACTTTGCCCATGTGTCTCCCCTCCTTAGGGAAACCTTCTCCTCGCTAACTTTCGCTGCCAAGGCAGTGAATTCCTCCTGCAACCACACATTGTTGGATTATCTTTGCGCTTTCAATCTAAAGTAGGCATCCAACACCTCGCGCGCGATGGGAGCCGCAGCCAGACTCCCCCCGCGGCCGTGTCGCACAAACACTGATACTACCACTTCCGGCTCACGCGTGTGCGGGTCGGCCCCCCAGCCGGCAAACCAGCCGTGGGACGGCAACGCCTGTCGCCCTCGGAACACCTCGGCAGTACCGGTCTTCCCCGCCGTAAAGTAGGGTGCGCCGCGGAAGGCACCTGCGGCCGTACCGCTGTTTAGCCCCAGTCCGGTGACCTGCGTCACTTGCCTAAGCCCCTCTTGTATCCGCGACAGCGCCGTAGCGTCTATCAGTCCCGCGGGGTTATCGGGAGTACGCACCAGAGAGGCGAGCCGATTGGCCTCCGCCTGGTAGACAACTTCACCGAAGGGACTGACAATCCTGTCGACAATGAAGTTCTCGTAGCGATGCCCGGTGGCCAGCATAGCCATCATGTTTGCCATCTGGAGAGGCGTATAGGTCTGGATGCCCTGCCCGATGGCGATGTCGGCTACTTCGCCGGGGAAGGGGTCTACCTGTCGCTGCTCACCCGTCGCGCGAGTAATGCGGCGAAACCTCTCACTGGTCGGAAGCACACCGGACTCACTCCAAAACCCGTGCAGTTCTGTGCCAAGAGGAGAAAGCGCGCCAAGTCCCAACAACGAAGCGGTGTCGGCAAAGGCATCGAGGACATGTGCCCTGCCGAGCTGGGTGTGCAGCTGCAACGCAACTTGGTAGTAGTAGACGTTACAGGAAACGCGCAAGGCCGTGACGTCATCCACATTGCCGTGCGCCTCGCGGTAATACTCGATCCAACACGGTTTGCCCCGCTCCCCAAGCCAAGGGTGCATCAAGCGCCCGGTACACACCACGCGCGGCATAGCCGTTTGCGCACCATGCACCAAGCCCGCAATCTCCGCAACCGGCTTAAAGACCGAGCCGGGAGCAAACCCCGCCAAAGCCTTATTCTCCAGCGGCCGGGCTGGGTCGTTAACAAGGGTAGGATAGGTCGACGATGGCTGTTGCAACAGCTCGGCCGGGTAAAACGCAGGATAGCTCACCAGCGCCAAGACCGCACCGGTACGTGGGTCGATAACGACAACTGCCGCCTCCCTCGCCACGAGGTCGAGGTCGCTCCCGCTGACCCCTGCCGCACGTGCCGCATCCCTAGTGCGCTCTAAATGCCCGGGTAGCCAAGCCTCAATGTGTTGCTGCAAGGCGGAATCTAAAGTCAGATGCAGGTTGTTGCCGGGGATAGGCTCCTGTAGGCCTAGCTCCCGTACGGGGCGGCTCAGGTGGTCAACTTCTACGCGCTGAAAGCCGTCTACGCCCCGCAGCGAAAGGTTACGGGCTACGAACTCGTAAGCTTGCTCCAAGCCAAAGCGCCCCACTATGCTATGGAGCCAATAACGGTCAAACCCAAATTCTGCGTTGAGCTCTCTCCGCCTATTTGCATCATACTTAATGGGTCCCATGGCCCCTATTACGTGTGCGGCCGAGCCGTTCAAAGGATAGGTCCTTGTCGGCTGCACCTCTACGAAGACGCCGGGAAGTTCCATGCGCCGCTCCTCTATTTGTATCAGCCTTGCGTCCCCAAACGTGAGCGACTCGTCGTACAGCCTGACGGGTTGCCACCGTCGAAAACGCGCAGCCTGCAGGCGCCGTCTAAACTCGGGCACGGAAACCCGCTCCGTGTCCTCCCCTTTAGGGTCCAAAATCGCCACTAAGCGAGCGAGGATGTCGTCTAGTTCGGGGCTGCGTGTATGGTGCATAGACACAAAGTATCCCGGCTGGTTAGCCGCTAAGATTATGCCATAGGCGTCAACAATGTTGCCGCGCGGAGCTTCCTGCACTACCTCCCGCAGGCGGTTGTTATCCGCGTCACTGCGGTAGTCAGCCCCGTGCACGATCTGAACGTAAGCAAGGCGAAAAATAACCACGCTTATGGCCACAAAGACTGCTACAGTTATCGTGTTCAGGCGCCTATGAGAAAAATCCTCCACTATATCACCTCTCGCTTGTGGCGTGGCAGAATTTTAAAGAGCCAAGAGAGGAAAACCGGTATCAGTGCACCGTTGACTAACACCGTCGGCACGAAAGCCTGAACAAAAGCCCCGCCCCACCATACCCCAAAGGCTAGGCGCGACAAGAGCAGGGACAAGAGCTCAAATGCCACTATGGAAGTGAAACCTACGCTCACAACAACGAGGAGTTCGTCGCGAAAGAAATGCCTTTCCACTTGACCTACCACATACCCAATGACCACTAAGGGAATGGCCGTAAGACCGAACACTCCTGCAAACAGCGTGTCGGCCAAGAGGCCGGACACCAGCCCTACTGCCAAACCGGTGGTGGTGCCATAGCGGAGCGCCATACCCGCCACCAAGGCCACCAACAGGTTAACCCGGCCGCCAAACAGTGTCAGATCAGGCATGAGTGCCCCGTGCAAGAACACAGAAACCACAACGACGATGCCAAGCGTCAGCGTCGCCTTACTCATGGCTGGCCTCTGCGTACCACCAGCACTTCCTCCAGTCGCCCAAAGTCGACAGCGGGCTCTATTCTGGCCTGTTTCAGCAAGCCATCGGCGCTGGTGACAATTTCTGCTACTACGCCAATAGCAAAGGCGTGGTCACGGGGGAACACCTCCCCGAGTCGGCTCGTAACCACCAATTCGCCTACCCCAATCGGGAAATCCCAAGGCAAACGGGACATTCTGACCATCCCCAACATACTGCTGTCCCCTTCTGCCAGAGCACCGTCCCGTCCGTTTTGCACCACTGCCGCTACCGCGCTACGCGGGTCAGTAATAAGCAACACGCGCGCGGAGGTGCTAAAGACCTCGATAACCCGCCCTACGGCCCCGCGGTGCGTGACCACCGCGTCGCCGGCTTGCACGCCATGCATCAGACCGCGGTCTATAACTACTTCGTGGTGCCAAGTAATAATGCCGCGGGATATGACTCGCGCCAAGATTAGGTCGAGCGCTGCCTGCTCCTCGCGATAGGCGAGCAAGCCGCGTATTCGCTCCAGTTCAAGTCTTGCTTCCACTAGGTTTTGGTACTGCAAGGTGAGCGCGTCGAGCTCGCGGCGCAGACGCTCATTATCGCGCCTAAGCACACTTAGTTCCCGTACGGACTGCGCCACTTCGCGGCCAAACGAGACAACTACTGCGACGGCACGCTGAATGGGAGCTCCCAAACGGTGCAGCGCGCGCTCGACCCACGTGACGCCAACGATATCGCGCGCGGAGAAGCTAAGTAAGACCATGAGCACAAAGACAGCCAACAACAAGGTGATGACGGAGCGGTTTCTCCCCCAGAATCCCATTCCCCCACCTCCTGTGTTGTTTACCTTCGTCTAGGTGACGCATCCAATCTGCGCAGCAAATCAATGTGTTCAAAAGAGCGTCCCGCTCCCTGCACAACAGACGTCAACGGATCGTCCGCTATGACCACCGGCATGTTTGTTTCCAGAGCAATAAGCTTGTCTAGCCCGCGCAGCAGTGAGCCGCCGCCGGTTAAAACAATGCCGCGGTCGAAGACATCAGCCGCTAATTCCGGCGGTGTGCGCTCCAAAGTCGCCTTAACCGCCTCCACTATCGCCCTCACCGGCTCCGCTAAGGCCTGGCGCACTTCACTGCCGGTGAGCTTAAGCGTCTTCGGCAGTCCGGTGACTAAGTCCCTACCGCGCACTTCTATTTCTTCCTCAGGCAGCGGGTACGCGGAGCCAACGGCAATCTTGACGTCCTCTGCGGTGCGCTCGCCGATAAGTAGATTATAGTGCTTCTTGACAAACCCGACAATGGCCTCATCCATCTCGTCGCCTCCGACGCGGATCGACTTGTGTGTCACTATGCCGCCTAGGCTAATGATAGCTACTTCGGTTGTCCCACCGCCGATGTCGACGATCATGTTCCCAATCGGCTCCGTCACCGGTAGTCCCGCGCCGATGGCCGCGGCCATGGGCTCCTCAATAGTGTAGGCTTCGCGGGCTCCGGCCGAGAGCGCGGCGTCTTTTACTGCCCTCTTCTCGACCTCGGTCACGCCCGCAGGCACGCACACCACCACGCGCGGACGCAGGAAACTTGGGCCCGGCATAGACCGTCGAATAAAGGCCTTTAGCATCTTCTGCGTTACGTCAAAGTCGGCAATCACGCCATCGCGCAGAGGACGCACGGCGATGATGTGGCCCGGCGTGCGGCCAATCATGGCCTTAGCCGCTTCTCCCACCTCCAGCACCTCGTGGTTGTCGCGATGTATCGCCACAACCGATGGCTCCCGTAGCACGATGCCCTTACCCTGGACAAAAACCAAGGTGTTCGCTGTGCCAAGGTCAATACCCATATCGCGGGTAAAGTAACGGTTGAAAAAGTCCATTTAGTGCTTCGACTCCTTTACATGAGGCCCTTTTCCTTAAAACTTAGTATAACCCCGTCGCCAAAAATAACATGGTCCAGCACGTCTATCCCCAATAGACGGCCTGCCTCCGTGAGGCGCCGAGTGACTTCCAAGTCCTCCCGCGACGGCGTACAGTCACCGCTCGGGTGATTGTGGGCTATAATCAGGGCAGCGGCACTCCGCCTAATGGCGGCCCTAAATACTTCACGGGGATGAACAATAGACGAGTTGAGACTGCCTACGGAAACTTCTTCAATGCCTAGGCAGTGGTTCTTGGTGTTAAGCAAAACGGTAAAGAAATGTTCGCGCTCCTCAAAGCGTAACCGCTCGAGCAAGAGCTTGCGCACGTCCTCAGGTGAGCGGATGGAGCTAGGCGGCGCTCCCTGGATAGATAGCCGGCGCGACAACTCGACCATGGCTAAGATTTGCACCGCTTTGGCGGGACCAATCCCCTTAATCTCACGTAACTCGTCGCTTGTGAGCCGCGAAAGATGGCAGAGGTCCCCCGCCTTCTCTAACACCCGCCGGGCAAGCTCGAGCACGCTTTCCCCCCTTTGGCCTGACGTAGCCATCAGGATAGCCAGCAACTCCGCGTTTGACAGGTGACTTGCCCCGCGCTGCAGTAGCCTCTCGCGCGGTCTCTCGCGCTCCGGCAACTTAAGAATTGTCACCTATGCTCCCTCCCGAGCGCGAGCTCAACGCCGAACTCCCGCAGCATATTGTAGAGCAGTGACAAAGGCAGTCCCACTACATTGCTGTAGCACCCGGTGATGCCGCGCACGAACACGGCCGCAGCGCCCTGTATTGCATACCCACCGGCCTTGTCTAGGGGCTCGCCTGTGGCCACATAGGCGCGAATCTCATCCAGACTAAGCTCCCCAAACTCCACGCGCGTACAGGCGTGGCCCACCAAATACCGCGTGGCGCTCCGGGCGACGGCGACACCGGTCACCACTTCGTGGGACTGCCCTGACAGAAGTTGCAGCATCCAGGCGGCATGTTCCGGCGTCTCCGGTTTACCGAGCAGGCGCCCGCCGATGTGCACCACCGTATCGGCGGCGATACACACACCCATGCCGGGTAGGGGAAAGGCGCCTAGCGCTTTAGACTGCGCGTATTTGCGCGCACAGGCTACCGGGTCACCAGAGAGATGTGTGTCTTCCGCAAAAGACGTGGGCACGACAATCGGTTCCACGCCGACTTGCCTGAGCAACTCCAACCGCCTAGGCGAAGCGGAGGCCAAGAAGATATCCATGCGCTAGAGGGCACGGTAGGCCAGATATGCAAACATCAGCCCAAACACCATAGCTACCGAAACGTGCAGCGTAATGCCAAAGACGAGCGTGAGGGGACCGAGCGTTAAAGTCACGGGAGGGTTCAGGCCGTAAGTCGGACTCGTAAGGGTGAGGAACGGCAGTACGGGGACAGCCAGTTCCCCCAAGAGACCTCCCAGAAAGAGACCTACAACTAGGAATAACGGGAGCATCCAAGTATTGCGCTTAGACTTCATGCAGCCCACCCTTTCGCATGTTGCTTGGGACAAGATAGCGAGACAGAAACGCACCCGCGATGCCAACTAAATACCCTGTGGGGATAGCCATCAGCACCAGATAGGGTAAATGCACGAACAGCCCAAAATGTTGCGCCAGTAGCGACGCCACCGTAAGTTGAGTGATATTGTGTAGGAGTGCTCCCAGCAGGCTAAGTCCGACCGCACTGAGCCGATTACCTAATACCAGTCGCGCTAGGCCCATACCTGCCGCGCTAATCACGGCGCCGCTTAGGCTCAAGAAGAACCCCAAAGTGAGAAACGAGCCCCCGATCAGACTGCCAAGCAGGGCGCGGAGCACCGCTACTACTACTGCGTCACGCAGCCCAAAACGCATAACCACTGCTACCGTCACCACATTAGCCAGTCCCAGTTTAGCGCCGGGGCCCAGGCTTACCGTCAAAGGATTTGGTATCCAGCCCTCCACTGCGTGCAGTGCGGCTGCCCCCGCCACGAGCAACGCTAAGCGTACCATTCTGTTTGTACTCACGTCTCTTTACCTGTCCGTAAGCTTAGTGAAGGCGGACATGCCCTGCGACATGACCACGGAACCATCCTCGGCCACTAAAAGCCCCTCGACACCCGGAAACGACTCAATCAGGGCTATCCCCTGCTCGACTCCCAGCACCATCACGGCCGTAGCAATCGCATCCGCCAGAGCGGCCTCGTCAGCAACAATGGTTACGCTGCTTAGGCCACGCACTGTCTGCCCGGTGCGCGGGTCCACGATGTGCGTGTAACGCACGCCGTCTTGCATGAAGTAGCGCTCATAGTCACCCGAGGTCAGGACGGCTCCGCCGAAGGACGAGACAACCGCCAATAGGGCATCGCGCTGCGTGGGGTGTTGCACGCCTACCCGCACGGCCCGCGGCTTCTCCCACACAAACTGCCCCGGGTACCCGCCGAGGATGCGCACGTCGCCACCGGCCTCCACAAAGGCGTACTCTATGCCGCGAGCCGCAAGAAACTCAATGGCTTTGTCCACAATATACCCTTTGGCGACTCCACCTAGGTCAAGTTGCGTCTTGGGGTGCCCTAGTCTCACGCTGCGCTGCGACGCATCCACCTCTACATGTGCAAAACCTACTCCGCTCAGGGCTTCTGCTAGGGCATCAGGGGATGGCACCGAGCGTTGCTCCGTTCCGAACCCCCAGGCGCGCATGAGAGCGCCTACGGTCACATCAAAGGCCCCATGGCTCTGCTCGTAAACCTGTCGAGCGCGCCCTAAGACGGCGAGAGTCTCTTCGCTGACTAGGCGCGGCTCCGTGGCTGCGTGGTTGAGGTTGTAAACGTCGCTGCCCGCAGCATGAGCTGAAAGGATGGCTTCTAAGCGCGCCATCTCCTTGACCGTTGCCTCAATAGTTTCTTCTAGGGCCGCCTGACTTAGACCCCCATGTATCACAATGCGGACGAAAGTATCCATGAGCACCACATCTCGCTCCGCGCGCCGCACGATGACCCTTTCCTGTCCCGTCCAAGCAACGATCACAAGCAGCACGGCGGCGACGGCTAGAACCACAGCTCTATATCTCATTTTTCCTCCTAGAGAGAGGGCCGAGCCACGCGGCCCGGCCAAATCCGTGACTAGAGTCCGGAGTGGATAGTCTTGGTGGGGCACTTCTCCACACAGCGGTTGCAGTTAGTGCACTTCTCGTAGTCTATTTGTGCCAAGAAGTTGTTCATAACAATCGCGTCGACAGGACAAATCTTGACGCACTGCCCGCAGGCGATGCACCCCACAGAGCAAATTTTGCGCACCACAGCCCCTTTATCGTGCGACCGACAGCGGATATGGACGTGCTTCCCCGCAGGACGCAAACTGAAGATGTTCTTAGGGCATCCCGCTACACACAAGCCGCAGGCGGTGCACTTAGCTGTATCTACAACCGGGATACGGTTGTCGTCCATGGTAATGGCGCCAAACATACACAATCTTACACACGTGCCATAGCCCACACACCCATATTGGCACGCTTTATCTCCGCCTGAGAGAGCCACGACCGCCACACAGTCCTGTATGCCTTCATAGCTAAAGCGGGTGGGTGCCTCGGCGCGGCCACCGTCGCAGTAGGGTGTCGCCACCAAGCGATCAGCGGTGAGCTTGGCCTCTACGCCCATCAGCCGCCCCAAGTTGCCAAGCAAGTCATTGCCGCCGACAGGACACTTGTCAATGGCTACAAGGCGTTTAGAAACGGCTACGGCGTAGCCTGCACAGCCCGGGTAGCCGCAAGCCCCGCAGTTAGCACCCGGGAGTACCGCCAGCACCTCTGCGTACAGCGGGTCCGTCGCCACGGCAAACTTCTTGGCAGCTATGGCCAGCCCGGCGCCAAAGAGTAGTCCCAATGCGCCCAGTGAAGCAAGCGCGAGCAATACGGAACGGAAATCAATCTGCATGCCCCGGCCTCCCTATAGCAAGCCCTGAAATCCGAAGAAGGAAATTGACAGCAGACCGGCGATGATGAGGGCTATCGGGAAGCCCCGCAACGCCTCCGGAATCTCAGCGAGTTCCAAGCGCTCGCGTATACCGGCAAATATCACGATGGCCAGGCCAAAGCCCACTGCGGCTGCAAACCCATGTACTAGGGCCTCGAGCAGGTTATACGCCTCATTGAGATTAAGAATCGTGACACCCAGCACGGCGCAGTTAGTCGTAATCAGCGGCAGATAGACGCCCAAGGCTTGATACAGCGTAGGGCTGCTCTTTTGGATAACCATTTCGACAAACTGCACGAGCACTGCAATCACCAGAATGAAGACAATGGTGCGCAGGTAAACGAGGTCATAGGGCAGCAAGAGATAGGTCTGCACTATCCACGTTGCCAGTGAAGCAACCGTCATGACAAAGATTACGGCAAGGCTCATGCCAACGGCCGTCTCAATCTTTTGCGAAATGCCAAGGAAAGGGCATATCCCGAGAAAGCGAATCAGGACAAAGTTGTTGATAAGAATAGCGCTGAAGAAGATAACTGCTATTTGATCCATGAGTCTACCTCCTACGCCTTACGCATGCTGAGGAAGTTGATGAGCCCGATTAGGAGCCCCAGTACAATAAAAGCGCCGGGCGGAGAAACCATGATCCGCATCGGTTCAAACGACTGCCAGAACCAAAGCACCTCGATGCCAAAGAGCGTTCCGGACCCGAGAATCTCCCTGATGGCAGAAACCAGCACCAAGGCCAAGGTAAAGCCTACTCCCATCCCCAGACCGTCAAGCGTCGCCCGCCACACGCCATTCTTGGAGGCAAAGGCCTCGGCGCGCTGTAAGATAATGCAGTTGACAACAATCAGCGGGATAAATATGCCCAACACCGCGTGCAAAGCGGGCACAAAGGCGGCCATAACCAGGTCAACCATGGTGACGAAAGTCGCGATAACGACAATGTAGCACGGGATACGGATGCTGTCGGGGATCACCTTGCGCATGCAAGAGATTAAGATGTTGCTCGCTACAAGCACCGCCGTCGCCGCTAACCCCATGCCGAAGCCTTGCCCGGCGGCAATGGATACGGCGAGAGTTGGGCACATGCCAAGCAGCAGCCTGAAGGTCGGGTTTTCGTCAAAGATACCGCGCCAAAACACTTTAAGGTCGTTCATCTACGCCGCCTCCCGTACAGAACCAAAGCTCTTCCCGAGTGTATAACGGTCAATAAGCGGAGTACACGCATTCATGATAAGAATGGCAAAAGTCACGCCCTCCGGCAAGCCGCCGTAGAGCCGAATGACAGCCGTGATTATCCCTGCCCCCACCCCCATCACAATGCGCCCGCGTTTGGTGATAGGTGAGGTTGTCCAGTCAGTGGCCATAAAGAAAGCCCCGAGGATGAGTCCGCCGGAAAGAACATGGAAGACGGGGTCGCCGGCAAAGAAAGCGGTTTGCCCTTCGCGTGGCAAAACCCACGTCAATAGCGCTACTGTGCCAATGAAAGAGGCCGGTATTTTCCAGTCGACAATCTCAAGGCAAATCAGCGTAATGCCGCCAACCAACAGAAGAAAAACGGACATTTCGCCCAGACTCCCGGGCCTAAGTCCAAAGAAGAGGTCGAAGTGGGACGGCACGACGTTCCCGGCGCGGTACTCTGCCAACGGTGTCGCAGCCGAGATAAGTCCCGGTCCCACCCAGCGGGTCATGCGCTCAGGCCACGAAACCACGAGGATTGCACGCGCCGCCAAGGCCGGGTTAAAGGGGTTGTGGCCGATGCCGCCAAAGACTTGTTTCCCGATGCCAATGGCCAATAAGGACCCCATCGCTACCAGCCACCATGGCGCTCCCGCCGGGACGTTAAGCGCTAACAGCAGCCCTGTTACAGCGGCGCTGCCATCAAGAGCAGCGGAGAGCGGCTTCTTGCGCAGCCTGAGTATGAGTGCCTCGCAAGCGACGGCTGCCGCCATACCGGTAACTAAGAGAACTAGGACGTAGGGGCCATAGTAGTAGACCGCAAAAAGTGAGGCAGGCGCAAGCGCGGCCAACACCCAAAGCATGGCTTGCCGTACGCTGTTTTGGCTGTGCAGGTGGGGAGAGTTCGATACCGCAAGCTTCTTAATCTCCATCTGATGTGCTCCCTCCTTTGGCTACCCGCGGTTGCGCCGCGCGTAAATGTCGGATTTAGCGAGCCGTATCCATTGTACCAAAGGAATGCGAGACGGACAGACATAGGTACAAGCGCCGCACTCATGGCACTCTAAAGCGCCGTACTTTTCCGCCTCTTCCGTACGGCCGCGTTCGCCGTATTGCGCAATCAGCGTGGGGTAGATGAGCATGGGACAAACGTCGATACAACCGGCGCAGCGCACGCAAGTGATGGCCTCGCCGGAGGGAGACTCGGCGTGGGAGAGAGCGAGAATACCCGATGTGCACTTACATACCGGTACGGCAGCAGTGTGCATGGCAATCCCCATCATAGGCCCACCCGAAAGCAATTTATGAGGCTCTCCGCAAAGACCTCGTGCTGCCAGTATATCGGCGAAGCTGGTGCCAACACGCACTAGGAGATTTCCCGCCCTCTCTACGCAGGCGCCGTCGACGGTAACAACGCGCTCCACAGAGGGCAGGCCAGTGCGCAGAGAATGAGCTATGGCCTGCGCGGTATGAACGTTGTTTACGACCACGCCAATGTGAACAGGCCGCTTGCCCTTAGGAACCCGACGCTTTAGACACGCCGCAATCAGCTGCTGCTCCGCACCCTGGGGGTACTTTACCTCCAGCGGAACAATGGTAATATTACGGTCGTCGGCTATCGCCCCGCGGAGCTCGGCAATCGCATCTTGCTTGTTGAGCTCAATCCCGATAAAGCCACGCGCAACACCGGTTGCTTTCATCAGGCACTTTAACCCGAGCACCACGTCTTGTGCCCACTCCACCATAACGCGGTGATCTGCGGTGAGATACGGCTCGCACTCGGCTCCGTTCAGCAGCACAGCGTCTATAGTAACTCCGGGCGGGGGGGTGAGCTTAATATGCGTAGGGAAGCCGCCGCCCCCCATGCCGACAATCCCGGCTTCGCGAATCCAAGCCACTAAGTCGGCCGGGGACATATCCTCTAAGCGCTTCGGCTCTATTGACGGATGCACTTCATCGGCAAAATCATTCTCAATGACTACCGACAGTACCTCGCGCCCGTTTGGGTGCGCCCGCTTCTCTATGGCCGTAACGCTGCCGGAAACCGAAGCATGCACGGGACAGGCAATTGCTGCATCGCTCTCGCCAATTTTCTGACCTAACAGGACTCTGTCGCCTACTGCCACGAGTGAAGTATTTGTCGCTCCGATATGCTGCAGCAAAGGGATAACCACGGTCTTAGGCACAGGCAGGCGTTCAATGGGTAGGGAACACGTCTTGTCCTTCCGGTAGGGAGGGTGTACTCCCCCGATAAATGATCTAGCCACTCTCAGTCACTCCTAGAATGCAGAGTACACGCGTAACACTCTTTTCAGTCTACACGACTGAGCTTGACAAAACAATAACTTGCGACATCTTTGTCGACGGAAAAAGAGCGGTTTCGACACCGCTCCTGAGATTTCTGTCCCTACTATTATCTTACTGTTTTCTCCACGGGAAACGCCCGCGAGCCGTGTACGAAGTATGCAAGAGGTGATGTGCTTTTTCGCCGCCGACTTCACCGAGGTACAGCTCGTAGAGCTTCTTTACCGCAGGGTTCTCATGGCTCTTGCGCAGCTTCTGCCCCTTGTCTATCGCGTAGATACTGCTTTGCCGGGCCTCTTTGGCATGAGTGGCCTCATCGCGCCGCGTGCGAGGCTGCCCGCCGCCGCCCAGACAACCGCCGGGGCAGCCCATGACCTCAATGAAGTGATAGCTCTCACCTGACTTGATGCGCGCCAGCAGGTCACGGGCATTAGCCAGCCCACTAACCACAGCAACCCTGATAGTTCCAAGGCGAGGGATGTCAACTTCTGCCTCTCGCACTCCCAGTAGCCCCCGCACACTGCCAAAGTCAAGCTGCGGGAGTGTCTCTCCCGATATCCATTCGTAGGCAGTACGCAAGGCCGCCTCCATCACACCGCCGCTGGCGCCAAAGATAACCCCGGCACCGGTAGACAAGCCGAGTGGCGCGTCGAAGTCTGACGATGGGAGCTTCGGCAGGTCAATGCCCGCCATGCGGAACATGCGCGCGAGCTCACGCGTAGTCAGCACCGCGTCTAAATCTTGGTGACCGTGGTGCTTCATTTCACTGCGCGCCGCTTCATACTTCTTGGCGGTACATGGCATTACGGAGACGGAGAAAATCTGCCCTGCCGGCAACTTAACTACTTTCTCCGCATAGTAGCTCTTAATCAGCGCAGCCATCATCTGCTGCGGCGACTTGCAGCTTGAAAGATGAGGGATAAACTCGGGGTAATAGTGCTCCGCAAACTTAACCCACCCCGGGCTGCAAGAGGTAATCAGTGGCAGTACTCCGCCCTGCGTAATCCTTTGCATGAGCTCGTGCGCTTCCTCTAAGATGGTTAGGTCCGCCGCAAAGTCAGTATCAAAGACAGCGGTAAACCCTAGCATACGCAGGCCGGTCACCATCTGGCCGGTGGAGATGGCACCGCGTGGCAGGCCAAACTCCTCGCCAATGGCTACGCGCACGGCGGGAGCGACCTGCACTACCGCATGTTTGCCTGCGCCGATAGCGCTAAACACGGGCTCAACAGCGTCCACTTCCGTGATTGCTCCTGTCGGGCATACGGCGGAACACTGTCCGCAAAAGACGCAGGCGGATTGTCCGAGTTGTCGATTAGCGTCGGGGCCGACCACGGTCTCAAATCCCCTCGCTACCGTAGAGAGAACGCCTACTCCTTGCACAGCATGGCAGACGGCCATACAGCGCCGACATAAGATGCACTTGTTAGGGTCGCGCAAGAGCGCCGGGTTGCTTATATCCAGTGGGTGGTCGGATTTCTCTCCCACCCAAGGCACCATACTAATGCCGAGGTCGTGAGATAGCTTCTGCAGCTCGCAATTGGTGTTGCGGGCACAAGTCAGACAGGTGCTCGGGTGGTTAGACAGCAACAGCTCCACATTCATCTTGCGCGCTTTGCGCACGGCGGGGGTGTTGGTGCGTATGGTCATGCCTTGCGTAGCGGGTAACACGCAGGCTGCCTGAAGCCCGCGCCACCCCTCGAGTTCCACTAGGCACACGCGGCAGGCGCCAATCTCATTGATGCCTTCCATAAAGCACAGAGTGGGAATATCCACCCCGGCGGCGCGAGCGGCCTGCAGCACAGTACTACCTGCGGGCACCTCGACTAAGCGGCCATCTATCGTGACATTGATCATTTCTTGCATGGTTGCACCTCCCCTTAAGCACGCACAACTGCGCCGAATGGGCACTTCTCTAGACAGGCACCACATTTAACGCATTTCTGGTGCTCAATACGATACAGCTCTTTGGGCTTGCCCTTGATAGCGGCAGTGGGACAGACTCGCGCACAGAGGCCGCACCCGCGGCACTTGTCCGGGATTATATTGAAGTTTAGCAGGGCCTGACACACTCCTGCCGGGCACCGCTTGTCGTAAATGTGCGCCTCATACTCCGCGCGGAACTGCTTTAGCATGGAAAGCACCGGGTTCGGAGCGGATTGCCCCAGCCCGCAGAGCGAGGTCGTCCTGATGTTTGCTGCGAGGGTCAAGAGCGCGTCAATGTCCCCTTCACGCCCCTCCCCTACCGTTATGCGGTCCAGAATCTCTAACATGCGCTTGGTGCCGATTCTGCAGGGAGTGCACTTGCCGCAAGACTCGTCCCGCGTAAAATCTAAGAAAAAGCGCGCCATGTCCACCATGCAGGCGTTCTCGTCCATGACAATAAGACCGCCTGAACCCATCATGCTGCCGGCCTCAAGGAGCGTCTCGTATTCCATGGGGATCTCCAAGTGCTCCTTCGTTAGGCACCCGCCGGAAGGCCCGCCCGTCTGCGCAGCCTTAAACTCCTTGCCGCCGGGAATGCCGCCGCACACATCGAATACTAGCTGTCTAAGCGACATACCCATCGGTACTTCCACTAAGCCGGTATTGTTGATGTTCCCGGCCACGGCGAACACCTTGGTGCCTTTGCTCTTCTCTGTGCCGATGCGGGCATACCACTGCGCACCGTGTAAGATGATGGGACAGATGTTCGCAAACGTTTCGACGTTATTGATGAGCGTAGGCTTGCCCCAAAGACCTTTAGCCGCCGGATAAGGTGGACGGGGGCGCGGCTCTCCTCGCCTTCCTTCGATAGAAGCAATGAGTGCAGTTTCCTCGCCGCAGACAAAGGCACCTGCGCCAACGCGAATCTCTAGGTCAAACCTAAACCCCGTGCCAAAGATATTGTTCCCAATGAACCCAAAGTCACGCGCTTGGTTAATTGCGTGCTGCAGTCTCTTGACGGCCAAGGGGTACTCGGCGCGCACGTAAACATATCCTTGACCGGCACCCACAGCGAAGCCCGCTATGGCCATGGCTTCAATCACGGCATGGGGGTCACCCTCAAGAATGCTGCGGTCCATAAAGGCGCCCGGGTCGCCCTCATCGGCGTTGCAGACGACGTACTTGACGTCTGATTGAGCCTGGGCTGTGAATTGCCACTTAAGGCCGGTAGGGAAGCCTGCGCCGCCACGACCGCGTAGCCCCGACTCTTTGATAACAGCAATAACCTGTTCCCCGCTCATTGTCGTCAATACGCGCGCTAAGGCTTCGTATCCGTCGCGGGCAATGTACTCCTCGATTACTTCGGGGTTAATTACGCCGGTGTTGCGTAGCGCTATGCGCAGTTGACGATTAAAGAACTCCATTTCACCGTAGGTCTGTACTATCTGGCTGGTTAAGGGGTCGCGGTATAACAGGCGTTGCACGGTCCTACCTTTAAGCAAATGTTCATTCGCAATTTCCCTTGCGTCTGTAGGTGTAACATTACGATAGAAAATTCCTTCCGGATACACGACCAATACGGGGCCCAAATCGCAGGTGCCGATACACCCCGTCTCAATCACCTTTATTTCCCGGTCAAGTCCTAACTTAGCAATTTCATCCACCAGCGCTTCCTCTGTAGCCAAACACCCGGAGGACACGCAGCCGGCTCCTGCACAAACAAGCACATGCGATCTAAATAGATTCACGCCTACCCCTCCTAGTTGCGCGTAACCCAGTCTTCTATGACCCGCCCGGCCTCAACGTGCTCACGCACGATGCGCCTTGCTTTCTCGGCGTTAACGCGCGCATACAGCGTTCGTCCGCCATGGGCGTTAACCTCCACGATGGGTTCGCGGTCACACAAGCCCATACATCCCACCGGCGTCACCGATACGCCCGCTAAGCCGCGCGCGGCAACCTCCTGCATCAGGGCATTAAGCGTCTCGCGCGCCCCCGCGGCAATGCCGCAAGTGCCCATAGCTACGACTATCCGTACTTCCTGCTCTCCCTCGCGGAGCTTAGTCATCTGGCGAACTTCCTCACGTAGCTTCCGTAACTCGGCAACCGTTTTCACTGCTCTCCCCCCACTTGCTTCTCGTGTTCCTCAATATAGGCTCTCAGCCACTGAATGACGCGCGGATGCCTAAGCTCATCCCCACAAAACTGCCTTATCTCTCTGCTATCGAGAAGAAACACCTTCCCGTCCACCTCATGTCGGTAGACTACGTCGACATGATGCACCGCAAACACCGCTGCCAAGGTATCGGCCATACTGCCTAAGGGTGCTCGGTCGATGTGGTCGAGCGCAAAGTTCGCCTCCACTTGCGTACCCATGCCTGCGGACGATTCGATGAAAAATGAACCGTTGCATTGCTCCGCAGCCGCCTTTAGCAGGGGAATACCTAGGCCCACCTTGCGCGTGCTGCGCGTAGTAAAAAACGGGTCGGTCACGGCTGCCAGCGTCGCTGGGTCCATACCCCTGCCGTTATCGCCCACTCTAACCGTCAAGCGATTGTCCCGCTTGCACTCAGTGATGGCAATAGTAATCTCCGAAGCCCCGGCTTCGACGCAGTTCTGCACCAAGTCAAGGATGTGTAGCGCTATCTCCTCCATTTTAGTATTTGGCCAAAACCTCTTTGACCTTCTCTACCTGCAGGCGACCGTAGACATCTTCGTTAATGGTAATCACCGGTGCGAGTCCACACGCACCTATGCAGCGGGTGACCTCAAGGGTAAACTTGCCGTCGGGAGAAGTGTCGTTGACCTTGATTGCCAGCTGTTTCTCAAGCTCCGCGAGCACTTGCGCCGCACCGCGCACATAACAAGCCGTGCCAAG
This sequence comes from uncultured Peptococcaceae bacterium, assembly GCA_964349715.1. Classification (GTDB taxonomy): domain Bacteria; phylum Bacillota; class UBA994; order UBA994; family UBA994; genus UBA994. The sequence goes on from CAYGHR010000015.1 coordinate 20,543, forward strand.
ACATACGCCAATCTTATACTTGCCCCGCGGCTTAAGCGAGAAGAGAGAATAAAATGTCGTTACCCCATAGACCTCGCTCAGCGGTACGTTAAGAGCCTCCGCCACCTTTTCCTGCACTTCCTCGGAAACGTACCCAAAGAGATCTTGCGCCGCATGCAGGACCTGAATCAGCGCGCCGGCATTGCCTCGATGCGCGTTGAGGATATCCTCTAGAATTTCCCAACGGGGGTCGATCTCGGCAGTAGAGCCACACTTACATACTGACACTTTTGCTACCTCCTTAACTTGTCTGGTGATGATTTTCACTAGCGACGCCATTAATTAGTACTTATACAGCGCCTCAATGACGCCTGCTAGCGATGGTAATGCCACATCCAGTTCCCACGGACTACTCCCGGCTAGAGTAGATAGGTTATGCGCGTCGGAGTTGACTACATAAGGGTAACTGCGCGTTATGGGGGGTTGTCTTCCCCGCTTTGACACTTCCACTACGCGTACCCCCAGATGGTCGGGTACAAACCCAAGCTGCACAGCCATGCCATAGGTCTTATCCACATGCGCCGGTATTACCACCCCGCCTAGTCGCGTGGCCTCAAGGCAGATTTCATCTACGCTGAGCGAGGTCGGCGACAGGAGAAGCTTGTCTTCCCAGCCCACAACCCTGCTTTCCGCATCAAACAACAGCTGTTGCCCGAACACGTCGGCGTCGCACCGGCGATTAGGTAAAGCATTAAACACATAGCGGTCGAAGCTCTCAGCCAGAGCAATATTAGCAAACAGGCATAGGATGTGAACGTCTTCTCGCGACCAGACCTCAAGCCCTGGCACCACAATCAACCTGTCTCGCGCTGCCTCGGCCACCGCGCGGTAGTTGCGCACCGTGTTGTGGTCCGTCACGGCAATAACCTGCGCGCCTACTAAGAGGGCCATGTTGACGATGTTTCTAGGCGTCATCTCCGGCGATGCACACGGGGATAAGGCGCTGTGAATGTGCAGGTCACAGAGCACCTTAGGCACGGCGACATCCTCTTATGCCTAAGGCGTACATTATTCCGACTGACTCAAAGGCCGAAGCCTCGCCAAGAAGCACGACGACATTCTCGGCTTCTGCTTTGCTGACAAGCTCGGGTGCCGGCTCTTTGCAGTTGACCAATATAACAGCAGCCAAGCCCAGCAACGAGGCCACTGCAATGACGTTGCGATGCGATTGCCGCGTCACCCAGACACAGTCGTGCGCCGCGTGCGCCAAAACATCGCTCAGCATATCGGAGACGTATCCGCCTGCCACCTCGCGGTCGAGATGTTCCTCGCCGCACACTACACCTAAACTGAGTGCTTCCACCAATGCCCTAAGCTTCATCGTCAGTCTGTCTCCCCTTCAAAGCTAATCAATGTTTACTGGGCCCCATAGCCGGCGGCAACTTCCCGGCTAGGTCCATCAGCTCGCCCGCTAAAGAACTAACCTGCTTGCGCAGGACAAACACGCAGTCACTAAGGCTCGCGCTACCCCTGACAATGTCTTCGGCCAAAGCCCGGCAATGAGGCGCACCACAGGCCCCACAGTCTAGCATCGGCAGCTGCTCGACTAGTGCTTCCAGGTCATTTAGCTTCTGCAGGGCAACTTCGATGTTCGCGTCTAGCTGCAGGAAGGGTCTCGGCAGGAGTGTCTGTCGCAAAGCGAGAGCAACGGGCGGGAGGTCAAGCTCCGGCACCTCTGCTCGCACTAGGCGTTGTGCCATCCTTGCTATGCGCACCCGGGCAATAAAGGGATTCTCGACTACCAACACCCCGCCCACACAGCCGCCGATGCAAGCTTGCCCTTCGATGTACTTAACCGACCGTAGCCTACCAAGCTCAACTTCCTCCAGCAGCGAAATTACATGCTGCAAACCGTCGACCGCAAGATAATCATCCTTGGCAATGGCTACGCCTTCGCCGCCGCTTACAGCCCACGCCAGCCCCCGTGCCGAACCATACACAGGCTCTTCATGCACAACTTGCGGCAAGGACTTAAACACATCGGCATAGACCTCCGCCATAGAAATCGCTCCCGTGAGCTGGGAATGGCCTTGTCCGACAGGCTGATGTACCGCGGTAACCTTTGCCGGGCAGGGCGTAGTAAAGAACACGCCGATGTCGTCATCCCCGCACCCTGTTGTGCTCTTAATCTCTTGACGGACGGCGTATGCAGCTACCTCCATGGGTGCATCGAAGGGGACAAAGTGGTCGATTAGGTCGGGAAAGCGCACTTGCACTAGGCGCACAACGGCGGGGCAACTCGTGCTTAGCGCGGGATAGCGCACGTTTGGGCCCTGTAAGTGCTTGGCCACAGCCAAAGCGACAACGTCTGCGGCACGCGAGACCTCAAGCACGTGCGAAAAGCCGAGCGACTTGATGCTGGCCAAGACCTTGCCAAGAGCAACCTCGCTGCGGAATTGGCCGAAGAACGAAGGGGCCACAAGGCAAGCGTTATACTTGTAGCGCCCTAGCATCGCGCGACTATCGGTCACTACTGATTTAGCTCGATTAGGGCAAGCTCTGATGCACTCCCCGCAGTCAACACATCGCGCGTCATCAATGATGGCCTTGCCCCCGCGCACGCGTATGGCTTCGGTCGGGCAGCGCTTAATGCAATTAGTGCATCCCTTGCACTTGTCTTCATGCAACTGAACGGAATGAAAATAGGTCATGTGTCGGCCCCCAATCACTACGCGCGATTGGCAAAGCACATATACACAACCGTGCCTTCGCCTAACACGGTCTTAATCTCAAGTTCATCGGCATTGCGCCGGATGTTAGGTAACCCCATCCCGGCACCAAAGCCTAGCGCACGCACGTGGTCGGGGGCAGTTGAGAAACCTTCCTGCATAGCTAATTCGACGTCGGGAATGCCAGGTCCTTGGTCCTCGGCCCATACTTCTACTTTGATGGGGCTCACCTTAGCCTTAAGCACACCGCTGTAGGCGTGAATAACAATGTTAAGCTCCGCCTCGTAAGCAGCAACGGCAATTCTTCTGGATAGTGCGGGAGCTAACCCGACCTGCTGCAGCACCCGCTTAAGTCGCGAGGCTCCATCCCCGGCTTGGCTGAAGTCACCGCCCACCACTTGGTATGCAACCTCAAGCACCGCCTGTTCGACCATGTGTTGTCCTCCCCCGCTGTCGTTTGCGGAACCACTTCCACTGTTCATTATACAACAGTTTTTGTGTGTTGCGTGTGAATCGAAACGGTTGACGGTTGACGGTTAACGGTTGACGGTTGACGGTTAACGGTTGACGGTTCACAGTTCACAGCTCACAGTTCACAGTTCATGGCTTTCCTTGCTTCCGACACTGTGTACAGTGAACCTGCTACCAGCACAGTGTCGCCTCTCTTAAGGGCTGTGCCGATAGCGGCATGCAGGGCATCGGCCACTGAGGCGTAGGCTGCGGCGGGCAGGGCTAGGGTTTCTGCCAGCAGGCAAAGCTCGCTCGCCGGAGTAGCGCGAGGGAGTGCGGGTGCAC
>CAYGHR010000016.1:0-3369 GCA_964349715.1 uncultured Peptococcaceae bacterium
ACTACGAACCTGAGCGTCTTTCGTGAGGGAGTACTGCAGACGGCCCGGGTGATTGCTCAGGGCGGCAATCAACTTACGCGGGCCTTAATGACCGAACACCACACGGACTTCGCTCACGCGGAGGACGAGAAAATAAGGCACGGATTAGACCTTAACAGCCCCTATTATGACGCCTTGGCCCCGGTGCGAGACCGTCTCTTTGGGGAGATAAACACTACGGTTAATTTCTACTTAACAGAGAACAAGGGCGTAACCATCGATTCCGTGCAAATCGCGGGCGGCAACAGCTTGCTGTCCGGGCTTGCCGACCAACTCGAGCACAGCCTCCGCCGCGCCGTGCGTAGTGACCACAAGGATTTTAAGGTTCATGTAACCAATCCCCTGACGCGCATGGTGCATGGCGTATCGGCACAAGGCCTTGCTTGGTGCGGCGTTTCCCTGTGTGTGGCGATTGGACTGGCGCTAGGGGAGGTTGAGCCGTGAAAATCAACCTGCTGCCTCTCGCACGGCAGAGGCAACCCTATCGCTATCGGGCCATTTTTTTGGTGGCACTTGGTTTGCTGTGCTTGGCAGCGCCCGTAACCTACTACAGCTATACGCTTAGGGAGAGCGTCGCACGCTTGCGCCAGGAAAACGCTGCCCTTACGACGCGGGTAGAGGAGCTCTCTCCACTTAACCCCCTGCTGCAGGAATTTGCCGGTCTCGAGCAAGAACTTCGACGCGTCAAGGGCGAAGCCGTACCGGCACCGGCAAAGCTCGTACCGTTCCTCGACGAAATCGCGCGGCTTTTACCCGACCGCGTCTTTATCGATGAATTGGCGATTAACGACACGCAGGTGTCTCTGCGCGGCGTAACGCCGACTTACGCGCTGGCGGCAGAGTTTTTGCGGGTTTTGGCGGGTTCGTCGCTGTTTGCTGACCCCGCCCTAAGTGTCTTGCTCGCCGACGCCGAAGGACACAGGTTTGAGATCACTTTTGACATTAGGGCGGGTGCGCCATGAAGCTAAAACAGCGAGAAATTGTTCTGTTGACGGTGCTGTTCCTGCTGCTTACGGCAACTGCCGTGTATCTATACCTGTGGCAACCTTTGCTTGCGGAACAGGCGGCGTTGCGAAGCGAAATAGCGGGGCTGACGGAATCCGTACATCGGCTGGAGCCGTGGGAAACAAAAACAGCCGAGCTTACCGCGCGCATTGAGCGCATTAAGGCGGAAATTCTGAGCGTCCAAGAACAACGCGAACTTGGTATCCCTCTGCCGGAGTTCTTGGTAATGTTGGAAGAAGCTGCGGTGGCTACTTTCATTCGTCTCGAGACTACCAGTATCGCTGTGGCAGATATCGGTGCCATCACCACTCTGCAGCTCGCAGGTACTTACCACGATATTTACCGTTTTCTCACGTTGCTGGAAGAACAGGAGCAGGCGCTCTTGTTGCAGACACTGCAGTTTTCCGGTGGGGGAGATGAGCTTCAGGGCACGCTTGAGGTGCGCCTCTTTAGCGGTGCCGTGATTGGGGAACCTAAAGTAGGCGGCTTTCCCGCACGCTCGCCGTTTGTGCCGCGGCGCCCATAGACTCTGGGCAAACACGGTCCTTTGACGTAGGGAGGATAGAGACTTGAGACCCCATTTAGCAAGAGCCGGCTTTACGGCAATCGAGTTAATGGCCGTAGTCGCGATTATGGGTGTTCTTGCGCTTGTCGCTGTGCCGCGCGTAAGCTCCGCCCTCATCAATGCGCAGTTGCAGTCTACCGTGCGCCTCTTGGCCGCAGACGCGCATCACGTGCGACAGCTCGCCATCATGCGTGGAGCTACCACGCGCATGGATTTTCTCAGGCTCTCGGGACACCCACATCAAGTTAGGGTTTTTGAGAGCAGGCGGGTAGTGGTGGGGGAGCCACCGCGGGAGGCGATAGAAATAGTAGAATTGACGGAGTACAGGCGCACCCTGCCGGCAGGCATTTCTTTTATGACTCCCGATGAAAATTTCGCCTTCACGTATTTGGGCGAACCGACAACATTTAACAATTCAACCCCCAACTCCACGATTTGGATTCAAGCCAGTAATGGCCGCAGCATGTATCTAATATTAAGCCTCGGCGGCCGTATCCGCATTTCGACGACACCGCCGTAACCGATAGGCCGCAGGAACTGGAGTGTAACAACCATGATTGTGCTGATAGGGATGATGGGTAGCGGCAAGAGCAGCATCGGGCGAATGTTGGCGCGCGAGCTCGGCTGGCGGGCGGTGGACCTCGACCGCGAGATTGAGGCGGCGGCGGGGCTCAGTGTAGCGGAGATTTTTGCTACTTACGGCGAGGTGCGCTTTCGCCGCAACGAGGAAGAGGCACTGCTCGCCATGGCCCTGCGGAGTCAGCCGATGGTGCTGTCCCTAGGTGGCGGTGCGGTTATGTCGGAGCGCGGCATGCAGGCCCTGCGGGCGAGAGCAACCAGGATTGTCTACTTGCAGGCTCCCATTCCCGAACTCCTGCGGCGGCTCCGACGCAGCCCTATCAGGCGCCCGCTGCTGGAGAATTCTCCTGACCCGGCCGCGCGTTTAGCGGAGCTACTCGCCGTACGTCGCCCCCTATACGAGCGTTACGCCGATTTTGCCGTGGACACACACGGGAAGCGTTTGTCCGCGGTTGCCCGGGAGATATTGTCGCGAGGAGGAATTTGTCGATGAACACCAGACTCGAGCGCCTGCGCTCTAACTTTCCGGAAGGGATCGATGCCTTGCTTATTGCAAAACCTGAGAACCGGGCTTATCTCACCGGGTTCACAGGGTCAGCGGGCTACGTTTTAGTTAGCCGCGACTTAGCGTTGCTTTTAACCGATTTTCGCTATGTCGAACAAGCCACGGAACAGGCACCTGACTTTACTGTCAGGGACTTTGCCCCCTCCCTGCATGATGCCTTGCAGCAAGCTTTAGGGGAGAACAAACTCCTTAGACTAGGCTTTGAGAGCGAGTTCGTCACCTTCGGCAACTATCAGGGCTTTGCGGAGAAGCTACAAGTAGAACTCGTCCCACAGACCGGCGTAGTGGAAAAATTGCGCATGGTCAAGGATGCCGAAGAGCTTTCTTACATGCGGCAAGCCGCTAACATCGCGGAAGAAGCCCTTAAGCTCACTTTGCCCAAGATTAAGGCCGGAGTGACTGAGGCTTTTGTGGCGTTAGAGCTAGAGATCGCCATGCGCCGCTTAGGTGCCGAGCGCGCCGCGTTTGACTTTATCGCCGCCTCAGGACCGCGCTCTAGCCTCCCGCATGGGCGGGCGAGCGAGCGCGTCATGCAAGCGGGGGATTTCTTGACGCTTGACTTTGGCGCTGTGTACAATGGATATTGCTCCGATATGACGCGTACCTTTGTCATCGG
>CAYGHR010000016.1:3469-21481 GCA_964349715.1 uncultured Peptococcaceae bacterium
GTGGAACCCGGCATCTACATACCCGACTGGGGCGGCGTGCGCATCGAGGACATGGTCGTCGTGACGCCTAGCGGCTGCGAGAACTTCTATAGCTTTAGCAAGGAATTAATTGTGTTGTAAGGGGATAAAACACAAATCACAAAACACAAAACACAAAACACAAATCACAAAACACAAGAGACAAGGGACAAGGGACAAGCGACAAGGGACAAGGGACAAGCGACAAGGGACAAGCGACAAGAGCCAACAACAAGGAGGCCACACATGATTTCGACAAGCGATTTTCGTACCGGACTGACAATCGAATTTGACGGCGGCGTATTTCAGGTCGTCGATTTCCAGCACGTCAAGCCCGGTAAAGGCGCAGCATTTGTCAGGGCCAAGCTTAAAAACGTGGAGAGCGGAGCGGTGCAGGAGACGACTTTCCGCGCGGGGGAGAAGGTAAACCGCGCGCATGTCGAGCGCTGCCAAATGCAGTACCTCTACGACACCGGCGATTTCTACACCTTTATGGACGTGAACACCTTCGAGCAGGTCAACATCAACCACGACGTCTTAGGAGACGACATTAAGTTCCTCAAGGAAAACGAGAGCGTCGCCATGATGATGTACAACAGCCGCGTGATTGGCATCGAACTGCCTTACTATGTGGAGCTGGTGGTAAAAGAGACGGCGCCGGGCTTTCGTGGTGATACCGCGACCGGAGGCTCTAAGCCTGCCACTATGGAAACGGGCCTTGTCATCAACGTGCCCTTCTTCATCAACGAAGGGGACAAGCTTAGAATCGACACGCGCACGCGTGAGTATCTCGATAGGGTGTAACACAGCAATAAGCAAGAGGGGGCTGTTGCATGCTGCTCACAGGAACCGAGCTTAGGCAAATCTTTGCTTTGACCAACCCATTTAGGGCTGACGGCCAGTTAAAACCCGAGGCCGAGCGGGTGACGCTCTTAGCTGCGAACGCTAATTACCCATTTGAGCTTGAGATGCGCGCGTTTGCCATGGCTGCCGCAGCCGGACAGGGGTCCCCCATAATTGTGCAGCTCAGCCACAACGCCGCGGAGGCGGGCTCAGGCGACCCCGGCAAAATCCCAACTCTCGCCGGCGTTAAGCACTGTTCGCCTGACACTAACGTTGTGCGCGGCGCACAAATTGCAGCCGAGCAAATCTCGCGTTTCGCGGCCGAGTATGGCGCGCCCTACGTTGCTGTTTCGCTTGATCATTTTAAGGTGCCTGTTTTTGCCCCCGCTAAGCTGCAGAACGCTCGGGCAGCAGACGATTTAAGCCTTGCCCTAGCCGAGGCGCGTGTGCGCCATGCCGTGTCCTACATGCAGGCTGCCTTCGGTGATGAGGCAGCTCTTGATGACGCTACCCTTAAGCTCTACGCGCTCTATTTGACTAGCAAGGAGTATGTCGTGTTTAAGCGCGACTTTCTGCGCGTAGTCGAGCGCGTGCGCCCGGCCTGGGGCATGATTGATACGGAGATGTTGCCGCCCGTACTGGACTTTGTTGTTACGCGCGACATCACAGATGCTGTGCGCCACAACTTGGGCAATCACGAAGTTATTATCGAAGCCGAGTTCGGCGCCACAGGCACCGGTGGACAGGCGTTAGAGTACCGTCGCTTGACGGGGGTGGAGCTAGACAGGTTCGCCGCGCAGGTGGTTTCTTTTGTTCGCTACACCGGAGCCGATGCCATTGCCTACCCCATCGGCATGGAACACGCCGCCAAAAAGGGCCAAAAACACGAGCCGGATATAAACCGCCTAGAGGTGGTGCAGGCCGCTCTGTTTAAGTCGCTCGGGCGCTATATCCCCTTTGCCCAGCACGGCGGCACGGGTGCCGCTAAAGTCGCGCGCGGGCTTGTCGGCAAGAACAACGTCAATACCCATTTTCTCGTCGCGGGGGCCTTGGCGATGGCGGAGTATGGCCTCGCTCACATTGAAGGGATTCGCGCCGGCGATAAGAAGTACTGCGGCGCTACTGCCTTTAACAATTACCTGCAGGCCGTAGCCGAGGCCGCCCTGTTTAAGTTAGGGGAGACGGGCAGCCAGAACCTAGGGTCGGTGCTGCGAGAGAGCCTAGGCGCGGTGCCGCAAGCCGCAGTCGCCGCCTCCGTGGGCAAGCCACAGGGAGCGTACGACGAGTAAGACTAAACAAGGAGGAGGAGGGTTATGGCCCGGAGTATTCCTCGCCCCACCATTGAGAGGCTACCGCTATACTTACGCTGCCTGGCTCGACTAAAGAGCACAGGCGTAGATGTCGTCTCCTCGGAAGACCTCGGCAGGTTGTTAGCCATTACTTCGGTTCAGATCCGCAAAGACCTTGCCTATTTTGGCGAGTTCGGTCGCCGCGGCATCGGGTACGACGTGGATTCTCTCGCGCACCAAGTTACCTCGATACTAGGCGCAGACCAGCCGCAGCGCATCGCCCTCGTGGGACTAGGACATCTAGGGCAGGCCTTGGCAAACTACGAAGGATTTCGCGAGCATGGGTTTAACATTGCGGTAATGTTCGACGCCGACCCGAGCAAAGTAGGCCTCACGGTCGCCGGGCAAAGGATATTGCCGGTTGACCGCATGTCTGATGTCGTAAAACACACCGGCATTGAGCTCGCCGTCCTCGCAGTGCCCGCCCACGCCGCGCAGCGCATCGCGGACGTATTAGTGCAGGCAGGTGTTCGCGCGCTTTGGAACTTCGCCCCGGTGCGCCTATCCGTCCCTGAGCACGTAGAAGTGCGCTACGAAAACCTCATCATCGGGCTCTTAGCGTTGTCCTATTATCTCAAGGAGAACAAGGGAAGATGAAGCAAAAGGGACGGAGCCTTTTGCTTCATGCGTGGCACTTCGCACTTTGCACGTAGCACTTCGGGGGCAGTGGGGTGCTCTTGCACCTAGCCGCTTTGCGCCCTACACTCATTGACTCCACCTGAACTGCATGTTATTATTGTTGTGGGACCTCACTATTTTTTTCACAAGCCACGCGCTTTTTTTCACAAAGTTTGAATTATTCGTTTTTAGTAGGGGGAGACGCTGTGTTAACAATTACAGAACTCAACGAGATCCGCGCGAGAGTGAGGCAGCACCTCAGTGTGCGCAAGGACGACAACGGGGTGCGGGTAATTATCTCCTCGGGTACGACCGCAATCGCGGCCGGCTCGCGGCAGCTCATGGCAGCGGCGCTCGACGAAATCGCCGCACACGGTGCCAATGTGCAGGTAAGTCAGCGGGAGCTAGACGTAGAGGCGAGCGAGCAACCCGCGGTAATAGTCGCGACAAACGGCAACGAAGTTCTCTACAAGCGCTGCACACCCGCGGAGTTGCGCATGTTGATTCGCAGCTCTACGGCGGCTGTAGCTGTAAACGCCAACTAGACCGACCCTAAAGGAGGATTTATATGCAATACATTCGTTCGCATGTACTCATCTGTGCCGGTACGGGCTGTACGTCTTCTGGGTGTAAGGCTGTTGAGCAGGCGATGCTCGCGGAAATAGCGCGTCAGGGGCTTACCAATGAGGTCAAGATTGTTCAAACCGGCTGTTTTGGCTTCTGCAAGATTGGACCTATCGTCATGATTTACCCCGAAGGGTCGTTTTATTGCTACGTTAAGCCGGAGGACGCAGCGGAGTTGGTGCACCAGCACTTGCTTAAGGGCCGGCTCGTGGAGCGCCTGCTCTATAGGGATGTACAGAATCCCAAGCCCACGGCTTTCTTTACGGACATTGGGTTTTATAAGAAGCAGTACCGCGTTGCCTTAGCTAACTGCGGCGCTATTGATGCCGAGAATATCGAGGAGTTTATCGGCGTAGACGGGTATCAGGCTTTAGCGAAGGTCGTGTCTTCCATGACCCCGGCCGAGGTCATACACACCGTTAAGTCCTCAGGTCTTAGGGGGCGTGGCGGCGGCGGCTTCTCGACCGGACTAAAGTGGGAGTTTGCGGCCAAGGCACCGGGAGCGATCAAGTACGTGGTGTGCAACGCCGACGAGGGCGACCCCGGGGCGTTTATGGACCGCTCGATTCTTGAGGGCGACCCGCACTCCGTCATTGAGGCCATGGCCATAGCGGGATACGCTACCGGCGCCCGCCAAGGCTACGTCTACGTGCGTGCCGAGTATCCCATTGCCGTCAACCGCTTAAGCATCGCCATAGACCAAGCGCGTAAGCTCGGCATCCTAGGTCAAGGTGTCTTTGGCTCTACATTTGGTTTTGACATTGAGATTCGCCTCGGTGCGGGTGCCTTTGTGTGCGGCGAGGAGACTGCTCTCCTAGCGTCCATTGAGGGCAAGCGCGGCATGCCCAAACCTCGCCCGCCGTATCCGGCCGTCAAGGGCTTGTGGGACAAACCGACACTCATCAACAACGTGGAGACGTTCGCCAACATCCCGCAGATTATCCTGCGCGGTGCGGAATGGTTTGCGTCCATGGGCACAGAGACCTCTAAGGGCACGAAAGTCTTTGCCCTCGCCGGGAACATCAACAACACCGGCCTAGTGGAAGTGCCGATGGGTACCACACTGCGTGAGATCGTCTACGACATTGGCGGCGGCATACCCGACAACCGCGCCTTTAAGGCCTGTCAGACAGGTGGACCTTCCGGCGGGTGTTTGCCGGCGTCGCTCCTTGACACGCCGGTTGACTACGATTCGCTCACTGCGGTAGGTTCTATGATGGGCTCGGGCGGGCTGATCGTTATGGACGAAAACACTTGCATGGTCGACGTCGCCCGCTTCTTCCTCGAGTTTACGCAAGACGAGTCTTGCGGCAAGTGCGTGCCGTGTCGCGAAGGAACAAAGAGGATGCTTGAGATTCTCGAGGATATCACCAAGGGGCACGGCACAACCGCCGACATAGATCTACTGGAGGAGCTCTCCGTGACAATTAAAGGGGCGTCGCTGTGTGGCCTCGGGCAAACCGCGCCAAACCCTGTGCTTGCCTCCCTGCGCTTCTTCCGAGACGAGTTTAACGCCCACATCCATGACAAGAAGTGCCCCGCAGGCGTATGCCAGGAACTGCTGACCTTTAGCATCATCCCCGAGAAGTGCAAGGGCTGTACGCTGTGCAAGAAGGTATGTCCGGTCAACGCCATTGACGGCAGTGTGAAAACAGTACACACCATTGACACCGCCAAGTGCATCAAGTGCGGTGCCTGCATCCCGAAGTGTCCGTTTAAGGCCATTGTGCGCTAGTCGGCGAGAAGGAGAACGAGCATGGAACGTATTAAACTGACGATTGACGGCGCACCTGTAGAAGTGGATCCCGGCTCGACCGTGTTAGATGCCGCGCGCAAGGCCGGCGTACATGTGCCCACCCTGTGTTTTCATCCCGAACTTCGCCTAGAAGGCTCCTGTCGGCTGTGTGTCGTCGAAATTGAAGGCATGAAGAGCCTTGCTGCTTCGTGCGTTTATCCGGCCGCGAGCGGCATGCGCGTGCGCACCAACTCGGAAGTGGTGCGTAAGACGCGCAAGTCCATTGTCGAATTGCTACTCGCCAACCATCCGCAGGACTGTTTAGTCTGCCCCCGCCACGGGACATGCGAGCTGCAGGAAGTATCGCATCAACTAGGTGTGCGCAAAATCCGCTTCAAACAGGAAGACCGGGCACAAGCACCAGACCTAAGCAGTGTGGCGGTAGTGCGCGACCCTAACAAGTGTATTCTCTGCGGACGCTGCATCCGGATCTGCGAGCAAGTGCAAAAAGTCTCGGCCATAGGCTTAGCCGGGCGCGGCTCTAAGGCCGTAGTCACCACTCCTTTCGGTCACGGCTTAGCGGAGGGTCCGTGCGTAGCGTGCGGCCAGTGCATCAAGGTGTGCCCTGTGGCCGCCCTAAGAGAAGCGGACGCCACCGAAAAGACATGGCGAGCGCTAAGCGACACTGCTCTGCACACGGTGGTGCAGGTCGCCCCGGCCGTGCGCGCGGCGCTAGGCGAGGAGTTCGGCATGCGCCCCGGCGCGTTAGTTACGGAGAAACTCGTGACGGCTCTGCGCAAGTTAGGTTTCCATCAGGTTTTTGACACACAATTTGGCGCGGACGTCACCATTGTGGAAGAAGGACATGAGCTTCTGCGGCGCCTTACCGAGAACAGGCATCTGCCCCTGATCACGTCCTGCAGCCCCGGCTGGGTAAAGTATGCGGAACACTTCTGCCCGGAGATGCTAGAGCACCTGTCTACCTGCAAATCCCCGCAGCAAATGCTCGGCGCGCTCGTCAAGACGTATTATGCCGAAAAGACTGGCCTTTCGCCTGAGCGCATTTTCCACGTTGCCATTATGCCCTGCACAGCCAAGAAATTTGAAGCGTCTCGTCCGGAAATGGGTCGCGACGGCCTACAAGACGTCGACGCGGTGCTCACTACACGGGAACTCGCGGCTATGCTCAGGGAGGCAGGGATTGACTTTGCCAACTTACCGGACGGCGAGTTCGACTTGCCGCTTGGCATGTCTTCCGGCGCAGGTGCCATCTTTGGCGTGACGGGCGGAGTTACAGAGGCCGTTTTGCGCTCCGTCATGGAACAGAAGACAGGCAAAGAGCTTGAGGAGATAGAGTTCCATGCGGTACGCGGGTTTGCCGGGGTAAGGGAGGCTTCCCTCCCGCTTAACGGCATGACGCTTAAGGTGGCGATAGTCAACTCGCTCGGGCAAGCGGAGAAGCTCCTAAAGAAAGTGAAGCGGGGCGAGGCCGAGTACCACTTCATTGAGATCATGGGCTGTCCGAGCGGCTGTATCGGCGGCGGCGGACAACCCTTTAGCAAAGACCCGGAGATAAAGCATAAGCGCGCCGCAGCGCTGTACCGCCAAGACCACCTCAAACGGGTACGTAAATCGCACGAGAACCCGGCAGTGCGGGAGCTCTATCGTACGTTTCTCGGCGACCCTAACGGCGAAAAGGCCCACGCGCTGCTCCATACTCACTACCACGCGCGCCCGCGCTACTAAGGGGGGTGTCTTAGATGGCAGAGACTAGGTGTGTAGGTTGCACAGGCAACCACGAGCGAGACGCAAATTTCGACCGGCTCGACGAAGTCATTGCGAAGCACAAGGCGCTTCCAGGCGCATTGATTATGATCCTCCATAAAGCGCAACTCATCTTTGGGTATCTTCCCGAGGAAGTACAGCGCTACGTGGCTAAGGCGCTGGAGATTCCCTTAGCCGATGTCTATGGGGTGACCACGTTTTACTCGTATTTCTCGCTCACCCCGCGGGGCAAGCACCGCATCGCGGTCTGTATGGGCACGGCATGCTACGTCCGCGGTGCAGGCGACCTAGTGGCGGCCTTTGAAAGAGAACTTGGAGTAAAGGTAGGGCAGACGACTCCGGACGGCCTGTTTACACTCGAAGCGTCGCGCTGCATTGGCGCGTGCGGTCTGGCTCCGGTCTTAACGGTCGGAGAAGATGTGTACGGCAACATCATGAATGCGGAGCGCGTGCCCGACATCCTGCGCAAATACAGGGGAGAAAAACAGCAGTAGAAAGAGGCTGGCTTGTGCCGGCCCTTTTGGCATAAGGGGGGAGAAGTGTGGTAGTTATCACTGTGTGTGTAGGCAGCTCGTGTTACCTGCGCGGGGCACACAGAATCGCCGCAGCTCTTGAACAGGCTATACTGGCGCATGGGTTGCGCGGTACAATAGAGCTACAGGGCGCCTTCTGTATGAATCGCTGTCTGGAGGGTGTCGCTGTCGCGGTTAACGGCCGGCCCTTGCCGCGCGTCACAGAAGAGAACCTAGAAGACCTGTTTCGCACTCATGTGCTGGGAGAGGTGAAGAGCGATGCGAGCGATTCGCGTCAGACAAGGGCTTTGTAAGAACTGCTACGCCTGCATACGGGCCTGCGAGGTCAAGGCTACTTCCATCAAGCAAGGACAGGCGTCCATCTTGGAGGAGGACTGTCTTGCCTGCGGCGCGTGTCTGGCGGTCTGCCCCCAGAAAGCAAGAGAGATACGCTCTGACGCGCATGTGGTCCACAATCTGCTGCGCGGGGCCACACCCGTATGGGTTAGTCTTGCGCCGTCCGCCGCGCTCGGCCCACTGACCCTCGAGCAATGGTCGACGAGACTCGCCGGTTTGGGTTTCGCCGGGGTCAGCCTGACCAGTTGGGGAGCCTTGGCCGTATCCAAGACTTACGCCGAGGTGGCGAAGCGCGACGGCTGGGTGCTTACGACCGCGTGCCCGGCGGCGGTGAAGCTGACACAGAGGTTCTTTCCCAAACTGAGCCGCTTTCTCGCCGGGGTTTCGTCCCCCATGGTGACACATGCTGCCTGGCTGCGACAGACTTACGGGTGCCGGGTCGTATTTGTAGGGCCCTGCGCGGCCAAGAAGTACGAGGCGGAGCGTTCGGGGCAGGTCGATGTAGCTTTGACATTCCCTGAAGTCTTGAGTCTGGCTCCTTCCGTCTCGGTCTCAAGTGCCGCCCACATTTCTTTCTCCGGGCATGGTCTGATGCACTTCCCGCTTGCGGGAGGAGTGGCCGGCCAAGTGGACGTTCCCGTCTTGGCGCTAGACGGGACGGATGAACTTGTGAAGTTTCTCTCGCGCGTGGAGAAGGGCGAGGTTGTACCTAGGGGTATTGTCGAGATCTCGGCATGTCGCGGCTCCTGCCTAGGCGGAGCCGCCGCCTTCCGCCCGGAGCTGTCGCTTGCTGAGAGGCGGGCGATGGTGCTTGAGCTCGGGCAAGCCGCTCTGCACGAGGCGCGGGCTGTCGCGCGCGCACATGTGCCCGAGGGCAAGCGCGTGCAAGCGAGTGAGCAAAGTGTAAACGAGGCCCTACGGCAGCTTGGCAAAACTGAGCCCGCTCTAGAGCACAATTGCGGTGCCTGTGGCTACCACACCTGCCGGGAAAAGGCGAGCGCGGTGGCCTTAGGCCGTGCGGAGTTAGAAATGTGCTTGCCCTTTATGCGCGCCAAGGCGGAGTCGCTGTCTAACCTAGTACTTGCTTCTACCCCCAATGCCATAGTAGTGGTGGACAAGGAGCTTTTTGTGCAGGAGTGGAATGCGGCGGCTGAGCGCATGTTTGGCGTCCCCGCCAGTACGGCCAAGGGGAGACCTGTGGGGGATTTCTTGCCGGAGGAGCATTTTGCCGCTGCTCTGTCGAAGGTCGAGCCCTGCGGCGGGCTTAAGCTTTCCCCCGTTCCCGGGCTGATTACGGCTTTGTCTGTGGTGCCCGTTAAGGGTGGGGACTTGGTCATGGGTATATACTCCGATATCACAGAAATGGAAGCACAGGGCGAGGCGCTCGACAAGCTGAGGCAGGAGACGGTAGAAAAAGCCCAAGAGGTCATCAACAAACAGATGCGTGTGGCGCAGGATATAGCCAGCCTGCTCGGGGAAACGACGGCCGAGAGTAAAATGCTGCTGCTTAAGCTGATGCGGGTAGTGCAGGGTGAGAAAGCGTGAGCCTTTTCTTTGAGCATTACCACCGCCAACTCAATAAGTGGGGGGAAGAGCTGTGTGGCGACAATGTCCAGGTCGCCAGCACCCCTCACGGTTTAATCGCGGTTGTGGCAGACGGCTTGGGCAGTGGGGTGCAAGCCTGTATTCTTTCCACGCTGACGGCGAAGATCGCGGTTTCTATGCTAGCGAAAGGAGCTGACACGGAGGAAGTCATCTCGACTATCGCCCTAACGCTCCCCGTCTGTAAACGGCGGGAGCTGGCTTACTCGACAATCAATGTGCTGAGGCTTTCGCCAGCGGGAGATTGTTATCTCGCCGAGTTTGACTGCCCCGAGACAATGGTCTTTCGCGACGGCAAGTTGCGCGACATATCAAGGGTTGAGCGTGTCATCGGCGGCAAACGGGTGAAAGAAGCCTTCTTTAGTCTTGCTGCGGGCGATATGGTGTTCTTGCTCTCGGATGGCGTCGTGCATGCCGGCGTGGGAGCGAGTCTCAACATGGGGTGGCAGTGGGCGAATGTGGCGGCTTTTGTCACTAAGGCGACACAACAGCGGAGTAGCTTGCGCACCATCGTCAGTGCTCTGTATCACACCTGTAAACACCTATACGTGGGCAAACCCGGGGACGACACGACGATTCTCGGCATACGCGCGCGTGAACCGGAGCCCGTATACGTGCTGACGGGCCCGCCTAAGGACCCCGCACTCGACCAAGAGATAGTTAGGCGGTTTATCGGGGCGAGGGGCCGCAAAGTCATCTGCGGGGGAAGCACAGCGCAGCTCGTAGCGCGCGAACTCGGGGTCAGGCTCTCTACAGAGCTTAAAACCATGGACGACTCTATTCCTCCCATCGCGGACATGGAGGGCATCGACTTAGTGACAGAGGGCATGTTGACGCTTTCCGCGGCTTTAGCCATCATCCGCACGTTCGCCGCTTCCCAAGACAACCTCGAGGACAGCGCCGTGCTTAAGCGTCAGGACGGGGCTTCACGGCTGGCGAACTTGCTGCTCGCACAGGCCACACACATACATTTTCTGGTCGGGGGTGCCATTAACACGGCTCACCTTGACCTAGCTGCGTCCCAAGTAGGCGCGCGCCGACAGCTTATCTCCGACCTCTCACACTATCTGCGGCACGTAGGCAAGGAAGTCACGGTCGAGTATTTCTAGAGTGAGGTAATCCACCCCACACCCCGTAAGGGGTGTCTTTTGTTGCTTAGGCATGTTTGCCACAGCTTGGCATATGAATGTAAGCAGAAAGGGGGAGGGACGGGTGGAGCGGGACAAGGAACTACACCGAGCATGGACTAGCTTAATGCGCTTAATGCCCCCCGCCTGGGTTGCAGGCCTTAGGTCTTGCGAGGGCATCGAATTGCGCGCGCGCCTCGGTCAGCCCCTACAGGTGCTGGAAGCCGCGCGCGAAGTGGTGCTGCCCCTGTCGGCGACAGAGGCGGACATAGAGCATCTGGTGTCGGCGTGTTCGGGCAGCTCTCTCTATGCGTATGAGGAGGAGATGAAGCAAGGGTTTATTACTCTACCTGGAGGGCATCGAGTAGGTTTTGCCGGCAAAGTTATGCTCGATAGCACCGGGCATGTGCGCGGGCTAAAGCACATTTCCGCCGTATGCCTCAGGGTCGCGCGCAGCATACCGGGCTCTGCTGATGGCGTCATGAAGGAAATCCTAGATGAGACAGGCACACCCTACCACACTCTCATCGTGTCTCCACCGCAGGCGGGAAAAACTACGCTCCTGCGAGACATTGCCAGACAGATAAGCCTACGCGGCAAGCGAGTCTGCATCGTGGATGAGCGCTCGGAGATAGCAGGCTGCTACCGCGGCCGCCCCGAACTGGACGTAGGCCCGCGCACCGACGTGTTAGACGGGTGTCCCAAAGCACAGGGCATGCTGATGGCACTAAGGTCTCTCTCGCCGCAAGTGCTGATTACTGACGAGATTGGGCGTTGCGAGGACGTGCGCGCCATGCTGGAGGCCTTGCACGCCGGGGTGCGCGTTGTCGCTACTGCCCACGGCAGCTCCCTAGCGGAGGTAGGAGAGCGACCACACCTGTCCGGGCTCATGGGACAACATATGTTTCGAAAGGCTATCGTGCTCAGTCACCGCCGCGGGCCGGGCACCATCGAGTATGTGGGTCATGCGTGTCCTCATTGACGTTGTCGCCTTCAGCCTGATTGTGTATGTATCTGCTGCGGCAGGGTTTGCTGTGGCCAGAGGATATACCGAACGGCCGCGGCAACTTGCGGACCTCTGCTTGGGCCTAGAGGTGTTGCGCACGGAAATCGTCTACGCCGCAACGCCGCTAGCTACCGCGCTCGGCAACCTCCGCGTGCGTGCGCCGATGGGGGAGTTCTTTGCCGGCGCTAGCGAAGGCATAGCTGCGCTTAAGACAGCCCGCAACGCATGGGAGGGCGCCCTCATGGGGCTGCGAGAGAAGTCAGCGCTCTTAGAGCGCGACATCGCTGTCCTGCGTCACCTAGGCGAGGTGTTAGGCACGAGTAACCGCGAGGATCAGGAACGCCATCTACTCGTAGTCCTGCGCAGGCTAGAGAACCTGCAGCGCGAGGCGGAAGAAGAGGCAAGGCGAAGCGCTAGGCTGTGGAAGTACCTTGGAGTCCTCTCGGGCATTACGCTGGTGATCATCCTTATCTGATGAGGGGGGCCTATCTTGGAGCTAAACTTTAGAGTAATCATGCAACTGACGGCGTTCTTGTTAGCGCTCGGCATCATCTATAACTTGCTTAACACCTGGGACCGTAAGGAGTCCGCGGGGTTAGTGATGATCACCGGCATCGTGATGGTACTGACCTTCTTGGTCTATCAGGTCATCGTTTTGTTTCGCGCCATAGAGACCCTAATGCAGTTCTAGCAAGATGCAAATCTTCCAATACGCTTTGCTGGCGTTGGCAGCCGTCATGATGTCGCTGGTGTTAAAGCAAGTAAACCGCGAGCTGGCCCTAGTCTTGGTTCTGGTGACCGGCATCGGTATGTTAGTGGCCCTACTCGGGCACATAGCCCAGATTGTCCGGCTCGTGGAGGACATCGCGCGTAGGGCCGACGTCGGCAATCTGCACCTGGGTACTCTCCTGCGCATCATGGGTGTGGCTTATGTGGCTGAGTACGGAGCGCAAATCTGCAAAGACGCCGGGGAAGGCTCACTGTCGGCCAAGGTGGAGTTAGCGGGGAAGCTTGTCATCCTAGGCCTCTCCATCCCCCTCATCTTGGTGCTACTAGACACGATTCTGCGCCTCATACCCTGACGAAAGAATGATATGAAGATAATCTTTGTCGCAGTTTTGCTCACCCTTCTGCTGATGGCGGGGGGGACAGCCTACTCCGCTACCGAGTCTCCGCCGGCAGCGAGCGTACCCGATGTCGGCGCGATTATAGAGCAGCAGCTAAGCGAACTGGATACGGTGCCCCTCGACGAAGTGCTGGCGCGCCTGCACGCGGAATACGCGGGGTACGTGCCGGAGCTTAGCATCCCCGGCATTCTCAGCGGCTTGCGAACGGGCGCAATTGTTGATCCGAGGGAGTTTGCCAATAGCCTGTTGCGCTACGCATTCCGTGAGGTGGTCGCCCAGTCGGGTCTCCTTAGCCGCCTGGTAGTCTTGGCGGTACTGTGCGCCCTAATGCAAAAGATGCAGGACAGCTTCGGCGGCGGCGTCGGCCAAGTAGCATACGCAGTTTGCTTTGTAGTCCTGATGGGCATGGTGCTGACGAGTTTCTCGCTGACGGTGCGGACAGTCAGCACGGCAGTCAACACCTTACTGACGCTGGTTTATAGTCTGATGCCGGTGCTCCTGACCTTGCTCTTATCTATGGGCGCTGCGGCCTCGGCCACGCTATTGCATCCTTTAATTGCTGCCGCAACCGCTACCGTCAGTGCTATCGTCATCAACACAGTTCTTCCCCTGCTGTACTTTTCCGGCGTGCTGTCATTAATCAGCGCATTCTCAGATAAACTCCCCGTCAGCAAACTGGCCAGCCTGCTGAAACAGCTGGGGATAGCGGTGATGGGGGTAGCTTTTGCGGTTTTCATAGGCTTGACGGTAGTGCAAGGGACTGCGGCCTCTGTAGCGGACGGGATTGCCTTGCGCACCGCTAAATACGCAGTAAAGAACTTTATCCCGGTGGTGGGTGGTCTGTTTGCGGATGTCGTGGAGACGGTGGCAGGGGCATCTCTGCTGCTTAAAAACGGCATGGGCCTGGCCGGACTGCTGGCGGTGTTTATTCTGTGCGCTCTCCCGGCAATCAATGTCATGGTCACGGTCTTTATCTACCGTCTGGCGGCAGCGATTATCCAGCCGCTCGGGGCTAAACCTGTTGTACAGGCATTAGACAGCCTAGCGGATATACTGGTTGTGGTCGGGGGGGCCTTAGTGACGGTAGGGATAATGCTCTTTATTCTCATTACCATTGTCATTAGCAGCGGCAACGCCGTGCTCGCGATCCGTTGAGGAGGTAGAGGTTTGTGCTCCCGTTTTTGCGCGCATGGACGCAGGAAATCGTCATATTGATAGTACTGGCAGGGATCATTGACTTGGCTCTGCCAAGTGGCGTCATGAGAAAGTATGTTGACTATGCCGTGAGTTTGATTCTGCTCTTGCTGCTGCTCGGTCCGGTCACGGCGCTTCTCGCGGGCGAGGTTGACCTGACAGCCCTACAGGCGCAGTCAGGCGAGCGGCACGAGCTCTGGGAACTCCCCCTAAGGCCGCTGTCAGATCAATCTACGTGGCTTACGTATGAACTGCTGCTTAAGGACAGGATAGCGGGCCTAGCCCGCGCAGAACCTCTAGTCGCCGCCGTTCGCGTCGAAGTTTCACTAGAGCGCGACACACAAAGCCCAAGCTTAGGCCGCCCTACGCGCGTGCTGCTCACCCTTACGCCTAAGGACGGCGCAGAGCCCGAGGACTACAGAGAGATGCTGACCCGCCTCAGAACTACGCTGGTGCAAAGCTTAGGTCTTAGTTACACCGCGGTAACGTTCCAAGCCGCAAGATAGGAGTGATTATCCGTGCCTGATACGGTAACCAACACGCTGCAGAGGCTTCTTGAGAACAAGAAGATACAGCTGCTCTTGGCGCTAGCCTTAGTCTTAATAGCCTTGCGACTGTACTCACCCCCGGCAGCTCAGCCGGATACGTCGTTAGTCAATGCCGCAAGGGATACACCTGTGCCGGGAGAATCGACGTTAAGCTCATTGCAGGCATATCGGCAGACTCTCGAAGCTCAATTGGCTGCTCACCTGTCACACATTGCGGGTGCGGGGAAAGTCTCGGTCATGATTACATTCGCCGCGTCGGGAAGGACCGAGTTCGCCACCGACAGAGGAGAAACTCGCCGCAGTACCCAAGTGGCGGGCGCAGGGGAGACGCGGGAAACCACAAACCTAGAGGAGACGCTGTCAGTGGACACGGTGCTGACTCAAGGCGGCGGGCGAGAGAGTGGCTTAGAAGTGCGTGAAACGATGCCGGAGGTCCACGGGGTAGTAGTGGTCGCCAGTGGAGCCCGTGCGTCACGTGTGCGGGAGATGTTGACAGAGGCGGCGGTAACGATTCTCGCGCTCCCGCCGCATCGGGTCACAGTTTTGCCGGGAAGATAGGAGGTACAAAATGATTATTGATAAGGGTATGTTGGTGCGGTTTGTGGCCACCGTCATGGTGGTGGGTGCAGTTGGGTACTTCGCCATGTACTCACTGTGGCCGCCACAACCCATTAGCCGATTGGAGCCGGTGGATGGTACAATCCCCGTGAGCGGCTCACCGACGGGGGAGGAAGGCGACTACTTTGCGGAACATCGCCTAGAAAGAGACAGGGAGCGCAGCGCCAGACTCGAACTCCTTAAGGGGATGATGAACAACCCTAACCTTGATACGGCGGCGCGGGCTAGGGCGCAAGTAGAGATCATTAACGCCAGCACCCGCCGGGAGCAAGAGCGGCAGATCGAGCGCCTGATTATTGGGCAGGGTTTTGGGGACGCCGTCGTCGTTTTTGGCGAAGGAAACGCGGTAGCGGTAGTGCGTGCCGACAGCATGACCGAGGCGGAGGCGCTAAGCATCGCGGAAACGGTCTGCAACATCAGCGGCCTGCGCCTGCAGAATGTACGCGTTAGGTTTCGCAAATAGGCTGTTTCGGGGATTTAAGTTCTGATATAATAAGCCCGTAACAAGCAGGAGGTGATCTGTTTGGAAAAAGCTCTCCAACATGGCTCAAGTGACGTGGGAACGCTGCGCATTGAGCCGGATGTTGTGGGTACCATCGCGGGGCTAGCCGCGAGTGAGGTGCCTGGGGTGACGGGCATGAGTGGGGTATCCTTAGTGGAGATGTTGCGCAAAAGCAACCTTTCCAAAGGAGTCAAAGTCACTGTAGGCGAGCGAGAGGCCGCCGTTGATGTATACGTAGTCCTAGATTACGGGGTCAAGATTCCAGAAGTTGCGCTGCGCGTGCAGGAAAATGTACGCAACGCCATAGAAACCATGACCGGCCTAGTAGTTGTAGAAGTGAATGTGCATGTGCAATCCGTGGCCATCCACGAGATTAAGCCGGAGAATAGGGTTGAGACCTTGACCTAGAGCTAATCTAGGTGATGGACAAGCATAAAGCGAATCTGCGTGTCTGGGCAAGTTCAACGAGGGGGTTGCTGTCATGAATATTTTGGACCGTATCATGCTGACGCTCTATACGCTAGCGGTCGCCGCCTTGTCCTTACTTGTGTTTGGGGCCTATATTGGCTTCCCGCCGGGGTTTTACTCCGCTGAGTTAGGGGCATTGCTCACGCGGTGGGAGGCAATAATAGTGGCGCTGTTCTTCTTTGTCTTCAGCGTCCGCTTCTTGTTGTCAGGCATCCGACGCGAGCGCCCGTCCCGCGCGGCAGTGACCCACCAGGGCGAGCTAGGCGACGTCCGCATTTCGCTTGGCGCCATACGCAATTTGGCGCAGCGCACGGTGCTTAGCGTGCGGGGCGTGCACACGGCGAAAGTGCGCGTGCAACTTGCGGAGAAGGGCTTAGAGCTTACGATTGAGCTCGCAGTGACTCAGGACAGCAATATCCCCGCGCTGACTGCCCAAGTGCAGGAGACTGCGCGCAAGCACATCGAGGCTTGCACCGGGGTGGGTGTGTTAGCGGTCCGAGTGCTGGTAGTCGAAATGGCACCAGGTAATTCCCGCCTGCGCGTGCAATAGGTGTCCACATGAGAACAATACTTCGAGCTTTGCTGACGCACTACCGCGGCAGGATTATTGGCACCGTTGTCGGTGTCGCGTTTGCGCTTGTATATCTGCATTTTGGCCCCTGGCGGACCTTGTTCATTGGGGTTTGCGCCTTGCTTGGCTATTACCTTGGCACCCGGCTCGACGCAGACGAGGATTGGCGTTCACTACTTGAACGCATACTACCTCCCGTCGACTGATTTTTCTCGTTGCCGGAAAGGAGACACAACATGAGCCGTCGCACGGCCCGAGCCGCCGCTATGCAGGCGATCTACCAGTTGGATACCGGTTTGGTTGACGTTAGCACCGCACTCGAGTACGCACTGCAAACTACTCCCTTGGGGGGTAATGATGAGCGATACGCGCGTGACCTCGTCTACGGCGCGCTCTCGCGGTGGGAGGAGATAAACACCCTCGTGAGTGAGGCTCTGGCGGAATGGGCTATCGACCGCTTGGCGAAAGTCGACCGCTCGCTCCTGCGGCTGGCAGTATTCGAAATGCTCAGCCGACGTGAAGACACCCCGGTTGCAGCCATCATTAATGAGTGCATAGAGTTAGCGAAGGAGTACAGTACAGAGGAGTCTAGCCGTTTCGTTAACGGCATACTGGGCGCTATTGCCCGTAAACTCTGCGTGAATCAGCTGTGACCGGAGTTGTACTCGGTGTGGACACTAGCAACTACATGACTTCAGCGGCGTTGGTGTCTCTAGCGGGAGAAGTTCTAGCTGACAGGCGCAAGTTTCTGCCCGTACCAAGCGGCGCAGTAGGGCTCAGGCAATCTGACGCCCTATTTTTGCACATTAAGCAGTGGCCAGAGGTACTGGATGGCATCCCTTTGGCCGAACATAAGTTAAGGGCGGTGGCGGTAAGTTCTTCTCCGCGCCCACACGCAAGCTCCTATATGCCTGTCTTTTTGGCGGGGCAGAGCCTCGGGCTATCTGTGGCGCAGGGAGCGCAGGTGCCGCTTTATACATTTTCCCATCAGGAAGGCCACCTGCGGGCAGCGCTGAGCCACCTACCACAGCAACCGACATCGGACTTTGTGGCCGTGCAGATAAGCGGGGGCACGACTGATGTCCTCTATGTAAGCCCACGAGAGGAGGGAGGCTACGCCTTGCGGTTGCTTGCCACCGGCGTCGACCTGCATGCCGGGCAATTCATTGACCGGGTAGGAGTGCATATGGGAGCCGAGTTCCCCTGCGGGATGTTCCTGGATAACCTTGCCGAGTGTCTGAACGGCCCACCTTACGCTATCCCTGCGGCCGTCAAGGGAGGAACGATTAGCTTTGCCGGACCCGCAACGGCTGCGATACGCGCGCTCGATAGAGGCGTGCCGCACGGACAGGTGGCGGCGGGCGTGTTCCGCTGCATAGCTAACTCGCTGGAGAAAGTGTTGCGCCAT